>CALGMJ010000221.1 GCA_937958875.1 uncultured Verrucomicrobiales bacterium | reverse complement strand
GTATTTACTTCGGCATTAATCCTCCCGCGACTTTCATCGCGAAGACGGTCGCTTTCGCCTTCGGTCTAGCCGCATCTTCCTTCTTCCCAACTCTCTTGATGGGCATTTTTTCACGTCGTATGAATAAAGAAGGTGCTATCGCGGGCATGGTGGTAGGAATCGCGTTTACGCTAGGTTACATCATTTACTTCCAGTTTCTCGGGGGGACGGAAGATCAGTATTTCTTCGATATTTCGCCAGAGGGGATCGGCTTCATTGGGATGATTATCAACTTCGTGGTCGCTTTTACTGTTTCTACTTTCACCCCCCCACCACCACAGGAGGTGACCGAGCTCATCGATCAGGTCCGCCATCCACAGAACTAAATTTTGTGAATTCGGTAAATTCTGTCTAAGAAGCAGCCATGACCTACGCCGAGCGCCTCCAGAAACGTATCGAAGTCACCGGTTCTGCCCTATGTGTGGGCTTGGACCCGCGTCCAGATTTGACCGACGGTGATATCGCCGAGTTTCTCCGCCGTATTGTCGGAGAAACCGCCGAATACACCGCAGCCTTTAAGCCGAACATGGCGTATTTCGAAGCGATGGGGCTGAAGGGGATCGAAATTTTGGAAAATCTTCTTCAGGAAATGCCGAAAGAGGTTCCCATCATCCTTGATGCTAAGCGCAGTGATATCGGAGAGACCCAGAAATACTATGCGCGCTCCTATTTCGAAAATTGGGCCGTAGATGCCGTGACTCTGAATCCTTTTCTCGGCTACGATACTCTCGAGCCATTTCTCGACTGGGAAGGGAAGGGGATTTACTTGCTCGCCGTCACCTCAAATCCGGGCAGCGCAGACTTTCAGCGTCGTGATTGTGAGGGGCGGGCTCTTTTTGAGAGAGTCGGAGATCTGTGTTCTAGAGCGCAAGAGGAAGGGAAGCTCACCACGCCAGGTCTTGTCGTCGGACTGACAAATGCAGATGGTGATGTCCTTGGTAATCTCCCTGACGTTCCCCTTTTGATTCCGGGCTTAGGAGCGCAGGGTGGAAGTCTTGACTCTCTGAAAGACTCCGGTCGTAAAGCACCTAGCGTGGTCAATGTTTCACGCGGGATTTCCTACGTCGACGGTGATAAAAATTATGCGGCTTTGGCAAAATCCTGGGCGGATAAAATTGCTGAGAGTCTCGCCTAAATCATCATTAACCTAAACGGTGTCTTCTTCTCAGGAACGTAATTCCGGTCTCCGGCCTAAAAAAGGCTGGCCCGAGCGGAACTACCGTTTCTGGAGGCACCGCATCATCCCTCAGATTTTTAAAAAGAGAGCGGGGGAGTCTCGTTCACCGATCCATACACCACCGGCGGAGGGAAAGGTGCGTGCGACCTGGATTGGCCATGCTACGTTTTTAGTTCAATTTGAAGATCATGCCGTGATTTTTGACCCGAATTGGGCGAACTGGCACGGTCCTGTGAAGCGTCAGACTGAGCCTGGGCTTCGGCTTAGAGACTTACCGGATCTCGATCTCGTCCTAGTGTCTCATGCTCACTTCGACCACCTTCATAAGCCATCGCTACGGGTGATTGGTTCGAAGGAGGGGGTAGTGGTTCCGCAGGGGAGCCGAGGTTTAGTGAAGTGGTTAAAGTTTTCTCAAATTCATGAGATGAAAATTTGGGAAGAACGTGAAATCGGTGGAATCCGTATCGTTCACACTCCTAGTCACCATTGGGGAGCTCGCTATGGGGCAGATACTCACCGTGATTATGGTGGCTTCATCGTGCATTCCGGAGAGCGAAATATCTTCCATGCGGGGGATTCCGCCTATTTTGATGGTTTTAAAGAGATCGGGCAGCGAGAGAAAATCTGCCTCGCGATTTTGCCAATCGGGGCCTACGAGGCCCCAAGTGGGCGAGATGTCCATATGAATCCAGAAGAGGCTCTTCAGGCTTTTGAGGATCTGGGGGCTGACCTGATGATGCCGATGCACTACGGGACTTTTCCATTGGGAAATGAACACCCGGACGAGCCCATCGAGCGACTTCTCATTGAGGCAAAAAAACGAGGTTTAGAAGAGCGGGTCATTGTCCCTCAGCCTGGTGAGGCGCTCGAAATTTGAGAGATTCACCACCACCTCCTGTTGGTGTTTTTTGTATGACTGATATAGGATATATTACCTCCTGATTTTAAGGGTAATCAAAATGGTAAATGTCTAACATCCTAAAAACTTCATTTAAATCATTTTCTGACAGGCCATTACCCTAAGACTAGTCTTTAGACCTATGGTTTTCTGTGGAACTAATACAATTTTCCGATATGAGTTTGAGGATGTTCGAATACACAATATCTAAAAACCGAATCTTACGGTTGTGTTTGACGCTCTGCCCTGCTCTGTTACAGGGCGCTTCTGCCCCCGATCCCATCATAGCGACCGCGAGTGTCGTGAGTTCCACTCCGGGCTTCGAGCCAGAAACTGTATTGGACGGAGATCTTTCGACCAGGTGGACTGGTCAGGGGCCGAACTGGATGCAGTTTGATCTCGGCGATATGAGTCTTATTCGCGAAATTTCTCTCGCGACGTATCTCGGTGACGAACGTGTATATAATTTGAATTTTGAGATTTCGCTCGACGCGACGAACTGGGTTTCCGTGCTTGATGCACAGAGTAGTGGAACCACTCTTGAGCTCGAAGCGTATGATATCCCCGATACCTTTGGGCGATACATCCGTATTAACGGAACTGGATCAAATGTCAGCGAATGGAATTCCTACACCGAATTCGCTGCCGATTATGTCAACGCGCCATCCTACTGGCCACTTGATGATGGCGCTCCCCCAACTGCTCGAAATTTGAGCAATAGCATCGATGGTACCTTAAATTCTGGAGCCTTAGCAGGATCGAACAGCGTTACTTTTGATGGCGTGGATGGGCGAGTAGACATGGGTGATGTTGGAGTCACGGCACAAACAGTTGCCTTCTGGATTAATTTCCCTGAAACCGTGACGGCCTCGACCTCAACCCAAATTCTCTTCCGCTATGGTGATAACAATGAGCAAGACGTGGCGGTAGCTGGAAGTTATTCTGGTTTGGCAATCGATGAAACTTTAAGTGTGAATGGGCGGGGAGGATCTAGTTTCGAGAGAACTTACATTCGCGATGTTATCGGTGCAGGTTGGCATTTTGTCGCCTTCGTTTGGGATGAGACCGCGGAGCATTATCGCATCATGGTGGATGGTCAGGAACGCACGACTTACGCGTCGACCGCAGGTATTCACACTCCCTTGATGCAGGTTTCTGATCTTAGTTTGGGAGGTTCCGCTGGCGCTGCAGCGAACTTTGGTAATTTCAATGGTTC
>CALGMJ010000220.1 GCA_937958875.1 uncultured Verrucomicrobiales bacterium | reverse complement strand
TGATTGAGGTCATGAAGGAGGCGCTCGGGTCCGCCTTTAGGCATGCGATTTTCACATCATGACTGCGGATATAGGCGGTAGCTTTGAGCACGGTGCGGGGGCAGTCAGTGAGTTGGACTCAGTCGAAAGGGAAGTGGATATCTGGGCTGTGACAGGTGGGATCATACCCAACTTCAAGTACGGGACAATATGGAGTTGAGACTGAAGCACCCCAATTTTGGGTAATATGCTTCTTACTGGTAGAGGTTTTAAATAAACTGTGAATTTTTTCACAGTTTTTAGTTCGCGTAGGCGGCAATGTGTGAATATATTCACACATGTCTAAAGATGAGAGTAATCAACTTTCCCGCCGCGAGCGACAGATCATGGACATCTGTTTTGAGAAAGAGCCGGTCTCTGCTCGAGATGTTTGGGAAGATATTCCGGATCAACCAAGCTATGCCACCGTTCGTAAACTTCTCACCATTCTAGTGGAGAAGGGTGAGCTGAAGCGGAAGCTCGAGGGCAAAAAATTCCTCTACTCCTCTGCTCGTTCTCGAAAGACCGCCGCCAAGTCCGCAGCTAGACGACTTTTAGATACCTTTTATCGTGGTTCGGTGGAAGAGGCTGTAATGGGCCTGCTAGGAGCAAAGGATGAGAAAGTTACGGCTGAAGAGCTAGAGAGGATCTCTCTGATGATTGAGTCTGCTAAAAAGGACAAACCCTCAAAGAGATGATAGAACAATGGAATAGTCTTGGCGTCTCTGCCCAGCTGCTGCTTCGGGGAATAGGATTCCTGATTCTCTGTTGCTCGTTAGCCCTTGCTTTGCAAAAGGCCACGGGCATCACCCGTCGCCATCTCTGGCAGGGGGCGATTCTTGGCCTGCTTGTCTTAAGCGTTTTGGCTCTCGCTCCTCCTCTCTGGGATTTTAAAGTTCAGGTTCCCAAGGCTCCACCCCATGCGGTGATTAACGAAGGTTCAGAAGTCACCGCAACTCTAGGTGAAGATTCTTTGATTGAAATCGAAGCTCCTATAGCCGCGCAACAGGCGCAGAAAGGGTCTTGGTCAGTCCCCCATTGGTTCTTCGCCTTATGGCTTCTTGGTGTTGTATTTTTTACGATCAAATGACTGCTCGGTTTTATCCAAATCAAAGCGATTCTTACCCAAGGAGAGCCAGCCTCTACAGAAATCCAAAAGCTCTTCCGCGAATGTCATCATCAATTAGGCCTTCGACAAGATGCTAAGCTGGTGATTAGCCCGGCTAGCCCTACACCTTTTATCTTCGGGAGCCTTCGCCCCACAGTTGTCATCTCCGATCAGTGCGAGACATGGGAGCGTGAAGAACTGCGGACTGTTTTTCTTCACGAACTAGCTCACCTCTGTGGACGTGACACTCAGTTTCTTTTTCTCGGCACTCTCGTAAAGGCGCTCCACTGGCCTAATCCACTCGTCTGGATCAGCATTCGTTTCTGGAAGGAAACTGCCGAGCTTGCTGCCGATGAAGCGGTCGTGCGCGCTGGAATTTCTCCAACTGACTATGCCGAAACTCTCTGCCGTTTTGCCTCTCGGTCAGCTCATCAAAATTTTTCGCTCGGCCTCACTATGGCTGACAGCTCAACCGAAATGGAACAGCGCATTGGACGCTTGCTCCTTCTCAAAAAAAATAAACCAACATCTACGACTATGACCAAAATAACTACAATCATTATCGCTTCAGGGACCTTCGTTATTGGAGGGCTCGCCTTTTCTGAGGAAAAGATTCAACCGAAACAGGAGATCTCACCAGCTGCAAACGAGCGACGGTCATTGATTACCCAAAAGCTTCAGAAAACGATTATTCCCGAGGTCCATTTTGAAAACATCACTGTTGCGGAAGCGATCGACTTTTTAAGTATTCGTTCCAAGGAGCTCGACACCAGCACAAAAAAGGCTTCCTCGAAGGGTCTGAAATTTGTGATTCAGAAATCAACAAATGGAACTAATCGGGAAGACCCGGGCTTAGCGATTATTGATTCCCTTTATCTCTCAAATGCAACACTTGATGTAATTATCCAACATATCTGTAATAAAGCAGAGCTGCGATACAAAGTCGATGAGTTTGCTGTTACCATATTTTCTCAGGAAGATTTTGGAAATAGCGTCGTCACTGAAAGATATCGAGTGGGTGAAGGTGCCTTAAAGGCTGTGCTCAAAGCCAATAATTTTAAGAATTTACGGGATATGTTCTTGGCCAATGGTGTTGAGATGCCCGAAGGGTCACAGGTCACATATTTACCGGGGAGTAAAACATTATTTCATCGAAATACCCCTGCTAACCTGGAGCTATCTGAGGCTATCATGGAGGCCCTGATAGGAGATAGGCTGGAGCGTATTACTCTATCAAATAAGCAAGTTGGGCGTCTGGAAAACATAATGGTTCCTGTGATCGATTTTAAAGATATCACTCTGAAAGATGCTCTGGACTACCTAGGAGGGCATAAAGGCATGAACGGTCAAGGGCCTAGGAAAGGTCCAAAAATTCACTTTACGATCTCCGGAAAGCCGGATCCAGGTGAACGTAAGATCGACCAACTTTCCCTTAAAAATGTTCCCGCTTTTGTCGTATTGCGATATATTTGTGACTCCACCCAGACCACTGCTAATTATCAGAAAGGCTTCATTCGTATTTCACCCAAACCTATCGCGAGAAAGAGATAATGGTGGGAGGATTTACAGAAGGTAATCTCGCTCATTAGTCGTCCCAGGCTTCAAGATCAGGCAAACGTTTCGTAGAGGTCGAAGAAGCTAAACCTTATTGGGATCGAATGGGCCCTAATGAGGACCGCACTTCTCTTGCTACTACTTGGATCCAGCTCATTAGTTGATGCGAATGGCACAGCA
>CALGMJ010000219.1 GCA_937958875.1 uncultured Verrucomicrobiales bacterium | reverse complement strand
GGTGGGCGTCCGCCTTTCTTCCAATCTTTGGTGTCGTAGCCTGTGACCACTTCGAGCACGGGGCGAAAACTTTCCCAGTCAATGAGATCGCGCAGCTTTCTGATGATCCAACGCCGCGAAGAGATTCCCACCCCCGTCCAGATTGCGATACCTTCTCATGCCAAGACTCTACGCTTTTGGAAGTATCAGGGAATTCTTTTTAGCGAGGAGGTTACCGGAGGTGCCCTTTATTGTAGGAAAGAAAATCACTCAGTAGGTGAGATTCTCAGGTATCGTTTAGGTGTTGCTGTTGGATTCGTTTTTTTGGGGTGTGTTTTTTACATGCCTTTATATCTGAACAGGACCATGGCCATGAAAATTGATTTTCTTAAATCAGTTTGCTTATGCTCTTGGCTTGGGAATCTCCTCAATTCGCCTTCGGAAAAATCAGGGAAGCTCCGGGTGTCATAGAACCTGGCGCAACGACTAAACCGCTTCGGTGTCATCTTTCATTGGCGCAACACGCCCCTTTTTCATCTCATCAACTGGCGCTCAGCCTCAGCCCAGTCTGAATCCTGGTCGCCCGGTTTTCCATGAGCACAACGATCTTCGTAGATCGCCTGGGCGAGAATCTTGATTTCCTCGTGAGTCGGAGCCTTCTTTTTGGCGACCTTTTTCTTGGCCGCTTTCTTCGCAAACTTTTTCGCCGCGACCTTCTTTGTTACTTTTTTAGCCACCTTCTTAGAAGCAGCTTTTTTCTTTCCAGCCATATCTCATCAAATAGCAGAGAGGATGCCAAATGACGATCTTATCATGATGAAAAAATGAACTTTTTTCATTCTTAGCCATAAATCACTCATCCAAACCCTTCTCTCACTCACCACAAGTCTTGCTTCCCCCGCCTTTCTCATCACACACTCTCCGTGACATGGCGAAACCCAAGAACGCAATCACCCCTACTCGCGACGAAAATTTCCCCGAGTGGTATCAGCAAGTGATCAAAGCCGCTGACATGGCGGAAAACTCTGAAACACGTGGCTGCATGGTCATCAAGCCGTGGGGCTTCGCAATCTGGGAAGCCATCCAAAAAGACCTCGACGCCCGCTTCAAGGCCACCGGCCATGAAAATGCCTACTTCCCTCTTCTCATTCCCCTGTCCTACCTCGAAAAAGAAGCCGAGCATGCCGAAGGTTTCGCCACCGAGTGTGCCGTCGTGACCCATCACCGTCTCGAAGCCGAAAAAGACGAAGACGGTAAAACCAAAATGGTGCCCACCGGGAAGCTCACTGAACCTTACGTCATTCGTCCGACTTCAGAGACCATCATCGGAGCAGCCTTCTCCCGCTGGGTCGAGTCCTACCGTGACCTTCCTCTCCTGATCAACCAGTGGGCCAATGTGATGCGCTGGGAAATGCGCCCCCGCCTCTTCCTCCGCACTGCCGAGTTCCTCTGGCAGGAGGGCCACACCGCCCATGAAACTAAAGAAGAAGCACTGGAGGAAACGCACATGATCCACCAGCTCTATGCCGACTCTCTGCGAGACCTCCTCGCTATCCCCGTAATTATGGGTGAGAAAACTGAGGCCGAACGCTTCCCTGGCGCCAATTCCACCCTCACCGTGGAAGCCATGGTTCAGGATAAAAAAGCAATCCAAGCGGGCACCTCCCACTACCTTGGCCAGAATTTCGCCAAAGCGCAGAAAATCACTTTTGTCGACCGTGACAACAAAGAACAATTCGTTCACACCACATCCTGGGGAGTTTCTACCCGCCTCATCGGCACCCTCATCATGGCCCACTCAGATGATGACGGCTTGGTGCTTCCACCTGCTATCGCCCCTCAACAGATTATCATCATCCCTGTTACTCCGAAGGAAGATACTAAGCAGGCCATCATCGACTCCTGCCACGCTCTTGCCGAAACCCTCCGCCACGAAAAATTCCAAGACTTACCACTCCGGGTCAAAGTCGACGATCGAGACCTTGGAGGTGGAGTTAAAAAATGGGAATGGGTCAAAAAAGGAGTCCCCCTTCGTATTGAAATCGGTCCTCGTGATCTAGAAAATCGTAAAATTTGCCTACAGCGCCGTGACCAAGCCGCCAATGAGAAATCATTCATCGAGCGCGAAGACTTCATCCGCCAAGCAAGCGATACTTTAAGCGAAGTTCATAAATCTCTCCTCGAACGTTCCTTAAAATTCCGCGATGACAACATCACGGAATGTTCATCCCTCTCCGACTTCGAAAAGCATTGGGAGAACGAAAACTCCGGCTGGCTTCTAACACCATGGGCTGGAACGCGAGAACAGGAAGAAGAGCTCTCTAAAAAACATAAAATCACCATCCGTTGCCTACCTCTGGACCAGCAGGATGAGCCTGAAGCTCCCTGTATTCTCACTGGAACACCATCTACTTCCCGCGCTATCTGGGGGCGTAGCTACTAATTCTTTCGTACGACCCATGCCCGAAGTCCCTCCCATTTTCCACTCCTTGGAAAAAGACGAACCTTTCTCGCACTGTATCACCTGCGAGAAAGCTCTTCATGAACTCTCCGTGCCATACACTGTGAGTAAAGTTTTCAAAGGCCCCGAGTGCGTGTTCGAATATGCCATGTGCCAGCCCTGCCGTCTGGAAATGTCCCAGAGCTTTTCCGAGGAATCCCGGAAAAAAATTGACGACTTTTTCAACCAAAAGGTGAACCTCGCCGACCGCTCACTTGCTATGGAAGGAAGTGAACATCATACCGACTGGATGAAATCCTGCCTCACCTGCGGCACCCCCGCAAATGAAGTCCGAGATTACTCCGTCGCCTGCATGGCTTTCAGTGACACTCTTGTCTTCGACCCCTTCCCCATGATGGTCTGCTCACCCTGTGAGCAGAAAATCCAGAAACAGCTCTCGAAGGAAACCAAAGACCAGTGGGATAAATTCGTCGCCAATAACTTCGAAGGCCCACCTGCTGACGCCCTCGATCCCACGAGAGGAGTGCCCGTTTTAGTCTAACAATACCCTAGAATTCAAAATTCTGCTCATTTTGGAATTCTAGGAGAAACTCCCCCTTGCTTAGCGCGCCAAGTTCCTGTTTCCTCGCCCGCGAGCGGATCAGAATTTCCGCCCCAGTATCATGGCTAATAAAGACCAGACCGACACCGCCCGGATGGAGAAGATTGTCTCTCTCTGTAAACGTAAAGGATTCATCTTCCAGTCTGCCGAACTCTACGGCGGCTTGAATGGATGCTGGGACTACGGCCCCCTCGGCGCTGAGCTGAAAAAAAATCTCAAGGAATACTGGTGGCGTAAGAATGTGCAAGAACGTGATGACGTTCTAGGAATGGATGGATCGATCCTTACTCACCAGGCCGTCCTCACAGCCTCTGGTCACATCGGTGGATTCTCTGACCCCATGTGCGACTGCCTTCTCACAAAGGCACGTCTTCGCGCTGACCAGATTGACCCTCAGTCAGGAACCGCTTACCATTTCACCGGAGCTTCTCACGAAGAATCAGGCTGGTCGATCGATCGCGAGTATTCTGTTCTACTGAATCAGCCAAATCAGGATGAAAATAAAGCGCGTAAAACCGCGAAGGAATTTTACGCCCAGTTCCTTAACGACAAACAAATTTCTCCTAAGAAACTGACTCTCACCGGAGAGACCACTTCAGAGGAAAAAGACGTTACTAACTACAATCCTGATAACGGCTCACTTCTCACCGAACCTCGCGATTTTGAACTCATGTTCAAAACACAGATGGGAGCTTCTGCCGATGAGAATGATCCTAATGCCACCGCCTATCTTCGTCCTGAAACGGCCCAGTCAATCTTCGTTCAATACAAAAACGTCGTCGATTCAAACCGGGTAAAACTCCCATTCGGGATCGCCCAAATCGGTAAATCCTTTCGGAACGAAATCAACCCACGGAACTTCACCTTCCGCTCACGTGAATTCGAGCAAATGGAAGTCGAATATTTCTGTAAGCCCGAAGATGGTCTCCGTCTCACTGACGAATGGTTGGAGCAGCGTCTCTCTTTCTATGAAGAGATCGGCCTCGATAAGGAAAAGCTCCATGTCCTCGACATCCCTGATGGAGAGCGAGCACACTACTCGCAAAAAACATACGATATCGAATACGATTTCCCTTTCGGTCAGCAGGAACTCGAAGGAGTCGCCTACCGTGGCGACTACGATCTCGGCAAGCACCAGCAGCATTCTGGTAAGCCGCTTGAATTCTTCGATGAAGAGACCAAGGAAAAATTCATCCCTCATGTCGTCGAGCCCTCCGCCGGCTGTGACCGTACCGTCCTAGCACTCATTTGCGAAGCCTATGATGAAGAGGACCTGACCAAAGAAGGTGGGAAAAAAGATGAACGCGTCGTGATGCGCTTCAAGCCCTGTGTCGCCCCCGTCAAGGCTGCGATCCTTCCCCTGCTAAAGAACAAGCCAGAACTCGTCGAAAAGGCGAAGGAAGTGAAAAACCTCCTCCAGCCTTTCATGAACATCTTCTACGACGAAACAGCTGCCATCGGCCGCCGCTATCGCCGTCAGGATGAAATCGGAACCCCTTTCTGCATCGCGATCGACTTCGAGACCATCGGTGCGGGAGACGGAGAAGATCCAGCAGCGCTTAAGGACACAGTTACCATTCGGCATCGTGATTCCATGGAGCAAGAGCGTATCGCCATCGCGGACCTCCTCCCATGGCTTCTGAAACGCACCCATTAAATCAGCGATCTCCTTTCTATCCTCATCAAAGCCAGGGAATTCCCTGGCTTTTTTGTTGTCACTAAATTTGTGGAATAGAAGACGATCTCTGAAGTCATATCGGACACGATGTCCGGTCCATTCTCACAAAAATCTGAAGCTCAGCTCGAAAAGCAAAACCTACTCAAAGAACGCTGGCAGAGCCTTCCTGAAGAACTCCAGACCACACATCAACTTGCTGGTAAAACCGCGATCGCCTGCGGCGCCACGCATCATGTGATGGAAAAGTGTAACTTCTCCTGCACCTGCTGCTACCTGGGACCAGAAGCTAACAAAACTGAACCTCTTCCTTTTTCAGCGGTCAAAGATCAACTAGACACGATGAGGCGCTCGCTTGGTATCGCAGGCAAAGTTCAGATCACAGCCGGAGAAGTCACCCTCCTCCCCCTCCCACAGCTCGGCCGCATCATCAAATACGCTCTCAAGATCGGACTAGACCCGATGGTCATGAGCCACGGTCAACGCTTCATCGAAGAACCGGAATATCTCATCGCTCTTGTCCGAGATTATGGACTTAGAAAGATCAGCATCCACATTGATACCACGCAACGAGGACGACGCGGCATCGACCGACACATGACCGAAGAAGATCTCCATCAAGTTCGGGACCAATTCGCAAATCTCATTCGCCGGGTCAGACGCGAAACAGGTCACCCACTCCAAGCGGCCTCGACCGTTACGGTGACTGAATCAAATCTTACTTCGGTAGCCAGTATTACTGATTGGTTTTTCAAAAATTCGGATGCCTTCCGCCTCCTCAGCTTTCTCCCCGTAGCGGATGTAGGCCGCACTCGCCAAAGCCCAGACCCAGTTCACCGGGATGGACTCTGGCAACAAATTCACCAAGCCTCTGGTCAAAGCATCAACCGGTTCCCCTTACAATTCGGTCACCGTAAGTGCAATAATCTCGTCCCTCTCCTTCTTGCCCGAGTTGGTCAGAAGACCATAATTTTCGAAGGAGTCCGCTCTAAAAATCCCAAAGACGAGGCAATGCTCGCAGAAGCGATCAACACCGTGGGAGCAACGATCAATTGGGGGCTACCGTGGCAGGAAAACATCAGCCAATTTTTAACCATTCTCCTAAAAAATCCCCGCTTTCTTGCAAAGACACTCCGCTACACAGGCTACCGTTTCTGGAGTGAGAGACGGAAGCTTGCGCAGCTTCTTCTCAATATTATCCAGCAAAAAGAACTCCCTCAATTAAACCCTTTTCTCTTTATCATTCATAATTTCATGTCCCCTGGTGACCTAAAAACTGAAGAAGGAAAAGCGCGCCTCGAAGCCTGCATCTTCAAAGTCCCAGTCGATGGAAAGATGATCTCCATGTGCGAGATGAATGCCACTGGCATCCGAGAGAAACTTGACCGATTACAGCTCAAGAAAAAGCCTCCCACTAAATCCCTCGTGGCCCATTAAGAGACCAATCGTACGAGAGAAACTTTAGCTCATAACCTAACTCTCGAGCCCTTTTCAAAGCCTCGCGATTTTCATAATAACCTGCCACATAATTCAGAATCCCGTCTGGAAAATCTTCCTCATACCAATCAAAGATCGCAGAAACTCGAATCTCCTGAGCTTCATGATTAATCTGCACCCCCTTTGGGGAATTGATAAAATCCCTCGTAAGACGATCCAGCTGCCTCTCTAGTGAACTACCTCGAAAAGGCTTTGGAGATAGATTAGGACAGCTACGAGACGCACAATTCAGCCCAAAGTGAATGCGAGGATCTTTAAAGCGCTTCCTGATTATTTTATTCTCTAACCGGTAGAGGCTCATCTTTTCCCCTCCATAGCTGAATTTCTGAGCTGCAAAAAATCCTCCTCCAGGAATTAGAGAAAAAAGAGAGAAAGGCTGATGGTCTCGTACCGATTTGATAGGGTAATTTTTCACCACCCCATAAATTGCAGAGATATTGTAAGCATTAAGCCAATAAGCGAGGCGATCTTCTTCTCTCGGAAATTCTTCTGGATGCGAATCAGGTGATTTTCCCTTAATTTCCTCATACTCTCTCTCGATCAGAAACGGTGAATCCACGAGAGCTTGATAATGCACAACACCATCCTCACTTACCACATCCCAGAGACTCCCCTGGGTGATCGAATAAGACTCAGCCTGCGGAACGATGACAGTCGAACAAGCCCCGAGAACTAACGTCAGCCCCGCGACGGCTAAGAGTAGCAATTGATCTTTCACCCCAATAAGAGATTAATCACCCTGCCCCTATTCCCCGACGCCCATGAACAATAATAAACTTAGTCGCTTTCTCAGTCTCGTCCTTCGGCATAAACCTGAAGAAATCGACCTCCATCTTGACTCCGAAGGGTGGGCAGAGATTTCCACTCTACTACAAAAATTGGCTGAACATGGTAAACGTAGCACTAAAGAACAGCTTTTCGAGGTCGTCACCACCAACGATAAAGCTCGTTTCCGTATTTCCGATGATGGGACCCGCATCCGTGCCAATCAAGGACACTCAATCGATATCGACATCGGCCTGCGTCCCGTCAAACCTCCAGCGATTCTCTACCACGGCACCGCTGAACGCTTTTTAAAATCGATCCAGCAAAGCGGTCTCAGTTCAAGAACTCGTCAGCACGTTCATCTTTCTTCTGATATAGCGACGGCAAAAAAAGTAGGCATGCGCCATGGCTCGCCAGCGATTCTTTTTGTCGAAGCCACAAGAATGTTTGAAGCAGGCTTTGAGTTTTTTCAGGCTGAAAATGGAGTGTGGCTGACAAAGGAAGTTCCCCTTCGCTTTCTCGATCGTCATTCTTAGCTTAACAAGCTTGATAGAGATCAACAAAAAAGCCCCAGTTGATGGGGCTTAAAAAAGTGGCGGAGCGGACGGGACTCGAACCCGCGACCTCCGGCGTGACAGGCCGGCGCTCTAACCAACTGAGCTACCGCTCCGCGTAGTCGGTTAAGACGGCGGGACGCTAGGACGATTGCGGATGAGGGGCAACATCTTTTTGCCTCATTTTAGAAAAAAATCCCCTCATCCAAGATTTCCTAAGACAATTGTGTAACTGCAGCCTCAAGACTCTCGACATCGTCGATCGAAATCACAGTTGCAGCCTTATCGATACGAGACATCAGACCAGATAGCACTTTGCCCGGGCCAAGCTCAATAAAGAGATCATTCCCCTGTTGGCGTAATAACTCCATAGACTCAGTCCAACGGACCGACCCTGTCACCTGCTGGCTGAGGGAGCTCCGAATCGCATCCCCCCCTTCTGCGGCTTGAGCTAAAAAGTTGGAGATCACCGGGATATCAGGAGTCCCAACCTTAGTCTGAGCAAGCGTTTCGGTAAGCTTCTCCTGAGCGCCCGCCATGAGGCGAGAATGATACGCACCAGCGACACTAAGCTGCTTCCCCATTCTTAGACCATACTCTTTTGCCTTTGAAACGGCTTCTTTCACCCCCTCTACCGTACCTGAAAGCACGATTTGTCCCGGACAGTTAAAATTCGCCACATCCACATTACAATCAGCAGCAAGTTGGCGCACCTGATCTTCCTCTCCTCCAATCATAGCTGCCATGGAGCCAGTTGTTGCCGCACACGCCTCATCCATTAGTTCCCCTCTTCGCGCGACAAGACGAAGCCCTTCCTCAAAGGAAAAAGTCCCCGCAGCAGTATGAGCAGTCACCTCTCCCAATGAAAGGCCTGCAGCTGCGACAGGCTGTAGCGCGGGTAATTTCTCTTGAAGAACTTTTAACAAAGCTAGCCCATGAAGAAATAGAGCTGGCTGGCAATTGGCTGTCCGAGTGAGATCATCGGTGGGCCCACTAAACATCACCTCTGTCAAAGGGCGCCCCAGAATAGAATCTGCATGTTGAAAAAGGTCATGTGCTGCGGGAAAGGCTTCACAAAGGTCCTGCCCCATACCCACTTTCTGGGCACCTTGTCCTGAAAATAAAAGAACGACTTGGCTCATCGCAGGGAGCTAATCTCACGATGAACCTTTTTGCAATCAATCCAAACGAGGCGGACGATAATTTGGATCTAATTTAGTCACTTTTCGAACGGCACGATTAATTTTCGAGCGGAGCGATTCCGCCGCCCGGTCCAT
>CALGMJ010000218.1 GCA_937958875.1 uncultured Verrucomicrobiales bacterium | reverse complement strand
GCCCGAGTGAGATCATCCTGAACTTTAAGAAGTGCTTGATTTCGCTCTTCTTTCACGGACTCGGAAAGCTGTTCATCCATCTCTGCTGCAGGAGTGTCCTTCCGTTTCGAGTAACGGAAAATAAAGCTATTATCGAAGCCGACATGCTTCACACAATCGACCGTCTGCTGGAAATCCTCCTCCGTCTCCCCCGGAAATCCCACGATGATATCGGTCGTAATGGCAAGGTCTGGGCGCGCTGCCTTCATCTTATCACAGATCGTAAGAAATTTTTCATTCTTATACGGTCGACGCATTTTTTTCAAAATACGATCGCTCCCACTCTGCATCGGGAAATGAATGTGAGAACAGAGCTTCGGTAAGTAAGTAAAGGCTGCCACTAGGTCATCACGATAACCAATCGGATGCGGACTGGTGAAACGAATCCGATCTAGCCCCTCTACCTCATGCACTGCCTCTAGAAGTTGCACAAAGGGTGATTTCCCATCAACCTTCTCAAATTCAGTTCGCCCGTAAAGATTCACAATCTGCCCGAGCAGAGTCACTTCACGAATCCCTTCCTCACCGACCAATCGTTTCACCTCCTCGACAATATCCACGATTGGACGCCCCCGCTCTTTTCCACGAGTGTCGGGAACGATGCAGAATGAACAACGCATGTTACACCCCTGCATGATGCTCACGAACGATGTCGCCCGGCGTGTCTTACTAGGAACGTGATCCCGAATGGTATTCTGTGAACCTGCTTCCTCCGCAGTATCAACCACGCGTGCAGAGATGATCTTATCGCCATTAATGTTAACGATCTCATCTTCCACCCGCGTCGTCACCATTTCTGAGCCCACCTCATCCATCCGCCCTTCCAGGCGGCGATGCAAAATCGAATCGACGTAATCAAAAACACGGTGATATTTCTGCGTCCCCACCACCACATCGAGATGCGGCACGCGTTCGAAAAGCTCCGGCCCACGGCTCTGCGCCATGCAGCCCATAAACCCAAAAACAACATGAGATCGCTGGTCTCGGTATTTCCCCATCATCCCCATCTTTCCGAGCGCTTTCTGCTCAGCCTGATCGCGCACGCTACAGGTATTGATCAGGATCGCATCAGCGTCCTGTTCCGTGGGAGTGAGAGTATAACCTCTTTCAGAAAACGTCTGAGCAACCTGCTCAGAATCTCTTTCGTTCATCTGTCACCCGTAAGTCTTGATAAATACCTTAGGCATGGGGCACAGCGCTTACCGTCCCAGGAGCCATTTGTCAAAAGTGATCGAGCGATCGCTTTTAAATCAAAAGGCCGATAGGCTAGTCACATGCAGATGCAGATCGACAGTTTTATCCTCTATCTCGCTACCGAGCGAGGGCTCTCGACTGCTTATCAACTCTCGGTCCAGCAGACTCTGGATAAGCTCAGGCCATGGGCTGAAAAGCGTGGCCACCAAGCCTGGCGAGACCTCGGCACCGATGATTTAACAAATTTTCTCACCGACGAGCGGAAGGGGGGCCTTGATGCCTCCTCCTTACGCATTGAAATGGTTCACCTGAAAATATTCTTCCGTTTTCTCGTGAAGCGAAACCACCTCGAAGCCGACCCTGCCGAACCTCTGCTCCCCCCGAAATCCTCAGCTAAGCTGCCCGAAACCCTCAATGCCGAAGTCGTGGCAAACTTCCTTTCCTCCATCGACCCCACCCAGACACTCGGTCGTCGTGACCTCGCTATCCTCGAGCTCTTCTACTCATCCGGCCTGCGTCTTTCTGAAATCTGCCATGCCCGACTCGAAACACTCGACCTCGACGACAACTTCCTCCGTGTCACTGGAAAAGGAAATAAGACCCGCCTCGTCCCCGTCGGCGGACGCGCCAAGGAAGCTGTTACCGCCTACCTTACCAGTGAGCGCCCGAACCTCGTAAAACCAAAAACATCCTCCCATATTTTCCTCTCCATCCGCGGCGGCCCGCTCTCCCCTGATCGTGTTCGCCAGATCGTTAAGGAGCGTGCCAAACGTGCCGGAATCGACCAAAACATTTACCCTCACCTCCTTCGTCATTCCTTCGCCACTCATCTTTTAGAAAACGGAGCCGATCTCCGTGTCATTCAAGAACTCCTCGGTCATGCCGATATTTCCACCACCCAGATTTACACCCACGTCGACCAAAAAAGGCTCAAAACGGTGCATAAAAACTTTCACCCTCGTGGATGAGGCCAAGCCCTAAAGGACCTCCCATCGTCATAAAATCACTCTAAATCGTGAAATCAAACCCTCACCTCCCATCCGCATTTCCGGATTTAAATGCCAACCACACGCGCCAACACCGCACAGAGTGTGGCCCACGCTACTACGTCGCCTGCCTAGAATTTTCCCAATCACTCTGGCTTCAAGGAAAACCTGCCCAAGCCATCCTCCAACTCAACAAAGCCTTCATGGCGGAAGTAAGTGATCCACCCCACCCGCTTCCCTACCAAGCGCTCATCTGGTTTCTCAAACATCGAGAAAAAGACCACTTCATCGGAAATCCCGTGCGCCACTTCCAACACCTTGCCACCCGCATTTCCGGCCCAAGAGCTGAACTCCGCAGCTGGCGCGCCTGGGCCTGCTTCCATCTCGCCGAAAAGAGTCTCCCGCCTCACGAATTCCCTAGAGATAAGGAACAACTCACCAAAGAACAAATCGCAATCCCACCTATCGACTATGTTTTAGAAAAACTCCCGAAAGGTGACTGCGAGCAGCTTCGACGACTGCACTTCACTCATTTAAATCACAGGGTGATCAAGTTCGGGGGTGCTTAAAAAATTGCATATTCAGACTCGCACTGCTGTTTATCTAGCACATCATAGCTGAATCCCTCGCGATCCAAGAAAGATCGATTAGTCACAAAATTCCCCCAGTCACTTCGATGCCTTTGAGGCTCTCGAAGATCCTCGTTCCACTGCAGGATGGACTTACCATCATTTTGGTGAAATTGAGCACTTAGCAAAGCTCGGCTGGCTCCTCCACCGCTTCTCGACACCTTGCGATGACACGATGACACCTTGCCGTCCTCCTCTACCCAGCCCAACAAGGGACTTGAAGCACATATCAGTGCGCGCCCTACCGAGCATGCCACAAAAAACCACCACCCCCGAAAGGATGATGGTTTTAAAAAGCTTTGCTTATTCCGTCAGCGATTATGGCTGAGGAATTTGAACAGATTTTGTATATCGATATGAGTTTTTTGCTAAAAACTCGGACTTGCGCTGATCATCACCAGCAAATGGGTTGTTCTTAAGAATCCGGAGACCGGTATCAGAGAGAACTGTGACCCCAAGATCGACTGAAAGAATGCGCCCCGAAGCATAAGGAGAATCCTCATTTTTGTTAACCAAGAGTCCTCGGCCGGTGATAGCAATATCTGATATTGGTCCACTTCCAGAGGTTGTGCTAAGAACAGGAAGTCGCTCAATAATGGTTTCCCCACGAGTATCTTGGTATTCGACCACGAAAGTCACTGTCATCTCGTAAATACCTTCACAAACATAATCAGAAGCATTTGACTGACTAGCAACGCTACTACCACGAAAATCCCGCTCTAGATCCTCAGAACCGAGATAACGCTGAAAGGTGACATCTGGATCAAAGAGCTCGCGATAGAGCACAAACGTTGATGAACTTTCATTCTGAGTATCTCCAAACACTGGGTCACCATAAGCTAACTGATAACCA
>CALGMJ010000217.1 GCA_937958875.1 uncultured Verrucomicrobiales bacterium | reverse complement strand
AGGCGCTCTGGGATCTCCTGATGTTGCACCGAACGAAGGTGGTCGAGAACTTGGCTCATCTGGGGCTTTTTCTTGTGGTAGATGAGCATGATGGCTTTGCCTACATTCGCCAAGTATCTGAAGATGATCAACCTCCAGCTGGCTACGATCAAATTCCTAAACTGCTGCGAAAGAAACGATTAGGATATAGCGCTACAATCCTAGCAGTCATTCTGCGAGATGAGTTACGTAAGTGTGATGAGGCTGATCTTGAGTTCTCGCGTCCCATTGTTGAAGAAGATCGTTTGCTGGAGCTTTGGCTTGGGCTAGTGAAAGAGGAAGGAGATGAAAAGCGAGCGCGAGCGAAGTTCGAAAGTGATCTCAGAAGAATGGTAGAGATTGGATTTCTTTCTAGGATTGAAAAAGATGGCCAAGAGTACGAGATCCGTCGGATTATTAAGGCACGGATTTCACTCGGTTTTCTGCAGAAACTAAAAGAGCGTATTGGTGGGGCGAAATCAGAAACGGCTTAGGAAATGGCACAGCATGAACTTTTTGAGCGGGACCAATCGACACGTCCCGGATTTCGTCTCCAAAAACTCCAGCTTTGGAATTGGGGCACCTTTGATAGCACGGGCGGTCAGGTGCATGAAATTGTTCCAGATGGAAATTCGACCTTACTCATTGGCCGGAATGGAACCGGGAAATCGACTCTCGTTGATGCTCTTTTAACGCTGCTTACTCCACCTGCGAACCGCAGCTATAATGTAGCCGCAGGATCGAGCGGGAAGCGTGAGCGTGATGAGAAGACTTATCTTAAGGGAGCATATGATCAGGGGAGTTCTAGCGAGTCTCACCGGGCCCAGACAAAATTTTTACGCCCAGATGGGGACCATTATTCGGTCATCCTTGGTGTCTTTGTGAATGATCACGATGACAGCTCCTTCACCTTAGCTCAGCTGCTCTACTTAGATGGGCAGGGAAATACGAAGCGCTTTTTCTGTTGGGCTGATACTGCCTGCTCAGTGCAGGAGAACTTCTCCGGCATCCAGCAGATGGAAAAGCTCAAGAGTCAGTTAGAGTCTCGTGGGCTCCAGGTGACTGGCACTTATACAGACTATGGCCGCTTTCTTCGAAAGCGGACTGGGATGGGAGAGAAGGCGATGGATATTTTTAACCAGGCTGTAGCGGTCAAAGAGATCAGTAGCTTGGACGACTTCATCCGTGATCACATGCTGCGGAAGCGTAACTGGCGTGATACCGTGAACAAAGTTCTGACGCACTTTGATTTACTCTCACAGGCGCATCAGGCATTGATTCATACTCGCCGGGAAGTGGAATTACTGGATCCGGTAGCGAAGCGGGCGAAGAGCTACCAGAAAGCACTCGATCGTTTTACTCATGCGGGGTTTCTAAAAGAAGCGATCGAGCCATTTTTCGCTCGGCAGACCCTTGAGATTGCTCAGCCAAAGCGAGAAGAATTTCGCCAGAAAATCACTGATTTGATTGATCAGCGGACTCAGACTGATGCTGAGTGGAAACAACTTTCTGAGCAGGAGACCGACCTTAAAGTCGCGATCCAAGGAAGCGCAAATCAACGCTTGCAAGAGCTAGAACGCCTCATTCCAGAAAAGCGGAATGAACTGGCAGCGCGCCATGAAGTGGCGATGCGAGTTCAGGGGATGCTTGAGCAGCTCGATCTAGGAGGGCTGCCAACGGAAGAGGAGGCATTTCAAGTGATTCTGACTAAAGCGCGCTCTCAGCGAGCACAGACGAACTTGGTCATTAAATCTCTCGAGGATCAGAGAGATGAAGGGCACATTCGGCTTTTTCAGCTGGAGAAAGAATGTGATGAGCTAAAGGGAGAATTTCAGGCTTTGCAGAAGCGCCGGACTCAGTTGCCTGAGTCTCATCAGAGTTTACGAGATCATCTCTGTTCCAGCTTAGGAATCGATCGTCGTAGTCTTCCATTCGCAGCCGAGCTCATGTCCGTGAAAGAAGGAGAGCTGGCATGGGAGTCTTCGATTGAAAAAGTTCTGCGGACCTTTGCCTTAACTCTCCTCGTAGAAGAGGAGCACTACGGTGCGGTGAGTCAGTTAGTTGATGGACAGAAGCTTGAAGATCACCGTGGCCGTGGCATGAGACTTCACTACGAGCGCGTCAACACGCAGGAAGAGCGTCGTGAGGTGCAGCCTTCAGCGCAGGATTTAATTTTTAAATTAGATCTCCGTGACAATCATTCACTTGAGCCATGGTTGGCCCACCGGCTGGCGTCGCGATTTGACTACCGTTGCTGTGAGACGGTGCAACAATTTCAGAGTCATCGGGGACGAGCGCTTACCGAGAATCGGCATGTGAAGCATGGCTTTTCGCGTCATGAGAAAGATGATCGAGCTCATTTAGCCAATCGTTCTTCGTTTGTCTTAGGGTGGGATAATGTCAGGAAGTTACAGTACTTTCGTGAACGCATTGAAGCTGTCGAGAAAGAGATCGCTACGGTGAAGGGTACTCAGGCTCAAATCAAAGCGAGTATCATTCAACAGCAAAACATCCTTCAGCTTTTACAGCAGATCGGAGAGCTACGATTCAGCTCGCTGAATTACTGGAATAGTGAGAGTGAGCTGAAGTTGTTAGAAGTCGAACGTCAAGAGCTCTTAGAGGCTGATGATCAGCTCAAGAAATTGAAAGAAACGCTCGCTCAAGTGCAGAGCCGCCTGGCAGAAGTTCAGGCTCGGCGTGACCGTCTCATCGGCGACTTGCGCGACCAGGAAGGCTACTTGGTTCAGGCTGAGAAAATGATCGCAACAGCTGAGTCCAATTTAAAAAATACGGGGGAGATTTCTGAAGATGTATTTTTAGAAATTGGAAAACGTTTTTCTGCTGAGCTTAGCCTGGAGACCATTCAAAGCGAATTGGCAGAGGGGAAGGTCTGGGCTGAGGAGCAGCTTCGTGAGCGTCTCGAAGCACGAGATCAAGAAATGGCCAAGGTGCTTGAAGCGCTGAATCGATACCTCAGGGGCGTGCCTGAGCGGCAGGTCCTCATGGATGGGGGAATTGAGAATTTACCTGATTTCTTAGAGCGGCGTGAAACTCTACGGAAACAAGATCTTCCTCGCCACGAAGCGCGCTTTAAAGAGCATCTCAATGATAAGGTGACGCAAGAAATTGCGCTGCTAAACGCACGCCTGCGAAATGCCTCAAAGGAAATTGAAGATAAAGTCCATCAGCTCAATCAATCGTTAACGACGATCAATAGCACAAGTACGAGTTTTATGAAACTTGAGCTCGTGGTGAGCAAAGATCGGGAGGTGCAGGATTTTAAACAACAGCTCAAGAGCTGTCTTGATGGAAGCTTCGGCAGTGGTGATGTGGCGGATGAAGATCGTTACAAAGTCATTGCTACATTTATTAAGCGGATCAAAGAGGAAGCGCGCTGGCGTGATCGTGTTATTGATGTGCGGCGGTGGTTTCACTTCGCGGTAGGGGAATATGATGAGAAGACGAAAGAGCAACTCAGCTATTATACTGATAGTGCTGGGCAGTCTGGCGGGGAGAAGGCTCGGCTGGCTTTCACGATTTTAGTCGCAGCCATCGCTTACCAATATAACATTGATCCCAATGCTCCAGTCAGCGAGCGCTTCCACTTTGTTATGGTCGATGAGATGTTCTCTAAGGTGGATGACAAGTATTCTGAGTATGCGCTGAACCTTTTTGCCCGCTTTGGACTCCAGCTTCTCATCGTAGCTCCCTTCGATGCAAAAGCTCGGATCACTGAGCCCTACGTCGACCACTATTTGCATGTCATGAAGGATCAAAACCGATCTCAAGTGTATTCCATGACTGCCGAAGAAGCCCTCCCTGATGCCTGATGTTAACTCCCTCCGAGATTCGAAAACGTGCTGATCGGCACTATCGTAAGGTTCTTAAAGATTGGCAGAACGCGGCCGATTTTTTTCCTTATGAAATCCCGGTGGGAAGCTTTCAGGGCATGAATGCTGGAGAGATTCAGAGTGCCATTACTGCTCTTAAAGTGAATCCCGCCTACGAGCTTCGCTGGACTACGCGGAATTTTCGCGACCACGGGAAAAACTCATTTCCTACTCATATCGTTTTTTCAGACTGCGATGCCTTTCTCGCATATTTGGAGAAAGAGGGGGAATTTGAGCACTACGAAATGGTGTTGAATCTCTTTGTCGAGTGTTTCCCGGAGAGTCGTTCTTTTTTTCAAAGCCATCTCGCCCTGACTCTACGATCACTGCCTCATCTCATGGACGTGTTAAAGGTCCTGCGATGGCGTTATGGAAATCCTGAGAAATATTGTTTCTTGAGAGAAATCCCAGCTTTGCCTCACAGCAAATTCATCGAGGACCACCGGGCTCTTTTCTCTGGGTTATTCGAAGCCATTCTTCCTGAAGACTATATCGATCCAAATGAGCGTGAACTTGAGCGGCGTTTTGGTTTTAAAAAGAGAGAGCATTTTTTCGTCTGCCGTCTCTTGCAGGCAGATTTGTTAGAGTGGCCTGCGCGTGAGCTGGCTCTGCACCCTGATGACCTTGCAACTTTGACCCATGATAAAATTCGTCGCGTCATCATTGTGGAAAACCAGGTCTCACTGCACACCTTGCCAGATCAGGAGAGCACTCTTGCTATCCATGGTTCGGGTTATGCGGTATTGCGTCTGAAAAAGGCTAGGTGGTTGAAGAAAGTCTCGTTGATTTATCGTGGAGATCTCGATGAAAATGGATTCCAAATCCTTTCTCAACTACGAGGATATTTCCCAAAAATTCAGAGCCAGCAGATGGATCCAAAAACGATTCGTCAGTCTCGCCACTTGGCTTCCATTGGAAAGAGGTCGCCTGCACTAGAGCTGCCAAATCTCACCAAGAAAGAAGCCATCGCCTACCGATGGACGCGCCGATATCAGGTAAGCATCGAACAAGAACGAATCTCGTAGATTAATTTGTTTCACCTCTAGGTTCGTTGAGTGGAGACTCCGACACCGTGCTCGATCATGAAATTAGCGAGACGTGCATCATCATTCCTGCTGGAACTGGCTTCCCAACGCATAAGAACTCTGAGTTCGAGATGACCGTGGAAGAGCCAGAGCCGATCAAGCAAGAGGGCTGAAGAGGTGGCTGATCCAGGCGCTCCATCAGCGGAGGCTCGTACTCCGGTAAAGCCTACGGAAGAATCCGCTTAAGATTCTCATTGAGAGTTAGTTCACTCTCACCAAATTTACAAAATTCCCGGTCGCCGAAAGGTGCCGGGGCTTTTTGTCTAGTCTTTAGTTTATCGGTAAAATGTCTAGGTAAGCTGGAAATACTATCCAAAAGGATGATTGTTTGTTGGGATTTTAAGGTCAGCAATTTTTCAGAGTTGTCTGACAAAACACCCACCTACCATCTTCATGAAAGCTCCAATCTTAAAAGTCGCGGCGACTGCGATGACGGTATTTAGCTTTCCGTCTCAGGCGGAAATTTCAGAAACCTGCCCCTGTTGTTCTCACGGATGTGAAATTTCTCATCAGCAAGAAAAGGGAGATTTGCTTTTAGACCGGCAGTTACAACTCCCCGAAGGGCTTCCCGAACGCTTTTCGGTGGAAGTTCCTCTCACTGAAGGTTCGCTAATACTTCACCTTTCGAAAAATTCGATTTTTGGGCCGAATACGAGTTTTATGGTTGCCGAGAAAGACGGGATCCTTGTTCCGTCTCCGCAGAATGAGGATTCTTCGTACCTCGGTGAAGTTGTGGGATATCCAGGCTATTCTGTGAGTGCGCTAATGACTCCAAAGGGTTTACTAGCGAATATCATTCGCCCAGGAAAGGCTTCGATTACGATCGCGCCCGGCGAAGATGGAAATCATCAAATCCAACTGAGCACTGAAGATGGAGAAATATTAAATTCGGCTTCTGGACTAAGTGGCAGCGTTGAAAATGGTTCGTTATTCTCAGGCAGTGAAGAAATAGCTCCTTCAGTGGGATCAGTTGAAACTGGGGCATTTTTCCTAAGAACAAATGCTTCCACTGCGATGCAGCATTCGACTGCGACTCTCCGGCCAAGTCGGGTGATGGAGATTTATGAGTTTGAAATTGGAGTGGAGATTGGTTCCAGAGCTTTTAATTCTAGTACCTATAATAGCAATCTCACCACCGCGCAAAATTCCGTAAATTCAATTGTTGGGAATCTAGATGCGAGGTTTCTACGGTCGGCTGGGATAAAACACCGGCTAGGAAAAGTCATTATTCGGACTGACAACGCTACCGATCCTTTGAGGGATAGCGTTACGGGGACAGGAGCTTCCAGTACCGCAAGCTCTAGCTTAAATGCTTTTCGAAATTACTGGAATAACAACCCTCAAGAAGTGGGGACGACGCATGATCTTGCCGTCTATCATGTAAGGTCCGCTCCTTCTGGCTTAGCCCATGTAAATAGTGTGGGCACGAATAGGCGATATGCGACGAGTGGAGGAAATGGTGCGACAAGTTGGGCAAACGGGACCTTGGCTCATGAATTCGGTCACTCATGGAGCCTAGGGCACCATAATGCGAGTCGTGGTAATTTTTATGAATCTAGACCGCGAAATAATTCTGGCTCGAACTCGGCAGGAGGCGAAGATCGCTTCATCAGTGTGATGCATGGTAGTGGGAGACACAATGTCGGACGTCTTTCGACAGGAGAAGCGGATCAGGTGTTTAATGTGCGCCAAGGGAAAAGAAATTTTGGCGATTTAGTTCCAAATCCGGGCCCAATTCCTCCCTTCGGTAAGCGAGATGATGTGGTCGCATCAGGCCCTATTAATATTGATGTGATCGCTAACGATTATGATGGAAATAATGATATTCTCGATGCCTTTATTTTAGATACAGTGAGTTTTCTGGGTGGCACGATTTCCCTTTCTCAGGGAACGGGGCCTGGGGGGCGGAACGAGCTAACATATACTCCACCAGTTGGAGTGAATGGGACTGATTTTTTCCATTACACTGTCTGCGATACCACTGGTCGGACAGACTGGGGAGCCGTTTATGTGACAATCAATGGGCCTGCGGTGGTCGATCTCGATCGGATAGATTACTTTTATGATTTAGGACCTCTGACTTCGATTGTTTTTGACGGTAATAATGACCCATATGAAGTTCTTTCTGATATCACTTTTGGTGATCTCGGCTTCACGACAAATGGATCGAATCCTATCGAGTCCCGCGATCGAGAGTCCAATGGACAGATCAATGGGGTCAACAATCTCAATCGGGATCATATTCGGATGAAGTCACCATCAACATTTCACCATAAGTTAGAGCCAGGGCTATATGATGTGCTCTTTACGACTGGCGACGCTACCGAAAATACGAATCAGATTCGACTGACTGCAGAAGGATCCGAGGTCATCACGACTGAAGCACAAAATCCAGCTGTATTTCGGAACTATACTTTCAAAAATCTTGAGGTTTCTGATGGTGAGCTCAATGTCTCAATCGAAAATTTAGGTTTCTCAGCGAATATTACCCGAATTGTCATTACAAGAGTA
This sequence comes from uncultured Verrucomicrobiales bacterium, assembly GCA_937958875.1. GTDB lineage: Bacteria > Verrucomicrobiota > Verrucomicrobiia > Verrucomicrobiales > Akkermansiaceae > SW10. The sequence continues at coordinate 9,711 of CALGMJ010000217.1, read as the reverse complement.
GGTAATATTGCGCAGGATTTAGATGAGGATGGTTTAGATGATAATTGGGAGTTGGTATTTTTTGGAGACTTGGGTGTGACAAGTGGGCTTCCTGCCGAGGATGCGGATAACGATGGTCTCACCGATCGAGAGGAATTCTTCGGCGGAACGAGTCCGGTAGATAAAGACTCTGATGGCGATGGCTTAGAGGATCTCGATGAAATCAATCGTTTCACGAGCGATCCTCTTAGAGAAGATTCAGATGGCGACGGCTTTTCAGATGGCGTGGAAGTTAGCTATCGTTCAGATCCTCTGAATGAGAATAGCCAACCTGTACCGGACGGACTAGTGGCGTACTATTCCTTTGATGAAGGGAGTGGAACAACGGCAAAGAATTTAGGATCTGCAGGGGCAGCAGCTAACGCTGAAGAAAATCAGGGCTCAATCTCATGGTCAGAGTTCGGTGGATTCATTGGGAATTCTAGTTTGAGTTTAGATGGGCGGTCTTCGCTAACTGCTGCTAGTCCGATTCCTAGTGATGCGACTGAATTTAGTATCAGTGTGTGGGTGAGTCCGAACGCGGTTACTAATTTTAAAGGGATCTACATCGGGAGGGATCATCCCGGTAACTGGGGAGTGAATTTAGAATCTGGTCATATCGATTTTCGTTTTGCGACCCCTTCGGGAACGAGTGCAGGAGTAGACACTGACGATAATTCAGTCGTTGCCGATGGGAGTTGGTATCACGTCGTACAGACTTGGGTTAGTGATGGCTCCAGTATGGGCACTAGTTTAGGCTCTGTTTATTTAAATGGAACTCTGGTGGAGACTACGACTGCTGGGCGTAATGACTTTTCACAGCCAAGTAATGGTTTTTTAATCGGAGATGATTCCTGTTGTGCGGGGCGTGAATTCGATGGCCTGATCGATGATCTCGCTGTCTTTACTAGAGCCTTATCCGCAGATGAGGTGACGGCAGTCTTCAATTCAGGAATGGAAGGGGTGAGTATCGTGAGTGCAATCGCTCCGCCTTTAGATCAGCCACGCCCTCGGAATCTTTTCATTGATGAGCCTACTGGTGATTTTTCTTTTAATTTTGAAACACAAGAAAATGCCATTTATCGGATTTTTAGTTCTTCTGATTTAGAAGATTGGACCTTGTTAGAGACCGTCATTGGTGAGGGTGGCCAGTATTTATTCTTCCATACTAATGTGGGGAATGATGAGAGGTCACAGTTTTACCGAGTCGAGTGATTCGCTCTATCAGGTGGGTAGAATGATCGAAAATATGCTCCCTTTTCCAAGTTGGCTTTTAACATGGACCTCTCCGTGATGGGCCTCGGTGATCGCTTTCACAAAGCTGAGGCCGAGCCCCATGCCTTTGGCGCTGCGGCTTCGGTCTGCTCGATACAGACGATCCCAGATATGAGGGAGGTCACCCTCGGCAATGCCAAGCCCTTCATCAGTAAAGCGGAGATGGGTATGATTGTTTTCTTTACGAACTGAAATCGTAACCATTCCTCCTGCGAGGCTGTATTTGATGGCATTGTCGAGTAGGTTAGCCAGAGCTCGTTTGAAACGCGTTCGATCTGCAGAGAGTACGATTTCTTCAGGAAGATCTGTTTTGATTTTGATGTGTTTTTCCTCAGCGACGAATTCGTAGAGTTCTACGACGTCATTCACTAGCTTTGAGAGTGAGCATGGGACGAGCTCGAGTTTCATCGCGCCAGATTCTGCTTCTGCGACATCCATGAGAGTGGTGAGAAGGATGGAGAGTTGTTCGGTCTCTTCCACGCAATCAGCGAGAGCGCTCCGTAATTTTTCAGGATTCGATTCGTGACTTAGCGCTTCTTGAGCGGTGATGTTGATTCGGCTCAGAGGGGTGCGGAAATCATGGGCCACGTTATCGAGCGAGTCATGCATGGCCGAAATGAGAGATTGATTGCTGGCGAGGAGACGATTGAAGACATCGACGAGTTCGTTAAATTCGTTTCGATTTTTCGTTGGTTCAATCCGTTGACTGAGATTTCCGCTAGTGATGATCTGGCGCATGCCATGGATCAGGCTACGGATGGGGGAGAGGCGACGGTAAGTGAGCCAGGCTCCTCCAAAGGCCGCTACGAGAACAGCTGGTACGAAAGTAAGGGTGAAAATACGGCGAAGGCGAGCGAGGGTGACATCGCTTGCTCGTGAATTTTTTCCTGCCTGGAGAACCATATTTTGGCGGTGCAAGGGAAGTGAAGCGACGACCCATTCTTCGCCGCCGAGCTCGATTTTTGTCCCCTCGCTGCCGGGTTTTAAGCTGCGGATTTCCTGCGGAGAGATGGTGCTGCCATCAGGAGAGTACGCTTTAATGTAGTCTACGCGAGGGCCTGTGATCCGGACGAACATGATATCGCCAGAGCCTAGGCTTTGTTCATCCATACGTGCGGCCAGCATTTCAATCTCGCCATTAAGAAACCAGGCTCGGTATTCCGCCGCGCGATTCCTTACCGTCTCCTGCTCGCTGTCGCGGATGGCGTCAGCCATGGAGAAGTAGGCAATGCTAAATAGGGCACCGGAAATGAGCGAAAAAAAGAGGCTGTAGGCAACCGCAAGGCTCAGACCGGAAATCCAGCCAACCTTATTCGAAGGGGAGCTATTCTGATTCTGGCTTGAGGACATAGCCCATCCCGCGGACGGTGTGTAGGAGTTTAGAGTCGAAGCCCTTGTCGATTTTTGCTCTTAGTCGGCAGACGAGCACATCGACGACATTCGTCTGAGGGTCGAAGCTGTAGTCGTAAACATTTTCCAGAATAGAGGTCTTAGAAACGACCCGGCGACGATTTCTCATCAAATATTCTAAGAGGGTAAATTCACGAGCATGAAGGGGGATGATTTCCCCTCCTCGTCGAGCTTCCCGTTTCCAGGGATCAAGTTCGAGGTCAGCAAGGCTCAGTTTTGTCGTCGTCTCGGTAGCGGTGCTTTGGCCACTGCTTCGGCGGACTAGCGCCTGAACTCGAACGAGAAGCTCAGTGAAGGAGAAAGGTTTCACCATGTAATCATCGCCTCCTTTTTGTAGGCCTGCGATGCGATCATCAACGGTGTGCTTAGCGCTGAGGATAATGACAGGGGTTTTGATGTCTTCGAGCCGCATTTGCTCAATGATGGAAAGCCCATCGAGTCCTGGAAGCATGAGATCGAGCACCGCGGCCTGATAGTTTTGAGTCAGCGCGAGATCTAGGCCATCCAGGCCATCTCGGCAGACGTCGACGACCATGCCGGCTTCTTTAAAGCCTTTCTCGAGAAAGGAAGCCGTCTTTTGATCATCTTCGATTACTAGAATTTTCATCGTGTTAGAGGAGTTTAAGCGCGTCTTTGTAAATGTCACCTTTCTCCTCTGCGGAGTAGGTCAGATTATTTAGGACTTCATCTCACTTGTTCCCCACCACTGCTTATGCGATATCTTATCGCACCGCGATGAGAAGTTCTCCTACCTCAGTCACTATTGCTCGCTTAGTTTACCTTGTCCTTTGTGAGTTAGCAGGTCTGGCTATTGCTCTGAGCACTCCGGCGATTCCTACTTGGGCGGGGCTGTTTGGTGGCTTAACCGTGGCTGGTTTTTTTATTATGGTGGAAAGGCTTATGAAGGGGTTTTCTCTCCGTGGATTTTCTACCGCTACTTTTGGGCTCTTAGTCGGGCTTCTGTGTGCCTTTCTCCTAACTCGGGTCGGAATTTCAAGTTTGGTAGAAATTGCGGTCTCTTCTTTAGAGGATTCCGCTACCGATCTAAAGGATCTGAAGCAATCTCTGGTTCTGGCGACGAATGTGGTCCTCTATGCTAGTCTTGGTTTTATCGGGACGGTATTGGCGCTTCGCAGCAGTCAGGAAGACTTTTCTTTTATCATTCCTTATGTGCGATTTCGTCAGGATGCGGCGTCTGGGCAGCCTCTGTTACTGGATGATGACATCATCATTGATGGCCGCATTCCACGTCTCATGGCTTCGGGTTTTTTAAATGGCCGCCTGATTGTGCCGCGCTTCGTGTTAGACGAGTTACAGAATCTTGCCGCTTCTCCTTCGGCGGGGAAACGGCAGCGAGGTCAGCGAGGATTGGAAATCTTAGAAGAGCTGCAGGCAAATCCTGCGATCCCGGTGTCTATTCATGATGCTTCTGGGATTGCAGAATCTGAGTCGCTCCACGGACGTCTGGTCCAGACTGCTAAGCTTCTCTCTGCTCGCCTGGTTACAACGGATGAAAATTTGACGAAGGTAGCGCACCTTCAGGGAGTGGACATGATCAACTTAAATGATCTCGCGGAGGCTCTTCGCCCGACATTGGTGGTCGGGGAGCGGGTGAAACTTCCTCTGGTTCGTGCAGGGAAGGATGATCATCAAGCTGTTGGTTACATGCAGGACGGCACCATGATTGTGGTGAATCATGCCATTTCTAAAATTGGCACCACTCAGGATGTCGTTGTGATCAGTATGTTGCAGACCAGTGCGGGGCAGATGGTTTTTGCCGAAATTAATGAGCCTGGAAAAGGAGGGAATGGGTGAGTAAAGTGGAAGCGATCTCGGTGACTCGGCTCTGCCGCCGAATTCGAAATGTTCTCGAAATCGAAGTTGGTGAAGTCTGGGTTAAAGGAGAGGTGAGTAATCTCCGTAAGCAGGCAAGCGGACACTGGTATTTTTCACTCAAGGATGAAGGGGCTCAGATCTCCTGTGCCATGTTCGGGGCGCGTCGTCGTCCGGGTGCGGAAAGCATCGAAGACGGGGCGAAGGTTCAAGTTTTCGGGGAGTTGAGCTTCTATGAGGCACGTGGAAGTACGCAGTTAATCGTACGGAAAGCGCAGGCTGTCGGGGTGGGGAATCTTCAGGCTCAATTTGAGGCCTTAAAAAAGAAGCTCCACGCGGAAGGTTTATTTGCGGCCGAGAAAAAAAAGCCGTTACCTTTTTTTCCAAAAACAATCGGTCTGGTAACTTCTCCCACTGGAGCGGCGCTACAGGACATGCTCAATGTGCTGAAACGTAGGGCACCTTGGGTGACCGTCGTTCTTTTCCCGGTCTCTGTGCAGGGGAAGGGAGCAGAGCGGGACATTGCGGCCTCGATTCTGGAAGCTGCTGAGCACGAGCCTAGACCGGAGGTATTAATTGTTGGCCGTGGGGGAGGCTCGCTGGAAGATCTGTGGAATTTTAATGAGGAGGTGGTAGCGCGGGCGATTTCTCAATGTGAAATTCCAGTGGTAAGTGCGGTCGGACATGAGATTGATTTCACCATCTCAGATTTGGTGGCTGATCTACGGGCTCCTACTCCCAGTGCCGCGGCTGAGTTAGTGGTGCCAGATCGCGAAGAACTTTTAGAGCAGGTAAGCCGAGTGGGGCGACGTCTTCAGCGTCAAACACTGGGGAATCTTGAGCGTCTCGAAGAGCGGGTCGACCGGCTGGCTTTTGGGGTTCTGGGGCAGTCCGCCGAGCGTGTTTTACGGGAGCCGAAGTTACGCTTAGAGCAAGCTGAGCGGCGACTGGCTGGGGCCGTGAAAGATCAGCTGCATAAGAAAGAAATCATGATTTCTCATTTCAAGTTGGGGTGGCAGCGTTTTCACCCCACTGAAGTGCTGAAACGTCGCCAGGAGCGTCTTGATCGGATGCGTCAGAATTTCCAACGAGCTCTTCACGACGGGCTTGCCAAGCGAGAGCGAAAATTAGAACGGTGTAAGCAACAGCTCCATTTACTGAGCCCAGAACTCACCCTCCGGCGTGGCTATTCAATGACGCTCAATGAGGATGGTGAGGTTGTAACGGATGCGAGCACTCTGAAGAAAGGGGATGAAATCGTGACTCGGACCGCAGGAGGCAGCGCTACTAGTGTCGTTCTTTAGATAAATCCGAGTCCGAGATCAATTTCCGTTCCTGCATTGCTCACGGGCATATTTTGGAGTAGAGATATGGGCATGAAGAAGCTTCGTCTCGGTCTAACGAGCCTTTTATTCACTGCCATGAGCTGGGCTCAGGAAGCAGACGTGATCCCGGTGGATGAGGAAATCGTAACGGCTTCAGCCAGTGACGCTTCACTTTTTACGCAGAAAAATGCTCGCACCATGACTCTCACCATTCCTGCTCCACGAGGCTTGATTTTGGATCGGGAGGGGCGGCCGCTGGCTCAGACAAAGATGGGATACTATGTCGCGCTTGATTTTACCGAATTGGGCACAGTCAAATCAGTCGAGGAAGCTGTCACATGGGGGCAGAGCATGATCGCTCAGTCAAATGAGATCACTGGAGATGAGGTTTCCCTGAGTGAAAAAAAACTGACCCGCTACTACAAAAATCGCCGTTGGATTCCGCGGATTGTCTCCCAAGTTTTCGATGAAAAAAAGGCGAAGGAGCTTGAAAAAAAACTTCCTGCAGGTCTGGTTATTTTACCCACTTATCTGAGAATTTACCCGGAAAAGAAAATTGCCGGGCATATGGTCGGTTACGTGCAGACCCGTAAAGCTCTCGACGATGGTCCCATCGCACCAGGTGATCCTATTTTTAAAAGTGTCGAAGGCAGGACTGGGTTTGAGAAAATTTTTGATGATGAATTACGAGGGGTCCCAGGAGTAAAAAAACTCATTTTTGATGGTGATGGGAATAAGGTTCTCGAGGAGTCGATTCAGCGTCCTCAGCCAGGTGGCACGGTGGTGACGACTTTGGATCTCGATTGGCAGCGCTATGCTGAAAGGGTCTTAGCGGACGGAACTCGTCGGGGTGCGCTCGTGATCATCGATGTGCGGACGGGGGAGATTCCCGCCATGGCATCTCGCCCGAGCTATGATCCTAACGAATTCATTCCTTACATCAGTGCTGATCGCTATAAGGAGTTAGCAGAAGATCCTGCGGCACCGCTTTTTGCCCGTGCCTATCAGTCCGAGTATCCACCCGCGTCTACTTTTAAGCCGATCGTTGGTTTAGCTGCGATTTCGAATAAAGTCATCAGAGCTGGGACGAGAATCGATAGCCCATTTCAGATTAAAATTGGCAGTAAGTGGTTCCGAAATCACGCAGAGGGCAATCTTGGGAAAATTACTCTCAATACGGCTTTAGCGCGCTCTGCGAACCCATATTTCTATCGGCTCGGAATTATGACGGGTCCACAGACCTTCCTTTCCGCAGCTCGCCGTCTAGGATACGGTCGAAAATCCGGGCTTCCGCTCTTCGGCGAGAAGCCTGGCATGGCTCCTACGAACCAGTGGATTCTTGAAAAACACGGGCGTCCTACTACTGATGGTGACTCGGCGATTTTAGCTATTGGTCAGGGAGATCTAACCGCAACTCCTCTACAAGTGGCTCAGGGCATGGCGGGAATTGCCAACGGTGATGCGTTATTACAGCTAAGGCTGGTGAAGCAGATTCAGGATTTTCACGGTCGGGTCATCGAGGCTCCTACTGCTCAGAAAAAGAATGACCTGAGTTTTTCTACCGAAGCACTAGAAGCCGTCACTCGTGGAATGCGAAATGTGGTGCACGCAGACTATGGAACGGGTAAAAAGGCCGATGTAGGATTTACCACCATGTGTGGAAAGACCGGCACCGCTCAATGGATTCCGGCTAAGGAGCAGCGTTTGGCATGGTTTGCGGGTTTTCTCCCAGCAGATAATCCTCGTTACGCCTTCGCCGTCGTTTATGAAGGGCGACCGGGACAAGCAGTCAGCGGAGGAAAGCAGGCAGCTCCGCTCATTCGTCGCTTTTTCAAAAAGTTCCAAGGCGAAATTCTCGAAGCTTCGAAGCCACCGCCGAAGGCACTCATAATTGTTGATGAAGATGATGAAGATGATGTGCTCCAGGCTCAACCGGTGGACGATTTAGGGATCCGTCCCGCTGAGTCTGTCGCCGAGCCCGAGTTTATTGACCTTCCTGAAGGGGATGCTCCTCCAGCCTTACCAGCAGGGGAGTAGAATCTTTTCAGATTTCCGCTTTACGCCTGCCGTCCAAACGGTCAGGACTTCTCTAGGCATCAGTTGATATGCCGATCAATCAATACATTCTATGGATCTTCAAATCGCTACTCTGTGTGACTTTGCTGCTGAATACCAAGGCAAGCTCGTTGTGACTGGAACCTTTGATGCTCTCGCAGCAAAGGCAACCCCGATCGTTCATCCTCAGTGCTCTCTAGCTATGCGCTTCTGCTTTACTCCAGAAGACGCTGGGGATCATGAACTTAGCATCGCTGTCATTGATGAAGACGGATCTCCGATCAATGATAAGATGCCGATCAAAGGCGCAATGCCCGTGCAGATGCCTGATAATGTCGCTTTCCTTAGCCGTCATCTCATCATCGGATTCCAAGGGCTCACGTTCCCGAAAGCTGGCGTTTACTCTGTCGACATTCTTGTTGACGGTGAGCTGATTCAGCGTCTTCCACTCCGCATCGTGCAGGTGGATGAGCAGTCTGGACAGCCTGCTTAAGCCCTCAAAAAAAATCTCAATTATGAGTGTTCAAGTTCCACACTATCGGTCTGCTCTCATCACGGGAGCCAGTTCTGGCCTGGGACTTGAATTTGCCCGTCAGCTCGCGCCCCATTGTGAGACTCTCATCTTGGTGGCGCGTCGCGAGGCGGTTCTGGAGGAGAACGCAAAAGTACTCCTTGCTTCTCACCCTGGCTTAAAGGTGAAAATTCTCGCCTGTGATCTAGGACAGGCCTCAGCTCGAGAAGGGCTCTTAGCATCTCTCAGTGAACAGGAACTCTGGCCTGATCTCCTGATTAATAATGCAGGCATGGGGGATTATGGCGAATTCCGCTCCTCGGACTGGGAGAAGACCTCAGATATGATCCGCCTCAATATGGAAGCGCTCACCCATCTGACTCACGCTCTTCTGCCCCGTATCATCGCCTATCGTGGAGCCATCATCAATGTGAGCTCTCTTGCGAGTACCCTACCGATTCCTGACTTTGCCGTTTACGCAGCTACCAAAGCCTACGTAACGAGTTTAAGCGAAGCTCTACGTATCGAACTCGCTGATCATGACGTCCAGGTTCTCGCTGTCTGTCCGGGTCCTGTAAAAACAGGCTTTGGAGACCGAGCCATGCGCGGATCTCGTAAAGATATGCCCGTCAAAAAAGCATTCTACGTTTCTCAAGAACAAGTTGTTAGCGAATCGATTCGAGGACTCTTGAGAAAGCGGGCACGGGTTTACCCAGGTCTGAAAGTAGCCGCTGCTGCAATCGGGATTGGCATCTTGCCTCTCGCCGCCGTGCGCCTGATAATGTCATTCCGCCCTCGGAAATCCTGAGTCGTTTTATGATTCGCGTTACTCGCTATCGAAAAGACACTCGTAAACGGAAAAAATCACGATCTTTATCAGGGGGTAACACATGGCCGAAAATGCCATCTCCGAACGGAACCTCCGCTGATGTAAGATCACTCCAGACTCCTTCCAAGTCATCATTACTCTCGACCTGGTAATTGAGTCCATCCGCAGCTTTCCGATATTCATAATGCATCGTTCCCGCTACCTCTTTTATCTTCGGTGCAAGAGAAACGTCAGCCACTAGTGGATTCATCCCTTGTGAATATTCGATGAGATTGACGACTCCATCTTGATCTGGATCGTCTTCAGCCTCTGCGCTCAGGCCGCCATCGGGCAGTGCAAAAAAGCCATCACGCCATAACTGCCACGCATCCATATATTCATAGGCACCGATATCGACGCGTCCATTCGCAACTCTGCTTTTACCGTCGAAATCTTTTTCGTCTGCCGTAAGAAGA
>CALGMJ010000216.1 GCA_937958875.1 uncultured Verrucomicrobiales bacterium | reverse complement strand
GACTGGGAATCTGACCGCTCCTATCAGCCTATCGACCCAGAAAAATATCTTCAAGAACGCCCCCTGGAAGCCACTGATTTCCGTGTTTATCTCAACCGTGATAACTACTACAGCTACGAATATCAGGACGAACAACGCTATCAATCTTACCGCATCACCTTCCGAGACTCAGAGACGGTCTTTTACGGAGTCGTCGAGCGGCACACGCCCATAGCGAAGGAACTCGCTGAAATCACCACCTCTCGCTATACTGGTTCAAAAGCCATCTCCACCGCCATTCTCAAAGTACGCTTTGAAGAAGGCGTCCGTGCACCCAAGACAGTTCTCATCGAGAAACTCGTTTCTAAGAACTGGCCTTATTCGACCTCACCTGAGTGATCACCCTCCGAGGTAGCTCATCTCTGCCTTCGTCTTAGCGACCTTACCGCGTTCCTCAGAGTAACGATCTGTCCGGGCACTCCACTGCCCCCCCAGAAAGGCGACTAACTCTTCCTCAGTCGCGCCCGAGCGTAACACCGCGCGCACATCACGTCCTTCCCCAGCAAAGAGACAGGTAAATGACTTCCCCTCTGCTGAAACTCTCAGCCGAGAGCAATCACCACAGAAAGGCTGAGTCACTGAGGAAATAACGCCAAACTCACCTGCTCCATCGGTAAATTTCCACCGCTTTGCGACCTCTCCCGAATAACGCTCAGCCGCTGGTTCAGCTGGAAATTCCCGCATCACCATTTCGACAATCTCTCCTGCACTGACCACTTCCTCCATCCGCCAGCCGTTACTCTCGCCCACATCCATATACTCGATGAAACGCAGCGTGATTTCACGCTCCCGCGCCCAGCGCACCATAGGTAAAATTTCCTGCTCATTCACCCCTCGCTGGACCACCATATTCACCTTCACCGGAAGCCCAAAGGTTTGAGCTGACTCGATACCACTCAGCACCCGTTCCACCTTCGCCCCCACCCCATTCATCCGCGCAAAAATCTCTGGATCCAGCGCATCTAGGCTCACTGTGACTCGATCCAGCCCCGCAAGCTGTAACCCCTCCGCATGATGCCCTAAAAGAACACCATTGGTAGTGAGCGCTAAATCCTCCACCCCCTCGATCGCCGAGATCATCCCTACCAAATCAGTCGCACTTCGCCGAAGCAACGGCTCCCCGCCAGTTAGTCTCACCTTAGTCACCCCGAGTAAGATCGAAGCTCTCACCACCTGCACCATTTCACCAAAGGTCAAAATTTCTTCCCGAGGAAGAAATTGGTATCCCGGACCAAAAACCTCCACTGGCATGCAATATCGACAACGGAAGTTACATTTATCCGTCAGTGATAAACGTAAATCCCGCAACCTCCGATTTCTCGTATCCTGCATGAAAAGGAATACACGCTACCGCTCGAGAAATTACAAAACTAATGATCAACCTTCCCACGCCCCCTTATCTCCCACTAAAGCCATACGGGTAGCAGCCGAATCCTCCACCACCTCAAGACCATAGAAATAATCCTCACGCATCGCTGCATCGTGCGGCCCTCTGAGAAAATGACGATAACTCGCCACCTCCTGCTGCCCCAATACCAAACTTGCCGGCTGGTGACCGCGCGCGTATTCCTCACGAATTAGCGCAGACACCTTCTGGGGATCGAAGATGACTCTCTCATTTTTGGGCTCGTTTTCCATTTTCGTGGTATCGGAATCACACTTAGCAATAATGACACCAAGCACTCCGCAAAACGAATGAACTTGCTGCCTCATAACTGCAAGTGACGTTCATGTCACAAAACTGATGAAAGAACTAATCACGCCCTCCCAAGCAGAAAACCTCATCACAGAATCTCTCGTGCCACTCTCTTCAGAGACAGTCCCACTGGAGCAATCTTTGCACCGTGTTCTACGGCAGCCTCTCACCGCAGACCGTCCCTTCCCGCCCTTTGACCGCGTCACCATGGACGGGATTGCATTTTGCTCCGCCCACACCTCCTCTCGCACCCTTCAGGTTCATGGCCTTCATCCAGCCGGAGCTCCCTCACCACCGCCACTTCCTCCTGGTTCCTGCTGGCAAATCATGACCGGAGCTACCCTCCCCGCAGACTGTGACACCGTCATCCCCTACGAGGAAATCACCCTCAGCCCAGACCAACTGCAAGCTCACATCTCACCTACCTTTCAGCCCATCTCTGGCAAATTCATTCACCGCCAGGCATCTGATGCTCCCTCTGGAGCGCTCCTTATTCCAGAATTCACCAAACTCACCCCCGGCCATCTCGGCCTTGCCGCATCCATCGGCGCCACCACTCTGCAAGTCACCTGCCAGCCACGTATCGAAATCCTCACCACTGGTGATGAACTAGTCCCCATCGAAGCCACCCCTGCGTCACACCAGCTCCGCCGGTCCAATGGACTCACCCTCCAGATGGCTATCCGCTCCACCACCGCTCTCGAAGCCACCACCACCCATATCCAGGATGACCTCACGGAAACAACGCGCCAAATAAAAGAAAGCCTCTCTCGTACTGATGTCATCGTACTTTCTGGCGGCATTTCAAAAGGAAAAAAAGACTACGTCCGCCCCGCTCTCGAATCCCTCATCGGCGCCCCCCTTTTTCATGGCGTCAGCCAGCGCCCCGGAAAACCACTCGCATACTGGCCTGCTAAAAATGATCACCCCGCCGTCTTTGCCCTTCCTGGCAACCCCAACTCCACCCTCACCACCTGCCACCGCTACCTCATCCCCGCTCTCCGCATCCTATCTGGAGAACTCTCCCCACCTCAAATCATCCTCCCTCTCACCCACCCCTCACCAGCTCACCCCAGCCTCACTCAGCTTCTTCCCGCAAAACTAAATCCAGAAGGAAAGCTCATCCTACTCCAGCCTCAAAATTCAGGAGATTTCCTGACTCCCCTCACCGCTACTTACTTGATAGAAATCCCTCCCGGACCACCGCAAAACCAAGCCCGTATTTTTCCACTCTAGTTCTCATGCCCAAGCTAGCTCTACTTCTCGCCCTCTTACTCACTTCCTGCGGAAGCTACGACTTTTATCATAAAGTCGATGGCCACGGAAAAATCATCGGAAATCCCACCGTCGACTGGGTAAAGCCGAACCAATTTCTCTACTACCAGAGCAAAAACCGAAAGTTCGCTTTCCGCCGCTGCAATGGCGAACTCATCGTCCCCCAGAGTCTCAAAACCGATGGTGGAAGCATCCCATCCTTCCTCTGGGCGCGCGAAGGTTACTCCCCCTGGACCTACGCCCCCGCCTACCTCATTCACGACTGGCTTTATGAAGCTCACCGCCGAGGTCTCCCCGGAGGAATCGCCCGCGATGGCACTCCCCTCTACTACGATAAATTGAAATCGGACTGGATCATGGCCGAGGTCATCAAAAGCCAAATGGAAGATGAAGAAACCTTCGGAAAGTCGAAATCTCCCGGCAGGCTCAAAGCCATCTACTGGGCTGTGAGCCGCTTTGGTAACTCCGCGTGGAATGCTGAAGCTAATATCGTGAAAGACCCCCTTCTACCAAAATTCGTCACCAACAATATCCCTCTCCTACCGGCACTCAAAACTCTACAAAACGAGATCACCCCTGTTCCCATTCCCAAAAAACTCGCAGGCTCTCCCGTCAAACCATCTCCCTAAAAATCGAAACCAACAATGAAAGGCTACAACGTTCTCGGCACTCCACTTATCCCCTGTTCCCTCGACCCCATCACCGGATATTTCCGCGATGGCACCTGCCGCACCGGAGGTGGAGATCATGGCATCCATTGCATCTGCGCCCAAGTGACAGAAGAATTCCTCACTTTTAGCGCAAAAAAAGGAAACGACCTCAGCACCCCGAGACCCGAATTTGAATTCCCCGGCCTAAAGCCCGGCGACTCCTGGTGTCTCTGCGTCATGCGCTGGAAAGAAGCTTTCGATGCCGGCTGCGCGCCTAAGGTCAAGCTCGAAGCCACCGCCGAAGCCGCCCTCGAATTCGTTAACCTCGAAGACCTCAAGGCCCATCGAAGCTCTTAGTCTCCTCACAGCGGCAACTACTCGCTGATCCCCTCCAGCGTATCAAAGCTCACCTTCCTCATCGTCTCGATGAACTCCTGCATATACGCCGTCCGCGCTAAGCGGCGGTGTGTCGCAGCATATAAACTCGCCTGAAGACCACTTTTTCTCACTGGACGATGAGCCACGTAGTTTCGATCTAAGTATGGCTGGATCGCCCACGCAGGCATCGCTGCCACTCCTCGTTGACTCGCCACCAGTTGTAAAATGGCAACCGTCAACATTGCAC
>CALGMJ010000215.1 GCA_937958875.1 uncultured Verrucomicrobiales bacterium | reverse complement strand
CTTAGCATCGACAACGCGGCCAGATTTTCGAGAGACAAGCAGGGACCCGAAATCTTAGGTTTGACGGAGCACTAGATGCTACATTAGCACCGACACATTGTGCTGCTAATGAACTTACCTACTCTCTATTCCTCATTCTCTGCTACAAAAAAGTCGAAGCACGCTTGGGACATTAGCTCCAAAGGGAATAAAACTATGGCATAAAATTTTGATGACACATATAGATTTCACCTTGATTAAAAAAATCATCTTGATCTAATAATCGCTGGTTTAGCAATCAAGCTAATACATTATGAAATCATTAAAGAAAACCCCATCCATCACACTCACTGTGGTAGCAGCATCCTCTATTATCGGAAGCGCTTCTGCTGCTACCGTTATCTTTGGCTCAACCACCCTTGAGGCAGTAGGAGCCGATTCCTTCCTTAGCGGAGGAACAGCCGGTAATACGGTTCAGGTTAACAATCCTGCCAACTTTTGGACCAGTACGGACAGCAGCGCTACTGATGATCTCTGGCGCGAACGTACAATTTCGGCTTTTGGCATCACTGTGCCCTCTGGCTTAGACGACAGACTATTCGAAATTAATGGTGATGACCGGGCCAATGCACCCGCCTTACGGACGACCGTGGATATGTTGCCCTCGTCCCCCTATGAGATATTTTTGGTTTACCTTACGCGCAACGACGGAATCGCCGACAATGCAACGCTCGATGCTCGAATCGGAACGTCGGCGGCATTCACGACCTACGATCAGACGAACGTCGCCGAATCGATCGATGGAACTAGTGTCTGGTCTCTGTCTATTGCTAGCCTGGGAACAACAGCGGCAACGACCAGCTTTTCTGTCGATGTGGCAGGCAATCCGACCGCTAACAATAACCGCAATGATTATATCGGCGTCGCTTACCGCGCTGTTCCTGAGCCTTCATCAATAGCATTGCTAGCTCTCGGTGCAGTAGGACTAGTGTCGCGTCGTAAGCGGTAAGATTTTTCACCGTTCGAGGATTGATTTCAGAGGTCGGGTTTCACGTAAGCGAGGCCCGACTTTTTTGCGCTCTCATGAAATGGCTTGTCCGTAGAATCTAAGGGTGTTTCCTCCCCTCTCCACGTTCGCCATTGAGACTCGCTACCCCTGTCTAGTGAGACTATTACGTGAATGAAACTCGTGCAGAATTACTGAGGAGATAGCTGCAGCACTATTGTTGATTCGATGGTTGAAGGATGGCTTAAAAGTCGAGTTCCTTACCCTGAATCTCTGCGAGAACTAGCCAATGTCTGAAGCTACCCAGCTTCATGACTTTTGGACACCCATGGTTTCCTACCAGGCCGTCCGTTTCCCCTATAGATATCGTTCACAGGTGCATCATCGCGGAAAACATCGAAAGCAGTAAGAAGACCTAGATTACATGAACCCTCATTATCGAAATTCTCGGTAAATCAGCACCTCGGGCGTCGATTTTTCTCTGATCTAGTATGACCTTTTGATAGATCCCCAGCATGCCTGAAAGCGATAATCCTTATACCGCCCCTAGCTCTGCTATCACTCAAGCAACCGATGATATCGGCCGTCAAATGGAAGGGGTTCAGTGGCCCCTCCAACTCTCCTTTAAGGTTTTAGCTCTCGCAAGTCAGGCCACCGTGACCGACGCCAATGGCAAGGTGGTTCTCTACACGAAACAGAAGATGTTTAAATTCCGCGAACATGTGGAAATTTATACCGACAAATCACGCAGCGTTCTTCTCGCCGAAATCAAAGCCAACAAGGTGATCGATTGGTCCGCCCGCTATAATTTTACTGATGGCGAGGGTAAGGATCTGGGAAGCGTGGGACGCCGAGGGTGGCGCAGCATTTGGAAGGCTCATTACGAAGTCTTCGAAGCCGGCTCAGACACGGTCGATTATTCCATCAAGGAGGAAAGTGCGATGGCGAAAGTATTAGATGGCATCTTCGGGCAGATTCCTATTATCGGTTTTTTCACCGGCTACGTATTTCATCCTTCTTATGGAGCCACAAATAATGCGGGAGAAATCTCCATGCGGTTGGAAAAAAAGCCAGCCTTCTGGGAAGGCCGCTTCCAAATTGAGAAAGCGGCAAATTTAAGCCCTAGAGAAGAACTCAAACTCATCCTCGCTTACATGATGATGGTCATGCTAGAGCGAAAACGTGGATAAGCCCCCCTGCAGACTACGTGTGTTGCGCCGATGAAAGATAATACCGAAGCGATTCGGTGGTTTGGAGATGCAGGGTCCCTACATAAGGGAGAAATTAAGATTATAGGCAGGGCGAAACCTGAGGTATTAGCGGAAGAAAACCACTGATTACCCAAGTAATGGCGATCCCTCGAAGAAGAGGGAGTGATTGATCGAGTCCAGACATGGGGAGGAATCAAAAATGATGATCAACACATGCTTACTATTTTTGAGGGGACGGCACTTCACCCTGACACTCACTACACCTCAAAAAAGAAGTCCCGCATCGCCAGACACTATACCCCAGACCAATCACCAGAAAGAAAAGGCCTACTCCAAAAGGTAAGGTCATCACCCCTGCTCCCCATAACGAGACTTCAACCAAGGTAGAGCCCTTTGTGACTCGCTGGCCCGAATTCACACTACCACATTGATCACAAATCGTTCTGAACCTAGGCATAGGATACAGCTACTTCAGAAAAGCTGTTATTCAAGATCGTCTGGAAATTCACTTTTGAGCACTCGAAACCGCCCCAGAAGAAGGTTGAGCAAAAGGCCAGAGACCTCGATCTCCTCAGCGCAACCACTGCCTTCACTCATGACCTCACCGTCGTCACCATCAATCATCGCAATTTCGCGCGGATCGAAGGACTCGCGCGAGAAAACTGGCTGTATCAGGCAAGACTGATGCCTCTTCCAACATCTGTCTCGCTTTGCGCTTTTTTATTCTGCTATTTCTCTCTACTTCGCTGATGTGAATCTGAAAGTCAGCTTTGAAAACGCCACTATCGACGGGCTCGTTCTTGCAAAAGTAGGGAATCCTTCTCGCGACGAACCCCTTCAAACCTCAAAACAGATTTTCAAGGTCGAGGAAGCTGACCAACCAATGCTTTCGGGCATCTTCATGCGGCCATTCAAGAGCCTCTCCCTCGTCGGACATCGCTTCCGCCACCACAGCTCTCTTTCGAATCACGAACTCAATACCTGTGTTGGCAAAATCTTTGAAGACACTGAAAACCTTCTGTCCGCTGGTTGTGACATCGCTCAGCGCCTTTACTCAAAGTCGAGCCATCCAAACATCAAATCTGGAGATCTTTGCGTCGCCCTCGTGCAGGGGATCGATCTTGGCGAAGATCAGACCGTTCGCGGGATTTGTATTCTGAAATCCGAAAGCGTCTCCCCTTTTCTAAGTATTTCTGCACATGAAGGGGACCTTCAGCTCAACACCGAGCATGGTATCAATCCGGAAAAAATTGATAAGGGCTGCCTCATTCTCGATCATCTTGAGCGTAAGGGCTACTATTCCCTTACCTTCGATCGAGCAGGCTCTGAGTCCCGCTTCTGGGTGCGCGACTTCCTAGGAGTCGCACCTATTCCTGACTCCTCGCTTCTCTCGAAGCGAGTGGCCGAGATGGCGGTGCAGGCCGTTACCCCAGAGCCGTCCACTGATACGGAAGGAGCAAGCAGCTCTGAAAATCCTCCCTGGGCAGTCAATGACACCGCCAAGGAGGCACTTTCTTACTTCGACGATAAAAAGCAGTTCAGCCTACAAGAATTCGAAGAACAAGCGCTACGTACGCCCGAGGCAAAAGCTAAATTCCGAGAGGAAAAACAGCGTCTTGAGGAAGAAGAAGGCGTCAAAATCGAGGAAGGTTTCGACATTTCTAAGAAAGACGTGGTGAAAGCCAAGAAGCTCATGAAAAACATCATGAAGCTGGACACTGGAGTCGAAATCAAGCTCAAGCCCAAGGTGGTCAACAACCCTGATGCCGTTCTCGAAAAAGGCTACGATGAAGAAAAGAAGAAGAGCTACATCAAGATCTACTTCAATAAGGACCTAGCTTAAAACTAGTGCTTTGTCAGGACTAAGATTTCAGGTAAGTGCGAAGGATATCGGAAATCTGGCAAGGCGGAGATGATCAGTGAATCGAGCATTCTCTTAGCATCGACAACGCGGCCAGATTTTCGAGAGACCAGCAGAAACCCAAAATCTTAGGTTTGACGGAGCACTAGGTGCCTTAGACATCACTCTCGTGTCAAGGGAGCGAAGGGCTTCAAGACCTTAACTTTGATTTCACGAATGCGGGCAAAACGCTCAGCAGGATTATCAATGACGATCCATTTGTGTTCTGTCTGCGCCTTCATCTCTTTTCCATTTGGAAAAATACCCTGCCAATCAAATTTCGCCTGAAGAGCGTAATTATTCTCTCCGAGAATTTCGTACGAAAAATCCTTAATCTGATGTGTGCTCGCTTTTACTGATGAAGCCGGGCCACGAAACCATTTTTCAAAATCCTCGAAGGTTTCGATTTTGCCAGAGGAGAAATGAAGAGCATATCCATCTGCGAGTAACTCTTTAAAGGGCTCAAATTTACGAGCTGGATCTTCGATGAGGTAGAGCCATTGGTGAACTAAACTTTTAAGGCGATTTTCAGGGTACGCATCTTTCCACTCGGTGACTTTCTCTGCCTTTTGTTCCTTATTGGGAGTGATCTCGATTTTGGTGAACTTGGGTAACTCTCCCTCTGTTTTTGAGAGCATTGCGGTATAAGTGAGGTTAGCAGTCCGAATTTCATTTTCGGGTAGCATTCCTTGGTTGAAGTAGTGGACTTGGGCAGAAAGAGCACAAGTGCCATCCTCGTTCACGGTCACTTCCGATGACTTGATAAAATGAGCATTTTCCCAAGCCTTTGGGAGCTTTTTGAAGCGCTCCTGGTAAGCATCATGCCCCTTGGCCTCACCGAGACCGGATTTTAGCTCGACTTCCTTAGCTAAGATATCGATCTGGTTTTTAAGAAGAGTGTCATCACGCTCATAGAGCTGAAACCAGCGACAAAACTGAGACATCACGGCATGCTCATGATAGCCATTCATCACCGCCTCCTTACTTAAAATCACCTGCTCAGCTGATGCGGGTGTCAAAAACAGAAGAGGAGAAATCGTCGCTAAAAGTAGTTTCATGAGAATGTCATAGCATGCGCCCAAAGCCTCTGCGAGGACTTACCACCTTTCACAGATACACCTTTTTTAAGTGACGATTTTCACAGGCGCAGGAGGTAGAGCTGCTAGGAAATTTTTGCCATAGCGCTTCGTTACCACCCGATTATCGAGAATGACGACCATGCCCTCATCTTTCTCAGATCGAATGAGCCGTCCCACTCCCTGACGCAGCTTGATGATGGCCTCGGGCACCGAATATTCCATGAAGGCATTTCCCCCTCCGGCCTCGATTTCTTCTAGGCGCGCAGCGGTAAGTGGATGGTCGGGCACAGCGAAGGGGATTCGGGTAATAATGACATTACTAAGAGCTTCTCCGGGAACATCTACCCCAGCCCAGAAGCTCTCGGTGCCAAAGAGGACACTGTTTACGTCACTGCGAAATTCCTCCACCATCTTCTGCCGTGGCATGCCCATCCCTTGAGCAAGAAGACGCCACCCGAATTTCTCAAAGAAATCTTCCATGGCATCTGCAACCGACCTCAGAAGCCGGTGACTGGTGAAGAGGACAAAAGCCTTTCCTTCCGTCTTCTTAATCACGCGCTCGATCCAGTGGATGAGCATTTTTTCGTAACCATCATCGCGAGGATCAGGCATGGACTTGATGACGTAAATTGCCATCTGTTTCTGATAGTCAAAGGGACTCCCAATCTGCACCGCTTGCACGTGCTCCGCCCCCACCCGCTCACGAAAATATTTTAAATCCTGATTTCCAGTACCCAGAGTCGCACTGGTCATGATGCAGCACTTCTCTGGCCCGAAAAGAATGGGCCGCAGACGATCAGCAACATTAATCGGAGCTGCATTGAGACTGAGCGAGGTGCCTTCGTTACCACCTTTTTCGACCCAATAAACGCTTTCTTCATCCTCCTGATCGAGGAACATTTTCACAGCACCATGCATCTCGCGGAGACGCCGTGCACCGTCTTTCAGCTCGTTGCGACGCGTTTCATCTTTCACGTCCTCAGAGGCCTCTTCAACGGCCTTCCAGCAGCGGCGGAGCGGCTCCGCGAGGGTGTTATCGACGAGATCAGTCTCATGGACCCGGCATTCTCTCCCCCAGTCATTGAAGGTAACGGCCTCGGCCACTTCATCGAAAAAATCATCAGTAGCCTCGATGACCGTCTTGGCAGCGTCCATGGCATCCGTAGCGTGAATCGCTTTCAGCAGCCCTTTACCAGTTTTAGGATGATACAGGCGCTGGAGATCGAAACGTAGCCCAGCCTGGCTCAGCCTGAGACCGAGCGCCTTGGCTGCCACACTTTCCAGCGTGTGAGCCTCATCAAAAACGACAAAATCATTCGGCACTAGGAAGCCTTCATCATCACCCTCTTTTTCCTCCTCTGGCGTTAGCATGGAAAAAAAGAGACTATGATTCACGACTAACACCGTGGCCGATTGCGCCTTCTTACGTGCTTCCTGGAAGAAGCAATTTCCCCGCGGCCCGCAAGTCCGCTGCGTGCAGATATGTGATTCACTACAAACCTGAAGCCACACTTTCAGTGAGGGCTCAAAGTCAAGATCACTGCGGGTGCCATCCCTAGTCCCTTCAGCCCAATCCCAGATCGCTTTGATTTCCTCTCGCTCGCTCGTGGTGAAAAGGTCGCCGACCTGATCCATCGCTCGCCGGAGCCGTAGTGGACAGACGTAGTTTTGCCGCCCTTTCAGGAGAGCTGCGTGAAAATCTAGCCCCAGTAATTTCTGCACAATAGGCAGATCTTTCCCCATCAGCTGCTCCTGTAGATTGATGGTATGAGTAGAAATGACGGCCTTTTTATCATTCTCGAGCGCGTATTTCACCGCCGGGATGAGATAGGCTAAAGATTTTCCAACGCCCGTGCCCGCCTCCACTACTAGAGGACGCTGCCCCTCGAGTGCCGAAGCCACCTCCCCTGCCATCTCCTGCTGCTCAGCACGATATTCGAAATCAGGCGACTTCGAGAGTAGCCCTGTCTCGCTAAAGACGTGGCGAATCTCGTCATAAAAGCGCGGGCCATGTTCGCCAAGGGAAATCACGTCACAGGAAGTAAGGCTTTGCCCCCGACGTGACAATCCCCGAGGAATATAAAAAAGCCACTTCCCGAAAGAAGTGGCTTAGAAATTTTTTGTGAATCCGGGGAAGCTTAGATCAAGCCAGCCTTCTTCAGGGTCACATACGCGCCATTCTTATTGATGGTGCGGAAGGCCTTCGCGGAAGCTTTCACGCGGACATACTTATCAAGCTCGGGAACCCAGACACGCTTGGTCTGAAGGTTTGGAGAAACCTTACGCTTAACTGTTTTGGTAACGTGACGACCGATACCGCCTTTTTTCTTGGCGAGACCCGAACGGTGAATCTTACGTCCGACACGAACTTTGGACCCTCTGATGCTGCAAACTCTGGACATAAAATGAAAATTGGATTGGTGGGCGGGGAGAAGTAGAGAAATAAGGCATTTGGTCAAGCCGATTCTTTCTTTTTCACATCGGAAACTTCCTCAACCTTGCGGATGAAGCCTTGCTATGGTCCTCTATCGCCATGCCTGAAGTGACTGTCATCGATTACTTGGAACAACTCCAGCGAAAAGGCATCACCCATGTCGAAGTGGATGATCAGGCCCGGGAAATCCTGCGTGAATTTTACCGCCGAGGAGCTGCTCAGCCAGCTCAATCCACATCATCTCCCTCAACCACACAGACACAGGCTCCATCACCTGAAGCCGTCCCATCCCCCACCCCTGCAACCACTGAGATCAAGGCCACTGGAAACAACGCAGCCGAAAAAATCTCTTCCCTCAAAACTCTCTGTGAACAATGGCAACCAGCTCGTAACCTCGGGACGCTGCGAGATATCATGGTATTTTCTACCGGAAATCCAGAAGCTGAACTCATGCTTGTCGGAGAAGCTCCCGGCTACCAAGAGGAACGCCAACGCGAACCCTTCATCGGGCCCGCAGGGCAGAAACTCGATGCCATCCTGAAAGCGATGGGTCTCTCTCGCCCCGAAATTTACATCTCAAATGTCTGCAAGTTCCGGCCTGCCATCAAAAATCAAACCACCGGGAACCGAAAGCCCTCCCCTGAAGAAATGGCTTCCACCATTTCCTTTCTCCGCGCTGAGATCGACGTCGTAAAGCCCAGCGTCATCATCGCCCTGGGCGCCACTGCTGCCGAAGGACTTCTGGAAAGTAATCAACCCGTCGGCCGGCTACGCGGCGAGTGGCATCAGTTTCAAGGCATCCCTCTCCGCGTCACCTTTCACCCTTCCTATCTTCTCCACAAACAGGAAGGCCTCAGCGAAAAACGGAAGGTCTGGGAAGACATGCTCGCCGTCATGGAAAAGATGAAGCTCCCGATTTCGGAGAAACAAAAAGGCTATTTCCTCCCGAAGTAAGCAACACTGCCTGTACAATCTAACGCAGAGGCTCGGGGATGAAAAAAAAAGCGCTCCCGATGAACTCGGAAGCGCTTTTAAGAAAAATTGAGAAAAATAGGTCTTACTTGACGCCCTTCTTGGACATCTTAGTGCCTTTAGTGGTTCCCTGGCGGGCTTTAAAACGAGGATTCGTTTTATTGATCACGTAAAGGGTACCGCCGCGCTTGACGACCTGACAATCAGCGTGACGACGCTTAGCGGAACCGAGAGAGGAAAGAACTTTCATAGAGATCAGGGATTTCGTGGAGGGCGGGAGACTAGAGATGAAATACTTCATGTAAAGCCCGTTCTTTAGAAAATTTCGAGTTCCTTCCCCTCGCATCATGGTCCACCGTGCCCACGTCGTCGCTCATGTCCGAATCCTATTTCCAAGAAGCTAATACCGCTGCTGTCACGCCTGAGGATCTGACCTTGCGCCCACCGGGGTTTGAAGACTTCCATGGGCAGGAAAAAGTTACTGAGCGTCTCATGCTCATGGTGCAGGCCGCAAAACAGCGCGACGACGTCTTAGAACACGTGCTCCTCTCTGGCCCTCCAGGTCTTGGAAAGACGACCCTCGCAAACATCGTAGCCACAGCTGTAGGCTCCACCTTGCACACCACTTCTGGTCCTCAGATTGAAAAAGCGGGAGATCTCGCTGGAATCCTCACGAATCTTCAGCGTGGAGACCTCCTTTTCATCGATGAAATTCACCGCCTTCACCCAGCGATTGAGGAATACCTTTATCCTGCCATGGAAGATTTTCGGCTCGATATCATCATCGACTCCGGCCCCTCTGCCCGCTCGATCCAGCTTCAGCTCCCAAAATTCACCCTCGTCGGTGCGACCACCCGCTCAGGCATGCTGACCTCGCCTCTCCGCTCACGCTTTGGCCTCATTAACCGTCTAGACTACTACACCCGCGAACAGCTCGCCGTAATTATCGAGCGCTCCGCAAAAATTCTCGACCTAGACATCGACTCTCCTGGTGCTCTCGAAATCGCTGACCGCTCACGTGGCACTCCACGAATTGCCAATAATTTACTGCGCTGGGTCCGTGACTTTGCCCAAGTTAAAGCCGACGGTAAAATCAACTCAGAAGTGGCAGTAAACGCCCTAACCATGATCGAAATCGATGAAGATGGTCTCGATGAAATGGATAAGCGCATTCTTGAAGCGATGATTTATAAGTTTAATGGTGGTCCCGTAGGCCTATCCTCACTGGCAGTGGCCATTGGCGAAGACGCCTCCACTCTTGAAGAAGTTCACGAACCCTTTCTCATCATGCAGGGATTTGTCAAACGCACCCCGCGTGGCCGGGTCGCGATGCCTGCCGCTTTTGGAAAAATCGGCGCCGAACTCCCTACCAACTCTGACGCTCAACAAAACCTTCTCTAAATCAATGGCTCTTCACGACGACCTCCTCGCCAAAGCCCGCGCTGCCGGACTACGCCGCACCAAAGCACTCGAAGCTCTACTTTCCTGCCTCTCGGAGCATAATCGCCCAATGACTTTGGCCGAGCTCTCAAGCTGCGGCCATCTTGCAGAACAATGCGACAAGGCCACCGTTTTCCGACTCCTCCAACGCCTCAGTGATAAAGGGATGGTCCGCCGGCTCGGCCTACACGAACGTGCAGCATACTTCACTCTTCTGATTCCGGGGATCCACCGAGATTACCTCATCTGCACTGAGTGCGGGAGTATTGAGGCCATTGATGCGCCCTGCCCAGTCCACCAACTTGAGGAAGAAATTCGCCAAGAAACTGGGTTTAAAAACCTCTATCACGAGTTGGAATTTTTTGGGATCTGTCCGAGCTGTGTTAAGGAATAAAAATACTGCAGAATTTTTTAACACAGATTTCCCCAGCTAGATGAGATTCGTGTTAAGAGGATCCAGATGTCGGCTTGCGATGGGGATGCTAGAGGGTGATTTTTAGCGCGAATTCTGAAACGAATAGCCGCGAATGCCACGAATGCCTTCCTATCGATTCTCTAGTAAAATCGAGCCCCATAAGTCTTAAGCTCCATGATTATGCCCATCTCGCAGGCAAGAATCTGTGTCAATATTTCTAGTTCCTCCACGGAGCTCCCCTAAGCCTTCTTCGCCTCCGGCTCTTTCACTCGCCCACGATGCAGCCAGACACTCTGCACCAGACCGAGTAAAAACATACAGATCACGACAAAAGTCCCCGAGTAACTCACCAAGGGCAGCGGGATCCCGGTAATCGGCGTCAGTAAAATACACATCCCGATATTCTCAAAAACGTGGGCAAAAAATAAGCCCACGACTCCCCCGGCAATGATTCGCCCGGCAAGATCTCGACTGTAAAAAGCGATAAAAAGGCACTGAATCAACAGCAATCCAAAGCCACTGATCAGAAGAATCGCCCCACGAAATCCCTGCTCCTCTGCAATAACAGCGAAAATGTAATCGTTATGCGCGGTCTTCCACGGAATGTAACGTTTCGCATGGAGCGAGCCACGTTCCTCTGTAGCTCCCCAGCCGAGCCCTTTCCAGCCAGCTTTACCAACTGCAGTGGTAACCCAGTAGGAAGCCCAGGTATCATCATTTTTCTCCACCTTCCCGCTCTGCACACTTTCGAGATAGGTCTCAATCCGCTTCGTCCCCCGTTCAGAAACGGATGGCAGCACGATGAAATAGGCAATTGGAGTAATCGCCACCACCATTGCAGTCAGAAAGATCAAATAGCGCCAAGGAATTCCCCCCACTAAAAGCGCTACCACTGCGACCGGAACCCAGACCAAAGCCGATCCCATATCACCCAGCTTCACCACCATGAGAAAAGGAATCCCAGTCAGCACTGCCACCAGTAACACCCTCACAAAAGGGGCCCCTAAGGAGCGATGAATTTTAGGTAAATCCTGCGCTAAAGTCGCAATGGTGATAATCCCCGCTGCGATAGCAATCTGGGCCGGTTGAAAACTGATCGGACCGAAAGTCAGCCGGTGAACATCATCATCCACATTCATCGCCATCACCATTAGCACCAGCCCCACCGCATACATCGGCACGCCCAGATAGCGGACCCAGCGGTAGTCGATGAGAGCCGTCATGAAATAAACGAAAGTCCCCACCCCCATCCACATCTTATGCTTTCCTGCGTAGAGTTCACCACCCGTCATACCATCAGGAGCTGGTAAATGACGCGCTGCGCTTTCGATCGCGAAAAGCCCAAACACCAAGAGCCCATACATGGTTAAAATGAGAACCCAGTTCATACCCAGGATTTTTCGAAGGAGCGGAGTCATGGTGCCGTCCCGCACCCTCGCGAATCCCACCCCTTCAGGAAAGCTAACAAAGTAGAAATTTTACGGAAAAGCAGCCCAGCCCACTAAGACTAGAGGCAATAAGTATCACTCAGAAAAAAAGCCATGATTGCTAGTTCCGCCGGATGCCCTAATCTTGCGTTGTGTTTGAATTCACTCTGTTTCGTATCCCCATTCGGGTAGAGCCTTTTCATTGGGTCATTCTCGCAATTCTTGGCAGCGCAGGTAACGGCTTAGAATCTCGTAAAGACCTGATTGACGTGCTCCTCTTTATGGTGGCCGGATTTTTCTCTATTGTAATTCACGAAATGGGGCATGCCCTAGTCGGCAGAAAATACGGAGCACCCAACCCTCAGATCATTCTACACGGGATGGGTGGCGTGGCATTATTCCCCGGGGCACGCTTTAATCGTAAAGAAAACTTCCTAGTCACCGCAGCTGGGCCAGGTATTCAGATCCTCTTTGGACTGATCGCACTTGCGGGGATATTTTTTGCCCAACTTCCCCCCGGCGTCATCGACTTCGTCTCGATCTTCATGACGATCAGCCTCTTCTGGGCTATCCTGAATCTTCTTCCAGTCTGGCCCCTTGATGGTGGTCAAATGTTAGGTGCCATCATTGGACCACAGCGCGCCCCACTTCTTCATAAAATCAGCATCGGCATTGCTATATTTGTTGGTGTAGCAGGCTTATTGTCCGGATTTATGCTCTTTTTCTCAATCATCCTTGGCTTCATGGCCTACCAAAATTGGCAACAGCTACAACAATACGGCTCTCGTTAAGAATGAGCACTACATTACAGGGAATAGAAAAAGCTCAAATTCACCCTAACCAATCATTTTCGAAAAAAAGACGAAACCGAATCGCTTTTGACGTAGATTAAAATCATGAAGTTGCTCAGTTCCCTTGGCGCCGTCGCGCTGCTATTCTCGTCCTGCACCGCTCCGGCGGCGGACTTTGACCTCGTGGGACGAGAGGTCTCGCGCATGCTTCAGGAATCGCACTACGCCCGTCTCCCCTTTAATAAACAGCTGGGAGCACGTATTTTTGATGATTATCTCGAGGACCTTGATCCTGAGCACCTCTACTTCACCGCCCAGGACGTCTCCTATTTTTCCCGAAAATACCGTAGAACCCTTCACGAAGCACTCCTTGAAGGTCGTGCCATGGAAGCTGCGGAGGAAATCCACGCCCACTTCCAAAAACGTGCTAATGAGCGAATCATGCTCGCCCAGAAGCTACTCAAAGAAGACTGGCAACAGGTCAAAAATGGCGAAAAAGGCACTCATTTCACCTTCAGTGGCGAACGTTTCGTTCCCCGCGACCGCACAGAGACAAAATGGATTCAGGGAAATGAAGCCGCTACGACTCAGTGGAAAGAAGAAGTCGAAAGCCTCCTTCTTAACGAACTCATTTACCGTGAGGACGTTCGCCATCGAGCCACAGAACAGGGAAAACCAGATCCTTTCAAGGATCAGCCTTCCGCATACGAGAAACTCATCAGCCAATATGAACGCATCCTCCAGAAGGTCGAAAAAGACGATACCGAGGACATCGCCAATTATCTCTTCAGTGCTGTAGCTCGCGCTCATGATCCTCATACAGAATACTTCTCCGCCCGCGAAACTGATCAGTTTTACACCCGCCTGACTAACCGGCTTGTCGGCATCGGAGCGACCCTCGTCTCAGAGGAAGATGGCACTACCCGTATCACTGGAATCGTAATCGGTGGTCCCGCCGATACTCAGGGAGAACTCCCTCTCGATGCCCGTATCATCGCCGTCGATCCACTTAATAAGAAAGACTGGGTCGATACCCGCTTCATGGAGCTCGATAAAGTGATCGAACTCATCAAGGGAAAACCAAAAACCACCGTGGGCCTTCGCATCGAGGGAGAAACCCCACTGGAAATCTCCATCCCGCGTGGTCTCGTCAAAATGAAGGAAGACCTGAGCATGGGCGAAATCCTTCAATTTAAAAACGAAGGAGAGGAACTCAAAATCGGGCTGCTTCACGTTCCCTCATTTTACTACGACCGGAAGAATCGTTCTGGAAATGTCTCGGTTCACACCCAGAAAATTCTGAAACGCATGAATGAGGAAAAAGTCGATGGCCTCCTCATCGACATGCGTAGTAACGGTGGTGGTTCCCTCCCAGAAGTGACTAAAATGGCGGGCCAATTTATCGGCCGTGGCCCTGTCGTCCAAGTAAAGTCGGCCAATGGTCACATCACCTCGCTCGGTGGGAAAAATCCTCGTAAGCCGATCTTCACCAAACCAGTCGTCCTGCTCACCAATAAATTCAGTGCCTCCGCGACCGAAATTTTTGCAGCCGCCCTTCAGGATTACAATCGTGCCGTCGTCGTCGGTTCATACTCCACCTTTGGAAAAGGCACTGTTCAGACCCCAGATCAGATTGCCCGCCACATGCCCATCTTTGCCGACCGAGATCGGGCTGGAGAACTCAAGTATACTATCCAAAAATACTACCGCGCGTCCGGCGGCTCCGTTCAGCAAAAAGGCGTGATCCCAAATATCATCCTCCCTTCCAGCTGGGATAGCTCCGAAATCGGAGAACAATACGCCGACTATGCCCTTCCCTTCGATATCATCCGGAAAGCACGCGGCTTCCAGACTAAAAAAGAAGATCATCTTTTCATTCCTACCCTTAAGGAAAAGAGCTCCCAACGTATGAGACAATCACCGGATTTCAACTACGTCAAAGAAGACGTCGCTCGCATCAAAAAGCGCCGCGAAGAAAACCGCCAATCACTCAACCGCACCACCCGGGACCTTGAACTCAAAGAGCGGGAAGAACGCCGTAAAAAGCGTTTCAAAGAAATGCGCACACGTTTTGCAAAACTAAGAGAAACTGATCAGGCTCAATTCTCTGCCTTTCGGCTCACCTTGGACGATATCAAAGCAAAGACTCTCCCGCCAATTGATCGCACCCTAGAGAAGAATCGCTATATCCGTAAATCTAAAGACGAAATTAGCGACCTCGACGACACCCCAGAGTGGCCCAATGATCTTGACCACGTTGAGCGCGAAGGACTATCCATCCTCCGCGATCTCATTTCTCTCAAAGAAAATGGCCAAGCTTCCAGCGCTAAGAAAAACCCCGCTAAGAGTTAAAGGAATCTAGGTAATCAGTGGTTTCTCTTTCGCTACTGCCTCCGGTTACGCGCTGCCTGCGCGCTGAAGCTCGCCCTTGTGTTATTAATGCAGCCCTTTTCATTGCTACCGCGGTGATACTTGCGCCCGAATGTAGCGTTGCGGTTCGTTTAGATCAAACAGGAGCTCAATCATGCCGTCCGTCCCAGGACTGGAACTGTCACCCTGAATGGTCGTGCGACTGTTCAATTCTCCGGCACCATACCACTGCTGAAGATCAGGAGAATCCTCGAGGCGAATTCTCACCCCATCGGTTCTCGCTGCTCCAGACACAGGGAAGCGATAGAAAAAGTCGCTCGTAACACTCGGCTGGAAATGGCTCTCGCGGGCAGTGGCATCAGTTCCGACAACGAATTCCATGAGATTCACCTGACCGTCGCCATCTTCATCCTCATCCCAGCGGCCTAAAAGCCCGCCATCACTCGCATACTGCTGATATTCATCTAAGGCCAACTGCTGAATCCACGCCCGCAGCTCTTCCACATACACTCCGTGAACGACATTCCGAGCAATTGGAGGCATTTGATTATTTCCGAGAATACGGTCGCGCACGTAAAGGACAGACCGGTCTGGATCCCCAGGAACAATCACCCGAGCACCTGCAATGCCTAAATCCCCCGATTGAGCAATCCCATCAATCATCCCAGTAAGATTCAGAGGAATCTGAAGACGGGCATCGAATTCAGCCCGACCCGCTTCCGCCCCAGGCTGGTGACACATTGCACAATTCACATCGAGATAAGAACGAACTCGATGATCAAGGGTCGACGCGACATCTAGGATATCAACAGACTTTCGAAAGGAGGAAATCGCGCTGACTTCGATCGAAGGTTCGATGAAAGCATTAAGCGCTTGAAGAGTCACCAGCTGGTTCGCAGAGCCAGCACCCGGATAAGTGATCGTATTATTCAGCTGGCTAGTCCGGAACCCGAGCACTGGCCTCACGTCAGGTTGGTGACATTCCATACAATTTTGTCGACTCGGATAGTCCCAAGTCTGCTGCGTGACCTGCCCCACCGTATTGATGACCTCAAAGGTCCCTGACTCACCATCACTCAGAAGATCTGCATCTGAGCCATCTGGCCGCCAGCGGTAAGTAAAGGCAAAGTAAACATCATCTTCACCAAGTACGAGAAATCTCGTCTCTAATCGAATCAAATTATTTTCTGGATCACGTTCATCTGTGGGGAGTTCAAAATGCTTCACAAAAACGGTGCCAATCGGGAACGTCCAATTCCCGTCCGCCGAGAACACCATCTTTTCTTCATCAAGATCGAACTCACCGGGAATCCCTTGATCATTGGGTAAAGCTACCCACCGTCGCTTGACGGCCCGGTCTGACCAAAGCGGTGACCCCGGAGTGTATGGGATGAGGCCCGCATGCGGAGTCAGACTCGCTAAATCCGTGAACGCTCCAGTTTGAGACAGCAGAGCGGGAGGCTCTGGATTTCCATCTACGTTCTGGCTCAAAAGATAGACCCCATTGCCATCAACGAGATAGATCTTTTCCCCCTGCGGTCCCGCCATCATCTGGCGCACGAGCACGGAAGAGTCGACGATGAGTTCATTGCTAATATCTGCTGGTGCCTTATCTTTATAATCTAGCGCCCAAATCCGCCCAGAAGCGGCATCTCCGTAGATCAACTTCCCGACTAGGTCCGGAAACTGAGTTCCTCGGTAGAAAACTCCTCCTGCGATAGCCCGGTCCCCGGTGTTAATCGATTGATAAAAATAGAGCGGATCAATCTGGCGAGGAGAGGTATTTTCACTCTCTCCTAAGTAAATCGGAGCATAGACGGATGGAGGAGTGAAACGCTCCGTTTCCGCTGAATCAGAAAAGATAGCCTCCGCAAATGGCCAGCCATAGTTCCCTCCGGCACGCAGGAGATCAATCTCCTCATATCTCTCACTGCCATTCGAACCGACCGAAAACCAGACAAGATCATGATCAACTGGATCGACTGCGATCCGCCATGGATTACGCACACCAAGAGCCTGGTATTCTTGAAGTGCATCACCGTGTGGCGGGTAGTCAGGATTAGTTCCACCCACACCAGAGCTCGGTGGGTTTAACACAAAATAATTATCCGCAGGGATGAAGTAGCCAATGCCTGAGAAATTCTGATTACTGAAATAAGGATGACCGGGAAGACAACTTTGGCTTGTCGAAATCCCATTCACCATGCCTCCCTGTAACGTCCGAGGAGCTGGCGCACTGATAGATCCACCCTGCATGTCGACATCGAGCCGTAAAATTGCGCTCTGGAAAATTCGGTCAATTCGCTGGGCATCTTGGTAAAGAGGCACTCCTCCATTTCGAGAAAGAGTGATTTCGAGATCACCAATTCCAACAATGAGAAATCCATTTTCATCAAAAGCGAGCGAGCCTCCAAAGTGCTCCCCTGCCGTGACCGCCCGCTGCTGAATCATAACTTGCTCATTGCCGAACTGACCGTCAGAACCACGAGTAATCCGGGAAAGGCGATAGACGAATTGCCCCGAACTAGACGTCGAGTAAAAGATGAAGGCGTCGTTTTGATGAGGAGAATTCGGGTCATTAAATTCTGGATGGCAGATCATGCTCCTCATTCCCCCATTTGATCTTTGAGAAACTGAAGTATTAAAGACTCGAGTAGCCTCTGTCGTCGTCGAATCATTAGCCACCCGATAAATCTCCCCATCACGTTCAAGAATAAAAAGATGATCGGAGCGAGGCTCCACCGTAAGACCAATCAGCTCACCGAAATCTAAGCTCGGAAATGCATCGACGGTTAAGAAGGCACCATTCCCTGGAGCTGGCATGACCTGTGGCAGAAAACCGTCTAGAAACTTACCAACACTTGCTGGATCTATTGACGCCGGAAGATCTGCAGGAGATAGCACCTGAATCAAAAAAGTCTGCTCAGCAAAACTTCCGTCTTCATCTTCGCCACGAAATCTTACCGAAACAGTTTCTCCCACGCGGGATGAAAGATCATTTGCGACAAAAAGTTCACTACCGACTACCTCAAAAAGAGAATTCTCATCATCGCCCATTCCTTCCACTAAGGAGAACATCGAGTTTAAAACCTCCTCTCCTGAACCGTTCAACAGGAGAAAATCTGCCACTTTCGCCCCGGAGACTTCTGCTGCTGAAACTGAAGCAACGGCTGCCGAATCGACTCCTGAAATCACCCCATCTACTAGAAGAGTCGGCCTCGCTGGAACGACGCTGCTATAAGTCTGCCCGATCCGCAGTTCATCGATAAATTGCATCCCCCCTTGAAAAGCGCCATATCCAATGTGATCGAATTCCAAACTGAAATCCTCCTCATTCAGGGCAAACGCATCTGGGATACTCGGCTCTACACTACCAGGATTCATGTAAACCCTCATCGCGTCAGACCTGTTAAAATTCCCATAATCAATCCGCAAGACCACCAAATTAGATGCAGTATTAGGAGCTCCAGCACTGATTGCCATTGCATTGGACTGACCTTTCCCAATCAGCAAGCCATAATCTGGAGCGATAGGATTCGTATCTTTCCCGAAAGAAAAAACAACATTCCCATCACCTGGCAAACCCTCCCAAAACTCCACTATCTTAGTATTCCCAGGAGAACTATCACCAAATTTCTGAATGAAACTAATGTATAAAGTAGAACTATTTTCTGGATCATCAATTTCGCTGATTGAGTTCAGATTCAAAGAAGCACGAGCACTAGCCTCCTGAGTGACTGTCCCCCCTGAAGTACGGAGACCCGCGAAATCAACTGGCACCAAACTTTGATCTCCAGCAACTGAGGTATTCCCCCCTCCAACAACATTCATCCATGCTGATTGAGAGTCGGCATTTGTATTCCCAATAAGACTACCAGACGGATAAGCAAAACTTTCCTCCATAAGAGGCTCACCGGGAACCAACCTCTGAGACAGACCCGGAACGGCCTCCGCAAATGTGGTCGCGATTCGTATTTCGTCTACCTCTTGTCTTCCACCCTGAAAAACTGCCAGCCCAATACGATCGAAGGATAAATCAAATCCTGCCGAGTTTTCATAGACTACAGTAGGCTGCTCAGGCTCTGTGGTCCCGTTTATTGGGTTTCGATAAACCTTAATCGAATCAGGTGTTCCAGCTAATCCATAGTCGATACGAAGCACAATAAGCTGAGCGCCGACACTGATCGGTCCGGCCGGGACCCGAACAGCACCAGGATCTCCTTTCTCAACAAGCAGACCGTATCCAGCACCACCGCCAAAGGTGTCGGTTCCGTATGTAAAGACCGTGTTTACGTCCGTTATGCCGTTTCCTCGGCGAAATTCAATCGTCCGAGATTGATCTAAATTCAAATCATTAAAGAATTGGGCAAAAGAAATATAAAGAGAAGTGCCAGGAGTTGGATTTACGATTTGTGCCAGGGTAGAAAGATCTAGCGTGATTCGATTCTGAGAAAACTGCGACACTGCCACTCCTTCTACCGCGAGCCCACTTAAAGCTGAGCCATCAAAAGAATTCGCAATGAAGGCATCTCTATTACCAGCTGCGAAAGACCATTGTGTTCCGGTATCAGAATTTTGTCGGCCATTTAAAAAAACAGATCCGGGATAATCGAAAGATTCTTCAAATAACAAGGCGGCATGGATAGCCCCCATTGGGGTGATATATGATAGCAAAAAAGCTAAGAACAAACGGGAAATCATATTGAGATGAGTAAGGTGTTTTTATTGAATGAATGGACCTAAGTTCCATTGCTCAATAAGTTCAGGAAAATGTTCACAATTTAAAAAATTGTATTGAGCTAAAAGTTGATCCACCTGTGTCGCAAAGCGATGATCTTTGCTCCAGATTTTCTGAATTTCTAAAAATTCAGGTTTCATTTCATGAATTCTCACAAGCGCGCTTGTATGACTAATTCCATGGGTCTGATCGACACGATTCAATAACGCCATCTTATCTAGAACATCTGAGACTCGTGATTTAAGGGCACGGCGCTCTACCAAAGTAGCACGAGATAAGAATACGATCCTCTTGATTAGCTCTTCTCGCAGAATTTGATGATAAGAAAGTGAGATCTCTTGATGTCCTTCAACAGACAGAGGAGCAAGTGCCGCCACTGATTTTAATGAATCACTCAGAGTCCAGTCACTCAGTGCTATCCGGGCTGTGACCGAGTCCGTAGAAACACGCAAAATTGGTTCTCCATGAGGAGTCACCCGAGTGGTGTCGAAATCGGATTCCGAGCCACCCTTGAACGCCATCAACACGAAACAAGCCGCAGAAAAAAAGAGAACCACGACAAGATAGCGTATTTTTTTTGAGCTAAGCCAATGACTGATGAACGACATTCCTAATTACTACCCTATCAAAAAAAAATCATCATTGATGATTTCTTAACCTGTCCACATGTCTATGTCCCATCAAACATGCTCACCCAAGGTGTGGTTCCAAAGACTAGCGAAAAACCTCTCAGGTTCTAACCACATTGGTAAACCGGAAACCCCGCCATCTCCCACCTCGATAATTTTCCATGTTTCATCGGTGAGATAAGCAACATCGATGGTAACGAAGGGAGAACTAAAGCGCTTTGCAATCTCCTCCCATCGTGACAACTCATCCATCGGTGACGGTTTTTTCTCTTCTGGACGAGCAAGCAGCTTTCCTTTCCAAAAAAAGAGCCTGATCTCCTCGATCACAGGGAGCCCGTGAATGTCACTCCCGCGCTCAACAATGGGTAGAAACTCCCGTAAGACCACTCCCCGATTAAACAGCTTTCCCCTTTCCTCACGAAACACTCGGTAAATCTCGCGAAAACCGGCCTCATTCGTTTCAGGAGGAATGTAACACCCTTCCTTCCAACGAGTTTTAGCTGACTTCACCCAATCTTTGATAATCGCTTGAGCCGAACTGAAGTCTTGATACATCTCCCATGCGGCATCGGTATCGTCACCACTGATCCACGCACTTCGTGAAGTTTGACCTTCGATTAATGGGTAAGCAAGTGGGAGGTAATGAGCCTGCTCATAACCCTCTACCGAAGTCTCCGGCATATAACCCTTCTTCAGTAATTCCGCATGTAGCTCAGCATAGATCTCTCCAGGCAACATCCATCCGCGGAGAATCACTCTCTGCTTTCCATTAGATTCAGCTAACCACTTGAGTGCTTCTACCGGCTCATGGGACTCGACCATTTCATGGTCATAAAATCCTGTGGAAAAGCCAATCAATCGGGCCGCTTCATACTCCTCAGTAAATTCAGAATCAATTTTACCCGGAGAGAAAGGCTCGTGAGGAAATAAGATGAGTGGTGGAGTCATGGAACCGGACTAGAAGAGAGATGGGCCCGTCAATATATCGGAACCTTTCTCGAATTACAGCTCCAAGAAATTTTTCAGCAGCTGCTTCCCTTCATTCGTCAAAATAGATTCGGGATGAAACTGAACACCATGCACATTGAGCTCCTTATGCTTCAACCCCATGATGAGACCATCATCAGTCCAAGCGGTCACTTCGAGACAATCTGGCAGGGTCTCTTTTTTCACAATAAGTGAGTGGTAGCGCGTTGCTTCAAAGGGATTACTAAGGCCTTTAAAAACACTTTTTCCCTCATGGTGGATCATGGAAGTTTTTCCATGCATGAGCTGGTCTGCACGCACCACATCCCCCCCATAAACTTGCCCGATGGATTGATGGCCGAGACACACCCCGAAGACCGGAATCTCCCCACCAAATGCCTCAATGACTTCGCAGGAAATCCCAGCCTCGTTCGGTGAACATGGTCCCGGAGAGATGCAAATGCGGGAAGGCTTGAGTGCCCGTATTTCTTCAACGGTAGCGGCATCATTCCGCAGGACCTTCATTTCAGCACCTAACTCGCCAAAATATTGCACAAGATTGTAGGTGAATGAATCGTAGTTATCGATGACGACTAGCATGGCTTACTTAGGGGACAGCAACGGTTTCTCGCAGGAATAACAAGCGGCAAAATTTCCAGGGTTCATTTCGCCGCAGTGAGGACAAGCTAGATCAGGACCGGGATCTTTCTCACTCGCCTTAGCGTCCTCATTTAAAATCTTCCACCCTCGTTCATAATCGGCGTCCTTCATGACACAGAGATTCGGATAAAATTCGGGAATAGGAATCTCGATCACGCCATGCACCAAGTGCTCATTCCGCAGCATGGTAGGAATACCAGCCGCCTCGAGGAGTTCGCGGCAATAGTTCACCCGCGTGATGTCATGATGTCTAAAAATTTCCTTCATCCGGCTTCTTAGACAGTGTTTTAGCTAATCCTACCGCACGCATCATCGCAGCTGCTTTATTGACCGTTTCATTATACTCGTAGGTAGGCACGCTGTCAGCCACTACTCCTGCCCCAGCTTGGATGTAAACCTTACCGTCTTTCACCAGACAGGTCCTTAACGCGATACAGGAATCATGATTTCCATTCCAGCCGAAGTATCCCACCGCGCCCGAGTAAGTCCCTCGTTTATTTTTCTCGAGACTATTGATGATCTGCATGGCCCGGATCTTAGGAGCCCCGCTCACAGTCCCAGCTGGAAAGGTAGAACGAAGAACGTCGTACGAGCTATGCTCAGGTGATAAACGTCCACTGACATTAGAGACGATGTGCATGACGTGGCTATATCGTTCGACAATCATCTGATCATCGACTGATACGGAACCGTGTTCAGAAATCCGGCCAACATCATTTCGAGCAAGGTCGATGAGCATGACGTGCTCCGCACATTCCTTTTCATCCGCGAGGAGGTCAGCGGCAAGAGCATCATCTTCCTCAGGAGTCTTTCCTCTCCAGCGGGTCCCTGCGATGGGCCGGATATCGATACGCCCATCAATCGCCCGGACGTGAACCTCTGGAGAACTGCCTACAAGACAGAAGTCCGGCGTTTCGTAGACAAACATGTAAGGTGACGGGTTAATATGACGCAGCGCTCGGTAAAGATCGATCGGCTCCCCCTCGAAGTCCGCTTCAAAACGCTGGCTAGGAACGATCTGAAACGCATCACCAGCCTTAATATACTCCTGCGCTTGCGTGACCATACCTTCGTATTCCTCCTGCGTGGTATTGCTCCGTGGCTCGGGAGCTTCGATTTCAGCAAGACCATTCAGAGCGGAAACATGGAGAGGCCGGTCTAGCAGACTCATCGTTTCCTCAATCCTTCCACGAGCGACGGCATAGGCTTCAGCAGGAGAATCATGTTCATCCAAAAGCGCGTTCGAGACGACTAACAATCGGCGGAGTTTGTGATCAAAGACAACCAGAGTATCAGCAAGGAAAAAGATCGATTCTGGAAGGCCCAAATCATCCTCTGGAGACTCACTGACAGCGGGCTCGAACTGGCTCACCGCATCATATCCCACGTAGCCCACCGCTCCGCCAAAGAACGGCGGCGCATCACCATGGGTCACGGGCTCGTAGCCAGCCATCAGGCGCTCGATTTCATGAAGAACATCCCCTTCCCGCTCGCGCTGTTCGACCTCAGCGCCACGAGTAATCGTAACCTGAGTCCCCTGAGATCGAAAAACCCATTTCGGCTGGCTCCCAATGATCGACCAGCGGCCACTGGCATCCGTACTTTCCGCACTTTCAAACAGAAACGCATGCTTCCCATCACGCATCTTCAGGAAAGCTGAGATCGGAGTCTCAAAGTCCGCTGCAAGCTGCGCGTAAACGGGCACCACATTTCCTGACTTTGCTAAAGTCATAAATTCATCCGCATTTGGTCTCACCGGGGCATTCATCATGCAGCGCGTAGTGTGTCTCACGCAGGGCCAGTGGCAAGTGCGGAGCTAAATTCGCGGAAAACTATTCCCACACCACCGATTCAGCATTGCGCAGCCGACCCAATATTTTCAAACTAAGAACCGTCCATGGACTTAGCCGAAGCAAATACCCTCCTGAAGACGGAAATGCAGCAACATCAGCTCATCGAACGCGGCTGGATCGGAAAATTTGATAATGCGAAGCGGCGCTTCGGGGTTTGTCGCTATGGCAGTAAACACAAGGAAATTTCCATCAGCCAACCACTGACGATTCTAAATCCTGAGAGCGAAGTCCGTGACACCATCCTTCACGAGATTGCTCACGCCCTCGCCTGGGAAGAATTTGGAGAAAATTGCGGACACGATGAACGCTGGAAAGCGATCTGCCGACGGATCGGAGCGCGTCCTGAACGCTGCTACGATGATGAAGAGGTGATTTCCCCCGATGCGCCCTGGGTCGTTTGTCATCGAGAAACTGGGGAGATTTTTTCGAGCTACCAACGCCGTCCTAAACGGGATTTTTCAGAAGTATGGATCCGCGGGCGAAAGACGGAAACGCTCGGAAAACTGGAAGTTCGGCTCAACCCAAAAATCTACCCGGAAGGGGCGATTGAACAATTTGACCCCTTTATTCTAGATCAATTTCGGGATGAAATCATGACTGCAGTTCAAGCCGTATCAGACAAGTATGGTGTCAACGCTCAGGCACTAAAAGGAAGCTATAACACGCTGGAATACAATCTCTCGCTAGGATTCTCCATCAAACCTGAAGACGGCGTCGACCCTCTTGAAAAGGAATTCGCTCTTCTCGCTCCAATTTTCGGCCTCAGCGCGGAGGATTATCAACGAGAATTCCGAGGCGCTGGTGGAAAAATTTACCGCTTAATCGCCTTTAAACCTCGAAACCGGAAGTATCCTGTCATCGGAGTAAATTCTCAGGGAAAACGGTTTAAATTTACGCTCGGAGTTCTCGATGAATTCGTCTGATCTTATCTGAAATCAACGGCGGCGACCCAAAAACACACCCAACGCCAATAAACTCAACATCACGCTGGAAGGCTCCGGCACGGTATCACCCGTGATCGAAAGACTCCAAGTATCGAGCGTATGAGTCGATCCCGAGACCACATCACTCACAAAAAGCGTCCAGTCCCCAGAGGAAGGACTTCCTAAGAGTGAGGAAAGCCCAGCAGTCACTGACGAGGCATCTGTGACCACTGAGGGGTCTACATTTCTTCCATCAGGCTGCCAGATGCCGACCAATGGAGTGCCAGTCGCTGGCACCTCTTGATAAAGGTGAATGTTCTCTGAAGCGACATCATCAAAAGTTACATCGATCCCAGTATCAGCATAGCCAAGAGCATTTGACGAAGTCCGCCCCACCCGATTCAACAGCACGCTAAAGCCAGAATCATGCTGAAGAGACACATAAAGATCACCGGTGAATTCACCAGTAATCCCCAGCCCACTCTGATGGAAGTGGGTTGCAAAATGGTTGAGGTGATATTTTGGACATCCACCAAACCGCTGGGATCCCCATCAGGAATCGCTAAACTAGGGGGGGATTTTTATTATAATAAAATTATACAAGGGAGAACAAATGATCACTCAATGAGTGCTCGGAAAAAGAGCGTCGCTGGAGGTGAAGCGATCTCAAAAGTAATCCATCCTTGAGCATCGGCCTCAATCACATCCCCAGAACTCCAAGAACCTAGAGCCATGGTCTCAGAAGTCTGCACCGTGTAACTCCGTCCAGGAATTCCCACGAAACGCGCGATATCTCCCGTTCCTCCTCCGCTTAAAGGCACTCCAGTCTCCACATCAACTAAGTTAGAAGAAACTCCCGAACTCTGAACTGCATCTACGGAGACGACTCCGGTCGCAGTGCCACTATCTTCATCTACGAGGGTATATTCGAAGGTATCATCTCCGGTATGTCCATTCGGCGCGTAGAAGACGAAATCGCCCACAATCACAACGGTGGCGCCATTTCCTCCTGTTGCCGATACAGAGGAGATCGTTAGGTTCGTTCCTTCTGGGTCACTATCGTTACCCAGGAGAAAAGCAAGAGACACCTTAACGCTGCCGCCAGGGTTTCTCGTGATCGTATCTGGCCCAGCAGTCGGACTCAAATTCGTAACCGTGAAGCTCTCTGAAGATGCAATATTAGAATTGGCGTCATTGTCCGCGAAGGAACCTGCGATGTAATCCACGTTTACCGTTCCCGGCGAAAATGTGCCGGTGATGGGATAGCGGTAAGTTGTTCCACTCTGGAGAACTCCAGGCCCAGAAACACTCGCAGTGCCTACCCCAGTACCAGAGAGGGAGATCTCGCTCGCCGCATCAATGATCG
The DNA here is from genome assembly GCA_937958875.1 of uncultured Verrucomicrobiales bacterium. Lineage (GTDB taxonomy): Bacteria > Verrucomicrobiota > Verrucomicrobiia > Verrucomicrobiales > Akkermansiaceae > SW10. The sequence continues at coordinate 12,821 of CALGMJ010000215.1, read as the reverse complement.
AATTTAAATCTAAATCACTGCCGCCAGTGTCTGAAAAAGTCACATCGATAAATCCGAGCGCATTTGCAGCAGCACTCGTGAGAAAAGCTCCGCCTGACGGATTACTCAGCGCTGCGGTTGGAGCCTCCGTGTCCGGAACTATTCCAGTGACTCTGATATTATCGAAGACAATCTCCTCTCCCCCACCATGGGTCAGTTTAATCTGAACGGACAGAACCGAGCCAGTCTCTGCTAGTCCAGACACACCCGAAATATCGAAGGTAAAATCTCCCATCGCCTCACTCAGCTCAGCCCCGCCCATATCGGCAACGCCGTCAAGATCGGCATCTGCGACCGGGTTTTGGCCCGCAACTCCAGTGCCAATAAAACGCCCGACCGTGGTATAAGAACCTGAAAGTAAAGTCGGATTCGCTGGAGCAACCGCACTTCCACGATCAGTATCCCATGCCGCCTGAATCTCGATCTGATTCGTAGTTTCCCAGACCGTCGCTGGCATTGTGCGAATCGATGAACCAAGGCTGATTGCTACTTGCAGATCTGCGAGATCAGTCGCATCCAAATCATAAAATCGAATCACATTGGGGGTTCCCGCCCCAGTCCCGAGAGGATTTCCTAGGTTCGGATTCGCGTCAGAGAATTCTGAAGCCCACGCAAAAGCGCCTTCCACCCCACTGACCGCTTCAAAATGGCCTGGATGCTGAGACGCTGAATTTGCGAAATCATGTCTCTCAAAATGAGCGTCCCCACCATTATCATGCGTATTGGATAGGTAGCGAACTCCTTCCCCATCTGTCTCGAAGGTCTCCGTAAAGGGAATCGTGCCGGAACCGATCGTTGCCGTCAGATTGACATCGCGTTCTACGATATTGCTCTGGATGGCAGCTTCATCAGTCACCAAAAAACTAATCTCTCTCGGTTCTGTCGACGGATTCGTTGTATTTGTATTTTGATACGTCACTGAGCGCAACGTTGTCTGATAATCCGCAAGCGAAGCATTTCCGCTCAGAGATAGAACCCCGGTAGCAGGAGCATAACTCGCCGTAATCCCGCCAACTGCTGGCGTTACAGTCAAGACATCCTCACCTGAACTAAAGCCCGAGGAAATCGAAACCTGTGCTGCCGAAAGAGTGAGACTATCACTATCTGCCACTGTGATACTACCCGTCACTTGAGTGGCCGAGTCACCTTCGGTAAACTCAATCGCAGAACTCTCGATCCCTGCCAGAGCAGGCGGATTTGTCATGACTGGGTCACCTTCGATGATAATCTCATCAAAGACGATTTCTTCGGAGCCATCTGTAGGACTCAGGCGAATCTGTACTGATAAAGAAGAACCACTGCCTATCACCGGGAACGTGTAGCGGGTCAACTTGCTATTGAGGGCAGGCCCATCCACTACGCCATCCAAATTCACATCCTGCTGTAAGCCTGAAAATGAAAAATCAGCTCCTAAAAAAGCTCCAATTCGTGTATATTGGCTCGTTCTAGACGTTGAGAATGCCGTCGTCAGCGGGTCTGAAATCCCCCCACTATCAGCATCAAAGGCAGACTCGACTGCGATGAACTCATCATCTTCCCAGAAGGTGCCAGTCGCTCGAGATACAGCAAAACTCACCGTCACTCGCAGATTGCTAAACCCGCTCACATCAACATCTGCAAGCCGCAGAAAAGCCTCTGCATTCGCGGTCGATGCATACACATCTGGAAATAAAGGGTTTGCTGTATCTGAAATATCCTCTGCTACGTAAGCCCATTCCGTATGATTTACAGCCGAATCCTCAGTTTCAATTGCATCGGCATGCGATACGTAAGGATTCGAAGCGCCAAAATTATGCCGATCAAAAACGTCACTATTATCGGTGAAATTCGAACCAAGATAGCGAACTCCTTGGCCATCAGTCTCGAAATCCTCCGTGATAATGACATCTGCTGCCAAGGGATGAATGAAACAGCTAAAAAAAGCGAAAGACCTAAGAGATTGAGAGGGAAATTGGAATTGGGGAAATTTCATTAGATTATCAGGATATCATTCGTACACAGATTGCGTAATTATTTTAGATATAGAATCAATTCGAAGAAGAGAACGACAACTCGTGAAATTGCCCCTCAGTTAAGTGATTACCCCGTTATTTCGATCGAGTTCTAAAAAAATCGATTTTATTTCATATCGTGTATTTTTTTGAAACGCACTATTCCAAAAGGTGTATTCACGAAGAGAATCCTATTTGTAGGCGACCCATTCCCAGGATCTGCTTAACCAATTGCTCTAATAAGATCGCTCTAAAATCCCCTTAATCTAAATTATTATGTCGAATCCCTTTATTGGAGAAATTGTAATGTTTGGCAGCAACTTCGCTCCGCGCTCTTGGGCCTTCTGTAATGGCCAGCTTCTCCCCATCGCACAAAATACCGCATTATTTTCCATTCTAGGTACTACCTATGGCGGAGATGGCCGCACCACCATGGGCCTCCCAAATCTACAGGGCCGCTTCCCGGTTCACCCTGGTAGAGGCCCCGGGCTCACTACTAGAACACTTGGCCAATCCTCAGGCAGTGAATCGGTCACCCTTAACACCAACACGATGGCGGCTCACTCACACATCGTTTCCCAACCTCAAAACATTCCACCAGCTCAACAGGCTTCGACCTCAGCAGGCACTCAGTCCAGCCCCATCGGAAGATATCCCGCCTCATCTGGCGAAGAGGATCTCTACTCGGAAGAAATTTCGGGAAGTTTCGGGCTAACCCCAGTAACTCTATCCAATGTTAACACATCATCCGCTGGTAGCCCAGCCCCTCAAGCCATTCCGAATCGCCAACCTTCGCTAGCGGTCAATTTCATCATCTGCCTATTCGGAACTTTCCCTTCTCGCAGTTAGATTCGAGCTCGATTCACTGAAAACTTCTACCCCAAAAAAACAACCATGTCTGAACCATTTCTAGCCGAGATCATTATGTTTGGCGGCAACTTCGCCCCACGCGGCTGGGCCCTTTGTGACGGCCAAATATTACCCATTAACCAGAATCAAGCCCTCTTTAGCCTCCTAGGGACGAGCTATGGAGGAGATGGCCGTACCACTTTTGGGTTACCAGACCTAAGAGGACGGGCCCCGATTCACCCAGGACGCGCCATTGGCACCTCTCAAGATTTCGCTCTTGGTCAGCGCTCTGGTAATGAAGACACGACTCTTACTTTGGCAAACCTACCCGCTCACAGCCACACGGTGAGTACCGGAAACAGCTCACTCGTCATTCCCTGTGGTAATGATAATGAAGACGAATCAACGCCTTCCTCCGATCACTCCATGGGCCCCTCCCCAGATGGGAATCTCTATACTAGCACCCCAACAGGAACTATGGCCGGATTCAGCGAAAGCATTGCCCCACAAACCTTTCCCACGGGCACAAGCCTCCCCTACACGAATATGCAGCCATCACTGACCATCACTTTCATTATCGCCATCCAAGGCCTCTTCCCCTCAAGAAGCTAACCCCCCTCACTCACTTCAAACTCACAGAACAATGGCAAACCCATTCTTAGGACAAATTATCATGTTTGGTGGAAACTTCGCCCCCCGAGGTTACGCCTTTTGTGATGGCCAGCTCATCGCTATCGCACAAAATTCCGCGCTCTTCTCCATTATCGGCACCATTTACGGTGGTGATGGACGGACTACATTTGCGTTACCAGACTTACGTGGTCGCGCTCCCATCCATCAAGGAAATGGCCCTGGGCTCACTTCTCGTCGTATAGGTACGAGAACAGGAACAGAAACGAACACTCTTTCATTGAGAAATCTCCCTTCCCATTCACATACAGTCAGCGCAGACCTCTCCATTGCGCCTAGAGGGGGTGGCCCAGCCACTTCCACCAGCCCGATCAATAATTTCCCGGCAGACTCCACAGACTTTGCCGGCACGCCCAATCTCTATTCAGACACGGCAGACACAACCGTGCGAGCGGGTGCGCTCAACTTATCGCTCAATATCAATATCGCTGGAAACTCTTCGCCTGTTAATAATATGGCCCCCTTTCAGGCGGTGAATTTCATCATCGCCCTGACTGGAATATTCCCTTCTAGAAGCTAAAAATACCTCAGCCTTCTAGAACATCACGCCAGCAAACTTAGCTGGCGTGATTCAGGGTAAATCTGACTCCCTGATGAGTGAAAGCGAGCGTGTTATTTTCACTCACTTGAATTTCATCAAATGGCAGAGCCTTCATTGGGTTGAACACTTTCACAAATTTCTCTGCATCAGACATCTGGATAAGATACTCAACCTTTCCTTCCTCGCGGGTAGTTTTCAGACAAGCCCCGTACTTGGAAACCACTGAGAGAACATCACGCTCAGGGCAAGTGTGGCTTGTTAACTGAACACCAGGTAATGAAGCGGATGTCATTTCGGCAGCGGCATATCCTGTCGTTAGACCTAAAGTTGCTAAAAAAGAACGGCGGGTATTTTGTGAGGGAGTCATGCGCCGGATATAACATTACTTCTCCCCTTTTGACGACTTAAAATTACTGTTATATTTCGCCCCACCTCCACGACGATTAACAAATTCAAATGGATATCACTTTACGTCACAAAACCCCTTCAGACGAAGACTTCCTCTTCCAGCTCTATGCCCACTCTCGTTCGCTGGAAGCGGCCCAAACGGGTTGGCCCGCTCATCAATGGAACCAGTTTTTAAAACAACAGTTTGAAGCACAAAAATCTTCTTATGAGAGTGATTTCCCTGAGGCTAACTATGATTTAATCTTCATCGATGGCGAAGCCTGTGGCCGCCTGTACTGTGACCGCCGAGCTGATGAAATCCGTATTCTAGACCTCACTATCTCCCCCCAGTTTTGCGGTCAGGGCATCGGCACTCGCCTCTTGGAAACACTTATGATGGAGGCCCGTGAATCGCGAAAAACACTCTCCGTTTACGTCCATAAATTCAAACCTCGCACTCTCAATTTCTACCACCGTTTTGACTTCACTCCAGGTCTAGAGACAGACTTCTCGGTCCTGATGAGTTGGAAAAATTTTCGCCTCGTCGTTTAAGGATTCGCCTCTTTCTCACAGGCTTCAATTCTCAGTGGAAGGGAGCCGCATCAGCTCATGATAAGCGCCAGCCTCCCCTACGACACGGAGACCTAGGTGTTCTAAAATTTCCTTTGCTGGATTCCCTATTCCCACGTGTGAGGAAACGACCTTCCCCTCACCGTCAGCATATCGAAATAAAGCTCGGTGTAGTTTCGCTGAAATGCCCACCCCTCGAACTTCAGGAACCAGCCCTGCATTCAGAATATAGATCCCATCCTCTCCATCACTATAACTCCAGGCTCCGACCCGCCGTCCATTTCGAATCACCAAAAATGATTTTGCCTGTGGATAGCTACGTGCATTCCCACTATTCCATAACGAAAATTGCTGCTTCTGAAGAGACTCTAACTGATCAGGAGAAATCTCCATTGCTCCAAAAATATCAGCCCGCATCTGACAGAATAACTCGAAAAGAAATGGACCATCGTCTAGCTGAACCTTTCTTATCCGAAAATCATCGTACTTTCGCTCAGGATCAAAATATTCGATCCGCTCGTGTGCTCCATTCTCCTCTATGACCTCAAATCCCAAATGATACCATATGTATCGCGCCGGGTTTGAGCACTCCACAAAAGCCCGCAACCGGCGCCCTTCCGCCAGAGTCTTTTTAGCAAGATCACGCGTCAACTGCGCCACCAGACCTTGGCCCTGCCAGGCTGGCATCAGCGCTGCGTAAACAATCTCCACCTGCCCATCCCTTTCTCCCGTAAACCATTGTCCCACCGCTTCCCCATCGATTTCAATGACACAGTAATCTTCTTCAGAAAATCCATTCATTAGCCGCTGCCACTGAGACTCAAATTGCTGCTTCATCAGCGGTTCCAGCTGAGCTGGGGCCAAAGGCATCTGCGCAAAAATGCGCTGATGTGTTGCCACAAAAAGCTCATAAAAAAAAGAGCGATCAGACTCATTATACCTCCTCAAATTCATAATCAAAAAATTCTCGATCCGCACGGTAAGCTGCTGCGACCCGCTCGCGACCTTCCACAGAGTAATATTGAGCATAGCCTCCAACATAACCGCCCGCATTTAACTGCTGGAGTTCCTCTCCCAGAGAAACACCTGCGACCTTAAAAATCCGCCTCACTTCATCCTCATAGCGCTCAAACCGCCCTACCTCGTGGACCAAAAGCCGCCCATCTTGATCAGAAAGCGCTTCACATTGATTCGGCAGAATCAACTCGCCCTCATCCGGCACCCAATCTCTTAAAAAAGCATCAAAATCCCTCTCTTCATTTTGTATCAGGTTCCGACTCATCGCAAACCATGACCAAAGCCGACCCCAAGGATTTCTCACAAAGGCAAAACGAAAACTCTCGTCAAAAAACACCCCTAACTCATCGCGTGCCTCTAGGGCAGATCGATGCTGTCCCACACGCTCTTCCGTATCTGGCAGGGCCATACGCAGTAGCTCTCGTATCGTCGTCCCTCCCGTGCGACTCGTATGCAGAAAGAGAAGACGATGCTCACGTGAAAGCATCATCGCAACTGGATTTAACTAAAAATAGCCTCCAGATAATGCCCAGTCTCGTCATTTTTTACGGGCACTAAAAATAACGCGATCTTTCCTAATTTATCGTTCTCCATCTGGTAGAGACTTTGCTCAAGCTTTAGCTCCTGCGGCAGACGGAAGAGCAACACAAAAGGATCACGAGCCTCTTGTGCATACTTACCAGCAGGTGAAACTTTAGCCTCGCTTAAAACAGCCTCAGCCGTCCCCTCGACCCCTTCCAGAGAAAGAGTAAATGAGGAATCAACCAGAGGCTCAAAATCAGAAAGTTGAAGAGTTGCAATTTCAGAGGACATAATAGGGAGATACACCAAAATTTCACCATTGATGCGAAAAAAATCGGGTAAAATAACGCACTCTCCTCCCCTAAAGTCACCACATCCGCTTAAACAAAATGAGGCGCTCTTTTTACAGAGCGCCTCATGTTTCTTTGAAATTTAAAAGCAATCGAGCTTCTAGAAAAGCGCGGCCATTTCAACAGGATTCATCTTCGCGAAGAGGAAGAACGCATGCTCACTGTCTGACCACTGGGTCACAGACCAGCCATCGTTCTCAACATAAGCCTGACATAGATCTTCAGCCTGCTGAATGTCCTGAAGTTCTTCACCAAGATCTTCCTTCTTCATCATGACTAGGTGAACAATGGTGTCCTCATTCTTGCGGAAACAAATCAATGACCCCTTAGCATCTTTATCTTCGTCGCCGACTGTGAGATATTTACAACCAACCCCGTCGAGATTACGCAGACCGCTGGGGATCTGCTCTGGTGAAGGAAGCTCCTTACTCTGAAGCCAATCAAAGATTTCAGCCTGACGCTTCTCTTTCAGATCAAGAGAAAAAAGAGGAGCACTCAGCATCGCGATCGCAGATTCATGGACATCGCTCACAGCAGCGCTAGCAATTGCGTTCCCACCAGTGCCGAAAGTCACGAATAATCCGATCATCACCGCAGCGGCGGCGGCGCTGATTGAGGAGAGCTTACGCCAGCCCCAGCCTTTCGCAGGACGGACGACCTTTTGCTCAATTTCCATTGCATTAAGGATCTGATCGCGCAGACCGTCCGGTGGCTGGACTGCGGCGAGAGCGCCAATAAAGTCTGCATCAAATACGACAGATTCGACTTCCTTAGGGTCAAGCACCTCGAAAATGGCGCTTCGGAGATGCTCAGGAATTGAAACATTATTCAAAGCAGCAGCAAAAGCGGCATCCTGAGCACGTTCACGTGCCAACCAATTTCCGAGATCACGATCTGCCGCAGCCAATTCTAGGGCTTCTGCGAAATCAGGATCACCAGCGTCTGCCCCATCTGGGCGAAAGCTCTGAAGAATAAATTTTGCCTTTTCCTTATCCATTATTTTGTCTGATTGCCTCCGGTTCAAATTCGAGAATCTTCTTAGGAGCACTTGCAGGCTCCTCGGTCATTTTTTTACGTAGTTGTTCTTTGCCGCGTGAGATCCGAGACATCACGGTCCCGATCGGGATCTCTAAAATATCGGCGATTTCTTTGTAGCTATGTTGCTGTAGGTAAAAGAGCGTTAGAGGAGCCCTAAAGGTTTCGTCCAGCTTACCTAAGAGGTCGATCGCACGCTGAGCGTCCATTTTCCGATCTGCAGCATCTTCTGTCCCTGGAATCTCATGCTCCGCATCACCGAGCTCGGTCTCAGGGTAGCGCTGAGTTCGACGCGCATTTCCGAGATGCTCTCGATAGAGAGTGGTAAAAAGCCAGGTTTTGGCCTTACTCCGGTCCTTTAGCTGGTGCCCTTTTGAAGCCCAGATGCAGAATGTCTGCTGCACCAGATCAGCGGCCCGATCTGGATCTTTGGCCAGCGAAAAGCCAAAGCGGTAGAGCCCCTGATAATGAGCGTCTACAAGTTCTTGAAATTCATCCATAATCCGTCCTGTTTTGTGTAACTGGTGGTTAGAGCCTACATGACTTGGAAATATTCCAAATTTTTCTTTGCGAAATTCCAAACCTTTCTTTTAGCGCACGACGCTTATTATGATAACACTGCTGTGTAAATTACACCAATTCATCACGATGAAACGATTTCTCCTCGGTCTCCTGCTCCTAACTCTTGCCTTCACTCTGCATCAAGCGAATCAAAATCGCTCGCAAAGCGATAGCCAAACTCAAGCTGCTGATAAGCAAGCTTCGAATCATTCTCCCGAACAAACAACTGTAGAGACTCGCCTCAACCATACTCCAGATCACAGGTCAAATAGCCCCCTTGCTAAAGGTGGAGAAAAAATCATTCAGCTCAGCGAGCTAGACCATAGCCGACATCTCACCGAGGCAATTAATAGTAAGGCGAGTGGACGGTTCCGTTTCGCTGTTCCTCGCGAAGTAAATCTCAGCCCAGAGAATGCCGGTGAATGGAGCCGAGAAGATGGCCTATCTCAATGGAAGCTAGAGGTTGAAAGCCGCGGCGCAGTATCACTCAACCTTGGCTTTGAGACCTATAAAATGCCTCCAGGCGGGGTCCTAACAATTTCCGATTCTCGCGGTAAAGGGACTCCCCTCGAGTTCTCTGATCAAGATAACGAAGACCACAATGAACTCTGGACCCCCATTCTGAGAACAGACCGCTTGCTCATTGACCTTAAAATCCCGACCGAATTTGAAAATGCACTCGCTCTTAATTTGACGAAAGTGAATCACGGATTCCGCGATGCCAATCCGATTAAAGAGAAAATCGGTAATTCCCGCTCCCAAGCCTGCCAAATCGATGTCATCTGCTCGGCAGCAGACAATTCGAACTTCGGCCCCCTCATCGACCTCTACCGCGATCAAATCAGCTCGGTAGCAGCCTACACTCTGCTTGGCATTGATACCTGTAGTGGAGTTCTCATTAATAATGCGCGTAATGACCGGCGGCCCTTTTTCCTGACAGCAGACCACTGCGGTATCACTCCCCAGAATGCATCTTCAATGGTTGTGTTCTGGAACTTCGAAAATAGTCGATGCCGTACCCCGGGCAGTGCTGCTAGTGGAGGAAATGGAGATGGCCCTATCAATCAGTTTAACAGTGGAGCCATCTTTCGTGCAGCCAGTGAACCATCTGATTTCTGCCTCGTCGAACTTGATGACGCCGTGCCCACTCAATTTGAAATCTACTTCGCCGGCTGGGACCGTCGAGATGTGCTCCCCTCGAACACCGTTGCCATTCACCACCCTGGCGTGTCTGAAAAGCGAATTTCCTTCGACTTAGATAGCCCGCGACGTACCAATTTATTTCGTGATCCCATTGCCCCGAACGGCACCCATCTTCGAATTGGCAACTGGGAATTCGGTGCCACTGAGGGAGGATCATCCGGCTCCCCCCTCTTTAGCCCTGCAGGACTCATCGTAGGCCAGCTCCATGGTGGTGCTTCTGCATGTGGCAATAATCTGCCAGATTGGTACGGCAGAATATTCACATCCTGGAACGGAGGCGGATCACCTCAGACTCGATTGCGCGACTGGCTAGACCCCGAAAGCTCAGGCATCGAACAACTCCCCGGCCTAAGTAGTATTATCCCGGCAAACATCAGCGCAGAAAATATCTCAGAGTCAGATGATGTAAACACCACCTTGGCCGTCAGAATTACCCTGAGAGAAGAAGCAGCTATCCCCTCCACGATTCGTTTTAGAACCGAATCCGGTAGCGCCATTGCTGGCTTTGATTTTCTCCCTGTGAACGAAGAAGTTACCTTTCCTGCAGGAAGCCTCGAGCAGACTGTAAATATTACAATCCTAGCTGACGATGAACCCGAAGAAGATGAAACGTTCACCATTTTTCTCAGCCAAGGAAACGGAATTGGGCCTGGCCCTCAAAGTCGTGCCGAAGTCACGATTCTCAATGACGATTATATTTTACCTGAGTTCAATAATCTAGATCCAGTCGCCACCCCGGCGCAGGACATTTTTGAATACCAAATTACCGCTGCAAATAGTCCCCGCAGCTACCGTATCGAAAATGCTCCAGATGGCATGACAGTCGACACTGATGGCCTCATCAGCTGGATCCCCCAAGAAGAAGGCACTTTCACAGTCGACCTCGTAGCAGCGAACCCAGCCGGTGAAAGCACTGCGAGCCTGGAAATCGTAGTTGTGCAGAATGGACTCATCTTTGCTCTCGACCTCCCGATAAATGTTCCTGTCAACAATTCGAACCCAGGTTTTTTCACTCAAAACACAATCCATCAGGACGGAGAAGATGCCGCAGAATCACGCCCGATTGAAAATAATGAAGAAGCCTCATTCACAATTACTGCAGAAGGCCCAGACTTGGTAGAATTTGCCTGGCGTGTTGATTCAGAAGCTCTCTATGACTTCCTTATCTTCAGTGTCGATGGGCAGGAGATCTCAAGTATCTCCGGCCAGACAAACTGGGAAAAAAAATCGGTAACTATTGCCGAAGGCTCCCACCTACTCAAGTGGACCTATCGAAAAGATGACACGAATGCCAGTGGCAGCGATCGCGCCTGGGTCGATGAAATCACCTTTGCTAAAAATAGTGGCCTTCCCACTATTATTAGTCCCCTACAAGAGACGGTAATCATGAATGAACCTTATCGCTACGTCATTCAATCAGTTGACCCTGATGCTATGTTCTCCGTCTCAAATTTACCCGAAGGCCTCACCTTCGATGGAGACCGTACTATCTCAGGGGTACTCAACACCTTTTTAAACTCTGATGTCGATATCATCGCGCAGAGTTCAAATTCCTCGGTAGTATCTGAACGTTTGAGACTTCTTATTTCAGAACAAATCAAAGATGATCTCGACTCAGAAAATCTCACTTGGACCTTAGAAGGCCCACAATCGTGGCGAGGCCAATCACTCATCACTCACGACCTCGAAGACGCCCTACAAAGCGGCCGTATCAGACATTCTGAATCAACCAGTTTAAAAACTGAGGTAACTGGTCCTGATGAGATAGCCTTCTGGTGGAGAGTCGACAGCGAAGACAGCTTTGACGAGCTCTCATTTAAAATCGACGGTCAAACCCAATTCGCCATTTCTGGGAGAAGAGGATGGCGACGTGTCCACGTTCCAATCCCAGCAGGACGTCATCTTCTTGAATGGGAATATTCTAAAAATGCTGCAATTAGCGTAGGAGAAGATGCGGGATGGGTTGATGAGATTTCACTGGCCTCCGAGAGACTACCCTTCTTCCGGGCCGACTCAAATCCACTCGCAATTCAAAATGAACCATTCATCTATGCGATGGAAATTCTCAACGAGTTTGGCGAAGTCACCTTTAGTGATCTCCCCACCTGGCTGAGCTGGAACCCAGAAACTCTGAGCCTCACTGGCACTCCTCCAGTCCGTAGAAATTATCTCATCACCGCTCAGACTGAGAACGTAGTCGGAGTCTCAACTCTACCCATTATTCTAGATGTTGCTGCTCCTGACCCCAGATTAGCAGAGGCTCTCGATAATGAAAATATCCGCTTTTTTAACACCCCATCCAGCCGTTGGACTGCCAGTATTGCTGCCGACCGCGAAGGTGGTAATGAGGTAGGTTCCGGCAATGTTTCAGATGGAAGAGATTCCGAAATGAGCACTCTCGTACAAGGCCCTGGTCGGCTCATCTTTGACTGGTCTGTTTCGTCAGAACTAGGCCGGGATTTTCTAGAGCTGAGATTAAATGCAGACCTCATCGAGCGCATTAGCGGTGACCTACCTTGGACTACCTATTCTCTGGACCTTCCTTCCGGCCTCCATCAAGTAAGCTGGATCTTTAGTCGAGATGCGAATGGACGCAGTGGGCTAAACCGTGGCTTCATCGACAATGTCCGGCTTGAGGGTTACTCTAACTTCCTCGTAAATCAAGCGCTGAGCCAAACAGGTTCACTCATCAGTGATGATGAAGATGGGGATGGATATAACCTCTTCGCGGAATATGCCTTTTCTGGCGATCCTCGCTCACCTCAGACACCAACACCACCAATCCTCACTGCAGGAACAAACGGGACAGTCACCCTTTCTCATCCCGTCCCGCCTAGCGTCTCAGGTATCCGCTTCATGCGACAACAATCTTCTACTCTGAAAGAAACTGATTGGTCATCACTGAACTTCGCCTCAGAGCCTACGATCATCATGAATTCAGACGAAAGCTTCGAACAGGTTCTCGAAATCCCCACAGACGATCTCCCGAAAAAGTTCATTCGAGTCTTCGCAGAACCAAACCGTTAATTTCACAGATACACTGAAGGATTGCGACTGAACGCTTTC
>CALGMJ010000214.1 GCA_937958875.1 uncultured Verrucomicrobiales bacterium | reverse complement strand
ACGGCTTTGCCAACCTGTTAGAAAGTCGTTCATTCCAAAAAAGAGACAGGCTAAAACGGTCAGCCCTACGGTCTCTCGATGCTCCTTCCAACCGCTCGCACTTCCACCGGCGACCAAATAAACTGAGCTGACAGCTAACCCGACTCCGAGAAGAAGATTGAGAGAACTTTCTTCCAACCCCACCATGAGAGAGAAGACAGCCACCACCACGACTTTGATACCAAGGGCAGACGAATGAACCGCAATATCACCGGACTTTACCGATTGGATCGAGAACCATTGCCCAAAGAAAAAGAGGATCCCATTTGCGATCGCCCACCAGTCTTTTCCAGACAGAGTCCAGGCGCCTTCAGGCTTCAGGTAGAGGCCAAAAAGAATAGCGGTTAGAAAGTTTGCGACCGCAACGATCACGGTGAGGCGGACTCCATTTTTTGTGCCCGCCTGAACGCACCACCCAAGAATAGGATGGAGTAAAGCGCCAAGAAGGGGCAGCCAAACTGCCCCAGTGAACCACTCCATTAGTTCAAAGTGACTGGAACTACTTCATCAGCAGTTGGCATATCATCAGGCCAAGGAATGGTCACTCCTCCTGTAGCAGCCCACTCTGTGCCACGCTGGAGGGTCGCATAAAAACCACGACATTTCATGGAGTAATCAGCGTGCCCGAGAGTAGAATGAAAGACGCGACCTTTGCCATACTCGACGGTCATTAGCATGGGTTCATGCCGCTTGGTTGATTCACTCAGAGAAGTTGCCAGCACGGTAAGATTTTTAGCAGGACCCCGCAGACGATCATAAAGCTCATCTTTCGCATGTAGCCAAGTAGGCACCATCCCATTTGTAATAGGATGCGTCTCAGCACGATTCACCACTTGGAATTCACGCTGAGGTCCATGTGCTCCACCTCTACCTTTGCTGGTATCTTTCACGAGTTCACCATCTTTGAAGTAAATGTAAGGGCCACTCTTTTCATTCCGAGCTCCCCACCCACCGAGACCGATCATTTCGTTATACTCGGTCCACATGGCAAAGGCATTATCAGCAGCATGCACCACGACAAAACCACCGCCACCTTTGACATACTTAATGAAATCCCGACGCACGCGTTCAGGCCAGAGCTGGCCATTATAATTACTCAGAACAACGTCGTACTTAGAAAATTCAGGACGCCATTTCTTCCACTCCTTTTTATCAGCGTCTTTTGGTGGACTCGTGGAAATTTCGACCTCAAAGCGACCTGAGCTTTCCAACGAATGCTTGAGCACTGGAGTAGTCTGACGCCACTTGTGATTATTCTGTCCATCTATGAGAAGCACTTTCAGCTTCCCAGAGTCCCCTCCTCCTTTCTGGGCGAACCCGACAATACTGAGGCAGGCAAGCAGGAGGACAGCGAGAGAAAGGGTGATACGATTTTTCATAAGGCTCAGGGATTAAACGTTATCCTGTTCTATTACAGCATACGCGTTGTGATTATGGATTGATTCAAAATTTTCAGCTTCGACCCGGAACCAAGTGATTCGCTCGTCTTGTTTCGCCTTCAGCGCGACGTTTCTTACGAGGTCCTCTACAAAAACCGGGTTGTCGTAGGCTCGTTCGGTGACTTCTTTTTCATCTGGCCGCTTGAGTAAGCTGTAGAGTTCACAGCTTGCCGATGTTTCTACGAGGCTCACCAAATCTTCGATCCAAATCGGCTCGGTAAAGCGAACGGCAAAAGTGACTAAGCCACGCTGATTATGAGCGCCTCGATCACTAATGGCCTTCGAACATGGGCAAAGAGTCGCTACGGGAACCATCACGGTAACGATGAAGTCATTCTCCCCATCCTTTTCCCCCTCAACCTCGAAAATCACCTCATAATCCATCATACCAGCCCGGCCCGTTACAGGAGCGGGCTTACTGCGGAAGAACGGAAACTGAAATTCGACGTGAGACTTCTGAGCGTCGAGCCGTTTGAGTAGCTCCTTAGGGAGGGCCGCCATTTCCTGCACCGAGAGACAGGAACCATGGGCATTAAGCACCTCCACAAAGCGACTCATATGGGTGCCCTTGTAATGATGTGGTAAATCAACGGCGAGGGCGACAGTGGCAACGGTCCGCTGCTCAGCTCCACCCTTATCTTTCACCATGATGGGGAATTTCAGTTGCTTTACTCCCACGCGATCGATGGCAATCTGGCGATCATCGAGTTCGTTTTGCGTATCTTTGAGCTCACTCATATCTCTCAATAAAAAAACAGCCTACCCGTAAGTTACGAGCAGACTGTTGGAAATTCGTTAAAAGCGCAAGAACTAGGGCATGAGATTTACTGCGCGAGAACGCTTGATCTCACGAGTAATGGCACGGTGCATCTTTGCAGAAACTCCAGTCACCTTACGAGGAAGGATACGTCCTGTCTCGGTAGTGAACTTGCTGAGAATCTCAGGATTCTTGAAGCTGATCTTCTCAAAAGGAAGGTCAAGGCGACGACGTGGCATCGACTTGTTAGCCTTACGGAAGTTAATGCGGCGCTGAACGGTCTTAGGCTCGGACATAGTATAGAAATGGTTAAAGTCCCGAGACTATCGAAGCTCGCGATGGAGAGTCCGGCGATTCAGGAACGGGTTGAATTTTTTCTTCTCAAGACGGCCTGGGGTATTGAGGCTCTTCTTGTTGCGAGTCGAAGTGTAACGACTGGTGGGCTTGCCCTCGGCTTTAGCCTCGGTGCATTCAAGGATGATGATGTCTCTTGGCATAGTCTTGCAGAAATCGGGACGCGGAACCTATGAAAAATGAGCCCCCCGTCAAGGCAAAGTTCGGGAAAGTGAGAGAACTTTTGTCGATTCCCGTTTTCTGTTGCGAAAAGGTAAGCTCAACCCTACTGTATCTGCGTCTGCTTCGTGCGCCGAAAATGGTAAATATGCCGACCCGATGTTATTATTAAGGGGACTTGCCCCGGAGACTGACTGTCACGCCTTCACTGGAAGACAAACGGTCGATGGATGGTCCCCACCTGTTGAGTTTCGGGAACGCGGCTCATGTGCCATGGACGGCGAAGCGGATACCTTTAAAGAACCTACCTCTCTCCCGAGGGGTGGGTTTTTTTCGGCTCTTTTTTCCAGATCCCCCGCCTTGCATCCCTCCTTATCCCTGACAAATTCCCCCTTTAATTTATGAATCCATTTCTTGCGCCTGATTTTAAAGTCGACTGGTCCTCCCTCACCCCAGACCACATCGAGACTGATGTCACCAAAGCCATCGAACTCGGCAGAGCAAACATCGAGGCCATCAAATCAATCTCGCCCGAGGCTGCTACTTACGAAAACACCTTTGGAGCGCTGGAAATAGCCACCGATGACCTCGATCGAGCCTGGGGCCGGGTGAACCATCTCGACTCCGTGGCGAATTCTGACGCACTCCGAGAAGCGCTGAATAAGATGCTCCCTATCGTCTCTGAGTTCTCCTCCTCTATCTCGCTGGACGGTGATTTATGGAAAGTGTTGAAATCCTTTGCGGAATCGAATCCCGAAGTCAGTGAAATCAAACAGCGCTTCATTGATGAAACATGCGCAGACTTTAAAGCTGCTGGAGCAGATCTCTCCCCCGATGCCAAAACCCGCATGGCGGAACTCAATGCAGAGCTCGCACAAGTGACCCAGAAATTCGGTGAAAACGTGCTCGATGCCACAAACTCGTGGGAGCTTTTCATCGAAGATGAGGCCCAACTCGCAGGACTACCAGATTCAGCTAAAGCAGCGGCCGCAGAAGATGCCAAAGCCAAAGGAAAAGAAGGCCAATTCCGCTTTACCCAACAATTCACCTCCATGTTTCCGGTGATGCAATACGCGGAGGATGACGGCTTAAGAAAGAAAGTCTGGCAAGGCTCGGCTGCCATTGGCCGAGATGGGAAACACGATAATTCACAGCTTGTGTGGGACATCCTCGCCCTGCGGGAAGAAAAAGCCCAGCTACTCGGTTTTCCAAACTTTGCCGATCTTACCCTTCAGCGACGCATGGCGCGCGATGGTAAAACAGCACTCGAGTTTACCGAAAACCTTCATCAAAATATCCAGACCCGCTTCCACGAGGAGGTCAAAGAGCTTCAGGACTATAAAGCTCAGCAGACGGAGGGAGAAAGCGCCCCTCTCGAACCCTGGGAAACGGCTTTCTGGGCAGAAAAACGTCGTAAGGAACTCTACGATCTCGATGACGAAGCGCTTCGTCCGTATTTCCCAGTCGGCCAGGTTATGAATGGGCTCTTCGAGCTCAGCTCGACCCTTTTCGGAATTAAAATTTCACCAGCTGAGGCCGGAGCCTGGCATGAAGAGGTTAGCTTTTATGAAATCCATGACACTGCGAGTGGAGAACACCTAGGCTCGTTCTACGCCGACTGGCACCCACGGGAATCTAAGCGTGGCGGAGCGTGGATGAACTACCTCGAAACAGGTTTCCCCTCTCCTAGAGAGCCACACCTCGGGCTCATCTGTGGAAATATGACTAAGCCCACTAGCGATAAACCAGCGCTGCTCACTCATAATGAAGTGGAGACAGTCTTCCACGAATTCGGGCATCTCCTCCATCACCTCCTCTCAGAAGTCCCTCTGAAATCACTCGCCGGAGTGAATGTTCCTTGGGATTTCGTCGAACTTCCCTCACAGATTATGGAGAATTTCTGCTGGGATCGAAAATCGCTCAATTTCTTCGCTCGTCACTATGAAACGGGTGACCGCATTCCTGACGATCTCTTTGAAAAAATGATCGCAGCCCGGAATTACATGTCTGCCTCTGGTTTTATGCGACAGCTTTCCTTTGGAAAACTCGATTTAGAGCTTCATTCTCGCTTGGAAAAATACACTGGGCGAAATCTCGATGAGGTTGATCGCGAAATCCTCGCCGACTATAAAACGCCTCTCGCGAGCGAAACACCTACAATAGCACGCCGTTTCAGTCACCTCTTCTCTTCCTCCGTAGGTTACGCCGCGGGCTACTATTCTTATAAGTGGGCAGAGGTACTCGATGCAGACGCCTTTACCCGATTCCAGAAAGAAGGAGTGCTGAACTCCGAAACAGGGCAGTCTTTCCGCGAGGAAGTCCTCTCGAAAGGAAATTCACGCCCCGTTGAAGAATCATACCGTGCCTTTATGTCGCGTAATCCTGATCAAACGGCTCTCTTAGAGCGCTCTGGCTTGGCTTAAAATCCCTTCTCACGCACAAAGAAGGCCCGAGGTTTTAAACCTCGGGCCTTTTTTTCTAAAAAACAAAAAGGATCGCTCGATTAACGAGCTGCCTCTTGCGTTACGTATCCTGCTCCAGCATCGGCGCTGGCATAACTGGCAGCGAGCCAACCTGAGAGAAGAATACCGCCAGTGAGTAAGATTACTTTTAGTTTCATGTGTGTTGTTTTAATTTGGGGAGTGTATGTTTTAGTATGGTGAGCCGCCTCTTGGCAGCATTTTAGAGAAAATCAAATAATTTATCGCTTACTTAGCACCAGTGGAACGCTGGTTGTGCCAAATCTATTCACCGCACTTACCGCAATTGCATCTGGCTGCCCATTAATCTGCATGGAGTTCCCCTGACTTACGCCAACAAAACGCCAGCGATTCCCATATCGAGCCTGGATGGCATACTGATCACAGCCCGCAGAATCGCTCCAGGTAACAGTCACGCCACCTCGGTTACCAGCAGCTCGGGCAGTTGGAGTTTGGGGAGTTTTCCGGTTCACCCAGGGCATCGGAGGAACGAGTGCAGGCTCCTGATAGACATTTCTGACGAGTGACTGACTCACTCCGCCACGATTCTGCATCAGCGATTTCATACTCCAGAATACGTGCCCTACATAATTCCTTCCCACGGTGCGGCTGAGCTTCACCTGATTGACAATCTCACTCGCTGGGCGCCCTGGATCCTCAGAAGATTTCACACGAGCAGAAGCGATCCCAGGCCACACCGGACGTGTCCCCTGCTGTCTCCACCAGCTCAACAAACGGGTAAAACTCTGCTCAGAATTAATCCGCCAGTATAACTGAGGAGAAAGATAGTCACACCACCCTCGGCTCAGCCATTTGCGAGAATCTGCCGAAAGATGGCGATAAGCATCAATCCGCGCGGTGGTTCCAGCTGGAACTCCCGGACGCCAAATCCCAAAAGGGCTGATCCCCACTCGCACCCAGGGTTTCGCAGATTTCACCGAGGAATACATACGCTGGACAAAGCGATCCACCACCGCTCTCCGCTGAGCTGGGGACTTCCCATCAGGGAAAATTTGCTTGGGACGCCCCGACTTATCGACATCTGGGTATGGGTAAAAATAATCATCAATATGGATCCCATCGACATCATAGCGTTTCGTGACATCCATGATCACTGCTAAAGCTCGCTTCTGAGTAAAACTGCTCGATGGGTCCATCCACTGAGATGTTTTAAAATTTCGAATCACTCGGCGGTTCGTCTTGGTAACGTGATTTCGAGATGCTGGGATATTTTTACTCGGCAGAGCACGAAATGGATTAAACCAAGCGTGAACTTCGATCCCACGTGCATGCGCCTGTTGGATACAGTATTTTAGAGGATCGTACCCTGGGGAAACTCCCATTCGCCCGCTCACCCAGTGACTCCACGGCTCATAGCGGGAGGCATAGAGTGCGTCAGCATTCGGGCGGACCTGAAAAATGACCGCATTCATCTTCATCGCCACCATTTTGTCTAAGAGACGGCGAAGTTCAGCCTGCTGGGTTGCTCGCGGAAGGGCCTTCCGGCTCGGCCAGTCGATATTATAAACACTCGCCACCCAGGCGGCGCGAAATTCTCTTGGCACCACCGGAGCCTGCTCCCGACTCGGTCCGTAACTCTGGGCGAGAGTGAGATCGATACAGAATAAAAAAACAAAAAAGCTGCGCAGCATGTGAGTAACTTATTTCATTTATCTAAAATAATGACAAGAGCAGAAGTTTAACCTGTCATAAATTTTGAAGAGGAGAAGAGTTCGAGACCATTCATCCTCTGCAACCGCCTCGATTTCCTACGAAAAAAAATCAAACAGTCGTTTGACAACTCCGATTATGGGTCGATGACTTAGGTGAAACCAGCTTCACCGATAAACTCATGAACGACTCTGACAGCAGCATCCGGCTTTATATGCAGGAAATCACCAAGACTGAACTCCTTACGCCTGAGCAGGAGATCGAGCTTGCAGATCGCATCAGTCAGGGGGACGAGAAAGCTCGTGACCATTTAATCGAAGCAAACCTTCGCCTCGTCGTTAAAATCGCCCGAGATTATTCAAATTATGGCGTCCCGATGGTGGATCTCATTTCGGAAGGAAACATCGGACTGATGAAGGCGGTGGAAAAATTTGATCCTGAAAAAGGAGGAAAACTCAGCACCTATGCCGCTTGGTGGATTAAACAAGCAATCAAGCGCGCTCTCGCAAATCAGGGTAAAACTGTGCGCCTCCCTATTCACATGGTGGACAAGATCGCTAAGGTCAATCGTATCTCAGCCATCCTTGCGGAAGCGCTCGGCCGTCAGCCGACTGATGAAGAACTTTCTGAAGAACTCGGCATCCCTGCTCGTAAGCTCTCCCTTCTCAAGCAGGCAGCGCAGCGAACCGCTTCCCTAGACGCTCCCGTGGGTGAAGATGATTCTTCAACCTTCGGAGAATTAATCGGCGATGAAAGTGCGCTCAATCCACTCGAGGTTCTTTCTACGAAAAATCACCTCAATGAATTGGACGAGCTGCTCGACCTTCTCGATGACCGCGAGGCAAAGATCATTGATTCCCGCTTTGGTCTGAATGGAAAGAAATCTCTTACCCTCGAAGAAATCGGCCGTGATTTCGGTGTAAGCCGGGAAAGGATTCGACAGCTCCAGAACATCGCGCTTGGTAAAATGAAGCGGGCGCTCAGCCGCAAGGAAGTGCAAGCGCCGGATGCGATCGACTCACCAGTTGCTTAAGAGCCGTATTCTTCTAAGGAATCGATTGCGCTGCTCGGGCTCTAAGGCACCTTCTCGCCAGAATGCCTCAGGAGACCCACCCCGCCATTGTTTGGTTCCGCTACGATCTTAGATTACACGATCAAGACGCCCTTGCCTACGCCATCGAGCAGGGTCATGAAATCCTGCCAGTCTTCATCTGGGCTCCTGATGAAGAATCACCATGGGAGCCCGGTGGGGCTTCGAGGTGGTGGCTTCACCATGCTTTGGCAGATCTAGATACTCAGCTCCGCGACTATGGCTCCCGCCTTATCATACGTACTGGTCAGAGCACTCAGGCTGAACTTCAAAAACTGATCAAGGAAACAGGAGCGAAATCCATTTTTTGGAATCGCCGCTATGAGCCTGCCGGGATTAAGCGAGACTCCAGAATCAAGAGCGCTCTCAAAGAACAAAATCTTAACGTTCAAAGCTTCAACGCGACCCTGCTCTACGATCCGACGAAGATTAAAAATAAGTCCGGCACGCCCTTCAAAGTCTTCACTCCATTTTGGAAACACCTCCGCACCGTTGATCTCCCCAAGGAACGCCCCGTCGATCTCGACTCACTGAAAAGCGTCAAAAAATTTCCTAAGTCCCTTCCTCTCGAGTCGCTCAACCTCCTTCCACGGATCTCGTGGGATCATGGTTGGCTGGAAATGTGGCAGCCTCAGCGTGAAAATCTCCTCACTCGCCTCAGAGACTTCGGGAAAAATCAGGCCGCTTCTTACGAGGACCAACGAGACTTTCCAGCCATTGATGGCACGAGCCAGCTTTCCCCGGCTTTCCACTTCGGCCAGATCGGTCCACGAGAAGCCTTTCAGCATATTCGTAAACAGGGAAAGCATGATCCCGCACTTGAAACAGGCGTTCTCCGGCAACTCTACTGGCGGGAATTTGCCAATCACCTCCTTTTTCATTTCCCACACACCTCCGAAGCTCCCCTGAGACCTGAATATCAATCATTTCCCTGGCAGGAAGACCCCAGCTTCCTCCGTGCCTGGCAGCGGGGCGAGACTGGCTACCCCATCGTCGATGCTGGTATGCGCCAGCTTTGGCAAACTGGGTGGATGCATAACCGAGTCCGCATGATCGTCGCCTCAGTCCTTGTAAAACACCTCCTGCAACACTGGATGGAAGGAGCGAAATGGTTCTGGGACACACTCGTCGATGCCAATCTCGCAAACAACACCTTCGGCTGGCAATGGACTGCAGGCTGTGGCGCTGATGCCGCTCCCTATTTCCGAGTCTTCAACCCCATCATGCAGGGAGAAAAATTTGATCCTCAAGGCAAATACATCAAAAAGTTCCTCCCCGAATTAGAAAAGCTGCCCAAAAAATACATCCACCAACCGTGGGAACTGGGCGCCCTCGAACTCCGAGGACTCGGCGTCACTCTTGATAAAGATTACCCCTCTCCCATCATTCCCCATCCGGAAGGCCGCCAACGAGCTCTCGATGCCTTCGCTGAGTTAAAAAAACGAAATACCGCTTAAGACGCTGATTGATAAAGATTTAAAAAATCATTGCCTCCTAAGTAATTTCCACTAATCTGAATGAAGTTGAAGGTCGTAAATGCCTAGGCATTTCTTCCGTTTTTCGCCTTCGAAATTCTTTCAATTCAACCTTTCCTCCATCAGTCCCACCGTGGCTAGGAGGTTTCCGGTGACACTGAATTTCGCCGAGTCTCTCAAATCTTTTTCTGAGACGTCTTGAGCATCTCACTCCACCAGCGGGATGTGGCTAGGTTGGGCTAACCATGCTCCGATCCTTCTTCTTTTTTACAACTTTCATTTATGACTCCAGCTGACTCCGATTTCACGGGTTCTCCTCAGACCTCCCAAGGTTCTGGCAATGATCAGGGCGGTGGCCACCAAAATCGCCGCCGTAACAACAACAATCGTCGCCGGCGTAATAATAACCGCAATCGCAACAACTATCAGGATAGTGGCGGCGATCAACCTGAGGGGCAGCCCCGAGGACGAGTGCGTGGCTACGGGCGAAGAGAGGGCCAACACCGAGAGCGGAAACCTGTTGAACTCACTGGTGATGCCTTTGCGGTAGAAGGAATTTTCGAAATTGCACCCAAAGGCTTCGGCTTCTTACGCCGTCCCGACCGGAATTTCGAGCAGAGCCAGGAAGATGTCTTCATTTCCCCTGAAACCACACGAGAAAACGGTCTCCGGCCCGGAGTCTGGATTAAAGGGGAAGCAAAAATGGGCCATCGTGGCCCTCAGTTAGTCGAAATTAAATCGATCAATGACATCCCAGCAGCAGAGGCTAAGCGGCTGCCATTCTTCGATGAGTTGAAGGCCATCAATCCAGATAAGGCCATTCGGCTTGAGTCCACTCCTGAGCGCTACACGACCCGTACTGTGGATATTATGGCTCCCATCGGCCGTGGACAGCGCGGCCTCATCGTTTCCCCTCCCCGTTCGGGTAAAACGACTATGCTGCTGCACATGGCAGAAGCCGTGCAGGACATGCATGAGGAAACTCTTCATCTCATTATCCTTCTCGTCGACGAACGCCCGGAAGAAGTCACCGAATTCAAGCGCCAGCTTCCAAATGCGGAAATTTACGCGAGTTCGAATGACGAATCTCCCCGTAATCACTGCCGCCTCGCTGAACTTTGTATTGAGCGCGCCAAGCGGCTTGTCGAAGCTGGCAAGCACGTCTTCATCCTAATGGACTCCATCACCCGTCTGGCCCGAGCCTACAATAACGGCATGTCTGGAGGTGGCGGCCGTGGGAAAAAGCACAACAATCGAGGTCGCGGCTACCAATCCGGCGGCATCGTCGCGGGAGCACTGGAAATGCCACGTCGGCTCTTTGCTGCCGCTCGAAATACGCGAGAAGCAGGCTCCCTCACCATCGTGGCCACTGCCCTCATTCAAACAAACTCGAAGGCAGATGAAGCGATTTTTCAGGAATTTAAAGGAACGGGAAATATGGAGCTCGTCCTAGACCGAAAAATCGCAGAGCACTACGTCTACCCCGCCGTTGATATCTTCAAATCTGGCACTCGCCGGGAAGAACTCCTCATCCCTGAGATTAATCTTCATAAACTGTCGATGATTCGTCGTGGCCTCTCCGGCCACAAACCAATCGAAGCAATGGAGCGACTCCTCTTTTTCATGAAGAAATTCCCAAATAATGCCCAGATGATGCTGGAAATTAAGGGGTAATTAATCTGAACAAGAGCATCCTAAAGTGATGATCTTGTGACAGTCGGAGCCCCTCCTCTCTCCTATTCCTCTTCCGCAGTGTGCCTCCCCGGGAAGGTCAGCTCAGCGATACCAGACTTATCCAAGCCGCCGAGGCCTTCGGAGACCATTTTGTCATATTGCTTTTTGGTCGCGTCATTCACCGGAAGATTTAAGCCTTTCGCTTTGGCAAGATCAGCGGCAATCCCAGAATCCTTTGCTGCGTGTTCAGCAGAAAACCAACAATCGTGATCGCGATCGATCATGTCTTCTGAATCAGTTTCCAGCACCCGGCTATTCGCACCCGTCTGAGAAAAAATATCGCACACCATCTTCAGGTCGAGGCCGAGCGCATTGGCCAAGCCGAGGCCTTCCGCTAGAGCAGCGGTGTTAATATTCATGACCATATTAACGAGAGCCTTTACCTCAGCAGCTTTGCCAATCTCACCACAAAGGCTGAGATTAACCGAAAGCTGTTTCAAAAGCTCTTGATGCTCCTGAAAGACCTCTTCATCCCCACCGATCATCAGGAAAAGTGTTCCTTCACGGGCTTGGGAAATCGAAGATGCCATCGCTCCCTCGAGAACTTTCGCGCCTGCATTCTTTCCTGCCTCATAGACCTCACGATGAATTCCGGGGGAAAGGGTGGCACAGTTAATAAATGTTTTCCCATCTGCCCCCTGAAAGAGCGTATCCGCTTCTCCGAGGAAGATGGCTCGCATAGCAGCATCATTCGTCACCACGGTAAAAATAATCTCTGCGCAGTCGGTTACTTCCGCAAGAAGCGAACAATCTTTAGCGCCCAGCTCATCGGCAAGAGCTTTTGAGGCCTCTTTATCAACATCATAAACGGCTGTGATTTCATGCCCACAGTCGAGCTGTAAGTGACGTGCCATATTCGCGCCCATGCGCCCTACTCCTACGAATGCTATTTTACTCATATGATGAAATAATCTCTATGCTCTAAATTCAGGAAAGAAAGGATTGTGTCTCTTTTCCTCTCTGACCGAAGTCACGGGACCGTGCCCGGGACAGATCACGGTCTGATCTTCTAGAGTAAAGATCTGCTCTCGGTTAGTCGCAAGCGCATCTTGATAAGAAATCATCGCTCCACCCATCGAGCGGGCAAATAAGGCATCCCCTACGACCGCTACCGGACGGTCGAGCCCATGGATCACAAACGTTGTCCCAGCAGGAGAATGTCCCCAAGTTAGGCGAGTAGTCACGCGGAGAGTGCCGATGGAGAAACAATCTCCGGCAAGAAATCGCTCAGCATGAGCGATAGGCTCTCGGCCATTCACCAAAGTGCGAATTTCAGGAAACACCGCCTCTATTTGCTCCCGAGCGGCGATGTGATCAAAGTGTGAGTGTGTGACAAAAAGCGTCTTCGCGATGAGCCCAAGCTCTTCAATTTTTTCCAAAATTTCAGTCGCATCCGCCCCTGTGTCAAAAAGAGCCGCCTCCCTAGTCACGGTATCCCAGATGAGGTAAGAATTCACCCGCATGCGCCCTTGATGGAGCGTATTACTCTGAAACAAGCCCGTTAAAGCGATCTCTTTAGGTCTCGGTGAACCAGCAAGCTCAGCCAAGCTCGCTTCATCCAGACCAAGGGGTCCAGCAACCGCCCGCAGAGCTTCTTCATCGAGTTTCCCAGCAAGAAGCGCCTCAATCTGGCTCAACTTCACATTCGCCAAAGAGGCTAGCATTTCTACCGCCAACCCAGTGCCTCGTATGGCCTTTCCTAAAACATCTTCGAAACCATCCTCGAGCTCGATCATGTCGGGATGCTGTGTCTCACTACGAGATGAGGAAGAAAAAAATCCTTTCTGAGCCACTTTTTATCACACGCCAATGGGATGCCACGTCGTCTTCACTTCTTGGAATGCTAGAATTAAATAAGGATCTGCTTTAAGGTCTGTATAGGATTGTAAGCTCACCCGCTTCAGATTTTCCGCTGATTCCAGCTCTACCATTCTTCGCTCTTCACAGTCATCTGAACATAGTAAAATCCCATTTACATCCATGTGACTTGCAAACTCAGGAAGAAGTTCAGCACGCTCTCCGGTGAGTAGATTCACCACCCCTCCGGGCACATCTGAAGTCGCAATCACTTCCGCAAAAGAAATCCCCACAAGATCAGTATGAGCGATGCAGGCATTCCCCCCCACAATGATGGGTGCAATGGCAGAAACTAGTCCCAGAAGCCCTGGAGCAGGAGCTACCGCAACAATGCCTGTGGTTTGCGGAGACGAAAAATTAAAATGCGATGAGGCAACCGGATTCACGGATGAAAAAAGCGCCTGATACTTATCACACCACCCTGCGTAGTGAATGAGGAGATCGATAGAATCCTGAACCTCCTCCGCTACATCACGATATCCAAGAGCCTCCAGCTCTTGCTCAAACTGCGCCCGACGACCATCCAACATTTCAGCAATTCGATAAAGAATCTGCCCTCTCAAAAATGAGGAAGCGCCGGCCCAACCAGGGAGAGCCTTTCGTGCCGCCACAACAGATTCACGAAAGTCTTTACGGCTTGCCTGAGATAAGTTCGCCAAATGATGACCATCTTGATCTAAGACGTCATTTACACGTCCCGACTCAGACCTCGGGAATTTTCCCCCAATGAAAAGCTTATACGTTTTCTTAGTAATCATCACAATATAGACACTTTAAATAGACTCATATCTTTGTTTGTCAAATTTCAGTCATTTTCTTTGCAAAAAACGTAACATCGAGACTCACAGCACCATTTATTCCAAAATCCAGATACAATTTTCTTCTGAAGAATCAGCAAGCTTCTCCCCCTATAAGAAACCACACTCACGTCTGACCAAAAATTGAGAGAGAACTGGCTAAGAAGGCCGTATCGAACTTGGTAAAACCTTCTTAATAACGTTGCAATACTGGAAGGTAAATTTTCTTCCCAGTCGAGAAAATATTCAATATATCATGATCTTTAAAACCTACCCGGAAAGATAATATTTAAAATTTCGAAGAACCAATTTAGCTGAATTCTTAGGATGAGGGTCCAAGGAAACTCCTCCCTCCGGGAGTTTTTCTCCTCGTGTGTGTGACAAGGGGAGCGTTTTCAGGCTTCCGGTCTTTGTTTTTCTAGTGCTTTGTCAGGACTAAGATTTCAGGTAAGTGCGAAGGATATCGGAAATCTGGCAAGGCGGAGATGATCAGTGAATCGAGCATTCTCTTAGCATCGACAACGCGGCCAGATTTTCGAGAGACCAGCAGGAACCCGA
>CALGMJ010000213.1 GCA_937958875.1 uncultured Verrucomicrobiales bacterium | reverse complement strand
TTTCACTGCGCCAATTTCGGTCACTCGATGCGCCATCGCTCGAGCACCTGTCGTCTCGACATCGACGACAACGTATTCCTGCTCTGGGTCGACAGCCCAATGAACTCGAGCTACCGAAACATCAAATCCACTACGCCTCAGGCTACAAATCTGGGCTAGCTGATGACGCTGGAGCTGATCGCCTTCGCCTTTGATCTCAACGAAGCGGACGACCTCATCGTTGAGAAGTAAGAGATCGGGAAAACCTGTCGGTGGCTGAGATGATTGAGCTATCACTCGCAACTGATTTGCGGTGGCCTCAAGAGACGCCCTTGCTAGAAAACAATGAAAAAGTTCGCAGTCAGATTTCCGCCACCGGAACACGCCATTGGCTACTCCATAAAAATTCTCAAAAATACGGTCAATCACCTGAACCATATCGCCACGTTCGAGATCCCTTAACTTTGCTTCAATCGCCTCGCTGTTCTTTCTATAAAAGGAACCATCCAATAACTGCACTGGCCGATGATCAAATTCGCTAGCGACCTGAGAAGAAGCCCCTGACTGAAGCTCATCCCAGAAAACGATCCCAAAAAGAGCTGACCAGAAATGATTTTCAACCCAGAAGGCTTCCCACCCTTGCTTCTCATAATGAGAAATTGCAGCTCGCTCGGCACTGTCTCTCATCGACTCATCGGCCTGGATCTGCTCCGACTCTCGTAACATCCGGGTGAGACTGCTGACTCTCTCCTCACCAAATTTTCGAGCATAAAAATCCTGCCCGAAGAGTAACTCTTCATCATTCGACGGTGATTCTAAAATCTCGTTTAAAAGAGATTTCACCTCTGTCACTTCACCCTTTCGGTAGAGCAGCCTGACCAGTCGCTCACGGCAGGGATGCTCGGCTGATAGTCGATAGATACTCTCTGCATTTTCCACCTCCCCTTCCCGCTCCAGCCTTTTCCCGAGGTGATAGAGACAACGGGAATGACGCTGGCGTATTTCATCCGAAGGACCACTAGGCCATTGAGCAGCCTGCGATACCATCGCTAGCAGTCCAGCGGGAGAACCCTCTGCAATTTCTGTGCGAACCCGACTAAGAAAAAATGACGCGTAAGCTACCTCACGACACCGGAATCTCGGGCCGATTTGATCTGAATTTTTACGAGTTTTAACGATACCGAGATCTCGAAGCGCAAAAGCCGTAAAATTATCCTGAGTTTTTCCAAAGAAGAGAAAGCGAATAAATTCAAGGATCTCCAAGCGCTCAAGTACGACAAACCCTTCACAAAATTCAGCAGCACAAATCTCTTCAAAGCTGCCGCTCTCAACAACTCTGGAAATGAGATCACTTTTTTTCAGCTGGCTCCCGCCGTGGATTCGAAAGCCAGCCTCCTTCAGCAATGAACTGATCTCGAGCTTTGTCAGACTTTCTAGAAGCTCCTTAAATTGTCCTGACGACACGGCAGACAAAAAGCATTTCGATTTGAGCAGATGGACGGCTTCAACAGGATTTTTAATTTCAGTATAACTCATCTTCTCGATCCGAAAACAAGCCCCCTTCCGATTTGCCATTCGCACCAACAGGGCCTGAGCCTCCTGCGATAGAGATCGAAAATCTACCAAATAATTTCTTTCTTCTTCCCCTAAAATATCACCGTAATTTTTCTCTACAAAACGGATTACCTCGTGAAAGTGATCCAAATAGTAGAACGGTTTAAGGGTTGGAAAAGAGTGCGACATCGAATGCCTGTTCAACTTAGACGATCACCCAAAAGTGTTCAAGAGAACAATTTTAATTCAAAGATTTTGACCTTATTTTTCCACGATCACTAACCTTACCAAAATGCGTTACATCATTTTGCTCTTTGTTTGCAGTCTCAGCGTTTCATGTCGCTCCATGAAGGGATCATTGCGCCGAAAACACACTACGATTACAACTATCGAACCGGAGAAGTAGAAAGGTCACGCCCGCGGCGTTGGTTTCCGACGATTGGGGCAGATGAGTCAACTTCCCAACATTTACGAAAGCGGCAGCGCAATATCGAAATGCAGCGCCCAGGCACCCATTCCTATCCTTCTAACTTCCCCTACTACTAAAAAATCGAATCCCACCTGAGAGAGCCTCGGTGGAATTCGATTGAACTTCTGCACGAAGGGGCAACTTCCCCTTCATCCGTGAATA
This sequence comes from uncultured Verrucomicrobiales bacterium, assembly GCA_937958875.1. Taxonomy (GTDB): domain Bacteria; phylum Verrucomicrobiota; class Verrucomicrobiia; order Verrucomicrobiales; family Akkermansiaceae; genus SW10. Next base: position 4,457 of record CALGMJ010000213.1, on the reverse strand, counting down.
AAGACTCTATGAAATCAAGCTCTTCCCAGTCATCTCACTGGGCTGCTCGACTTCTAACAGCTCGAGAAGCGTAGGAGAAATGTCAGCGAGGATACCGTCATTCATCTTCTTATCTTCCGCCCCATTTGCGACATAATAGCAGTGAACGAGATTCGTCGTATGAGCGGTGTGCGGTGAGCCATCGGCATTTCTCATGAATTCGGCATTGCCATGATCCGCCGTGATGAGGAGTGAGCCACCTAGGCTCAAGGTTTCTTCGACGATTGCTTTCGTGGCAGCATCGATTCGCTCGACTGCTTTGATAGCCGCTTCTACCACTCCAGTGTGCCCCACCATGTCTGGGTTCGCAAAGTTGATGATGACGAGATCATAATCCTTGAGGTGACCTACGACGTAATCCTCAACCTCGATAGAGCTCATCTCTGGCTTCAGGTCATAAGTAGGCACATCTTTCGGAGATGGCACCACCTTACGATCCTCGCCCTCAAAGGTCTGCTCGAGCCCGCCATTAAAGAAGTACGATACGTGTGGATATTTCTCAGTCTCTGCAATGCGGAGCTGATTCTTACCAGCTTTCGCCACGGCTTCTCCTAGAACCATCTCGAGAGTCTGGGTGGGAAAGACGATGGGACAGTCATAGTTTTCATCGTACTCCGTGAGAGTGAAGTATTCCACCTTAGGGATCTCTCCAGTTTCGAACTCATTGAATCCGTCTGTTAAAAAGACCTCTGAAAGCTGGCGCGCGCGATCAGCACGGAAGTTGAAGAAGAGAATGACGTCCTCATCATTGATACGCTGTGAGTCATGATCGCAGAAAATCATCGGCTGCAGGAACTCATCGGTGACGTCCTGCTCATATTGCGCGGACACGGCATCACTCGCTAAGCCTTCTGTCTTCTCCCCTTTCCCGAAAACGATGGCATCCCAGGCAAGCTTGGTCCGTTCCCAGCGACGATCACGATCCATGGCGTGGTAACGACCAATGACAGTGGCAATTTTAGCTCCGAAAGGTTCGATCCCTTCTTCTACATACTTCACATACCCAGCCCCTCCCGTAGGAGAGGTGTCGCGGCCATCAGTGATCGCGTGAACCATGATGTCATCGACTCCGGCAGCCTTGGCTTCTTTAATAAGAGCAATGAGATGATCCTGATGACTGTGCACACCGCCATCAGAAACGAGCCCGAGTAAATGGAGGCGCTTACCTTTTGCTTTCGCAAAGGCTGATTTTAAAATTTCATTCTGCCCCAACTCGCCATCTGCGATGCATTTATTGATCCGAGTCAGATCTTGATAGACGATACGTCCAGCCCCGAGATTAAGGTGCCCGACTTCTGAGTTCCCCATCTGTCCATCAGGCAGGCCAACATCCATGCCAGAAGCAGAGACGAGACCTCGTGGATACTTCGCCGCCAGCTCATCGTGGAATGGCGTGTTTGCAAGCTCGACCGCGTTGCCGTCTTTTTCAGCGGTTTCTTTTCCACCAGGGTTCACGCCCCAGCCATCGCGAATAATGAGAACTACAGGTTTTTTTGCCATGCTGGGACCGTCCTAAAACCTTTCCTGCCCGCGGGCAAAGCTTTATTCGGAACGGAAGCGTTCTTTCAGATCTACAGGCAGCCGCTGAGGACGCCCCGAAGGCATCTGCACCATGGCGAGCGCCTGCCGGCAGGTCACCAAAATGGTCTCATCCCCTTCCCGTTTCATTTCGAAAGCACACCAAAAGCGCGCGCGCTCGACGGACTCTAAGCGCCCATGGATTTCAAGCTTATCACCGAGCTTCGCCGGACGGCGATAATCAATCTCAGTGCGCACTACTACTGGAAAAAGCTGCGTCTCCGCCATCGTCTTTAAATCCATCCCTAACAGACCCGCTAGCTTAGTCCGACAGGTCTCAATCATCCGTAAATAAGCGATATTGTGTACCACTCCTCCACAATCTGTGTCAAAAAACATGACCTCTTCCTGAGTCGTCAGCCTTACTTCCTCCATGACGGCCAAGGTCCCTTAAACTGAGTCGCGGAGCCAATAAAAAAGGCCGAAGAAACAAAGTCCTCCGGCCCCATAGGTGAATTGCTATAATCGAAACAATTACTTCGCTTTCATAAGATCGCGAATCTCCTCGAGAAGAACTTCCTGCTTCGGTGGCTCTTCAGGAGTTTCTTCCTCTTTCTTAGCGATAGAGCCAATCACCTTTTTGATCACAATAAAGAGCGACATCGCTACAATCAGCAGATTCAGAAAATTATTAATAAAAACGCCGTAGGCAATCACCGCTCCAGTTTTTCTGGCCGCTTCTAGATCATTTGCTGGAGCCCCGTCAGCAAAAGCATAATACATCTGACTAAAATCAGGGACATTTAAGGAGCCCGCAATTGCCGGCATGATGATGTTATCCACTAGCGATTTCACAACCAAGCCAAAGGCTCCCCCAAGAATAATCCCGGAGGCCATGTCAATGAGGTTTCCTTTGAAGGCAAATTCTTTAAATTCTTTCAGCATAATCTTGTAATTTGTGCGTTCTTATTAAGAACTCGCTTTCTCATTTGTAAAGAAAACTAAACAATATGCCTCCTCTTACATTATGAAAACTGGCCCGAAAGAATGCCTCGTGATTTCCGCGGCTCTGCTCGCGATCTTCCTTTCGGGATATGGTGTTGGACATCTATTGGCATCGAAAAAAATCAGTGAAGACAGGCAGCCTTGTCACTTCACCATTCCAACGGACCGTCAAACTGGCCCCTGGAAAGAGAGTATGATGGAACAGCTCTCAAGTTCCTTAAATCTCAATAAAAATCAGAAAAAGTTAATTGCAGACGAGATTCAACAGAGCTCCATCCAGATGAGCCAGGCATACGAAGATTCGGCGCGCCTGATGTCCCGTGAACAATTGAAGCTCTTTCAGAACATTTCTCCCCACCTTACGAGTGAACAAGCTGAGACTCTTAATTTTTATCGTAAAGCGATGGAAGAAAAGATAAACTCAAGGTTCCAATAAAGGTAATTCCCGTGTCCGTCACCCGCAGTCAGCTCATTTTAGGTATCGCTCTCCTGATCGTCTCAGGAACGCTGGCCTTTGCCATCACCTTTAATTTTCAAGAAAAGAAAAAGCCCACGACACCTCAAGATCCGGAATCCTCCACTACCTTAGCCACGACTAAGCGTGACCAAGATGCAGATTTGGGACGAACCAAATTCCAAGATCGCCAAAATTACTACGACACACACCATGAAATATCGGTCTCCCGCGACGAAGATCGAGAAGCTGCGAGTATTGTCGAACAGGAATCCCGTGATCGCTTAGACCAGCTCACAAATCGTTACAATCTCACCCCTCTTCAGCAGCGCGAGATTTTCCCCATCATCGCCGCTTTTCACCCTCAATTTCGTGATGGGATGCTCATCAACGGCCAATCAGCCCCCCTCTTCGAGGAGCAAGACCCTGAATCACCTTCCATCCATGCTTTCGAGAATGCCATTCATCCATTTTTGGACACTTTCCAGCAGGAGCAAATCCAAGAAGACGTTCTGAGCGTAGATCGCTGGTGGGGCGAAATTAGCCATCAACTACAAGATGATCTCCGCCAGGCGATTGAACGTGGGGAAATGATTCCAGAAGTCGTAAAACCTATTCAAGATGAAGAACTTACAGAGGAAGAGCTTACAGATGATAAAAATGATGAAATTCAGTCATCTGAAAGCTTGAACTAATTTCACGATTCATTACCTTTTAGGAAGACTTTGATGAAATTCGCCCCAATCATACTCAGCGCGCTCATGACAGGAACTGGCTTTGGCCAGGAACTGAGCGTGGAGAAGACCGCCATCAGCGCTCGTCTTCCTGAGTTTTTGCGCGTCTTTGATGTCAATGACGATGGAGTCATTGATGAAGAAGAGCGTCAAGCGATCCGTGATTATCGCCACCAACTGCGTGAAGAGCGCCGTGTCAGCATCGATCTTGATGACGATGGCGAAATTTCCATTGAAGAAGTCGCCATTGCCCGTGAGAGCATCCGCGAAAGTATTGCGACCCGACGTCTTGAGCGATTTTCTCAAATTGCCGGTGAAGATGCCCTACTCACTTTTGAGGAACTTCTGATCATTCCAGGAATCTCAGATCTTCCTCCAGTGACGATCGAAGCGATTTTTGCTCGCTTAGATGCAGATGAGAGTGGCGCGGTAGATGTGGATGAGTTTTATCAGCGTTTACGTGCTCATCATTCTACTGATGAAGCTCAGTAAGAGCCCAGATACGCTATAGTGATTTTTGAGAATTTAACTTCTCAATCCTAAATCCTCACAAGACTTCAGACTCTTTCCTAGTGCTTTGTCAGGACTAAGATTTCAGGTAAGTGCGAAGGATATCGGAAATCTGGCAAGGCGGAGATGATCAGTGAATCGAGCATTCTCTTAGCATCGACAACGCGGCCAGATTTTCGAGAGACCAGCAGGAACCC
>CALGMJ010000212.1 GCA_937958875.1 uncultured Verrucomicrobiales bacterium | reverse complement strand
TATCTAGAACGGATATCGTTGATGGATGTTTTATAGAGGGAAAATCTGCTCGCTCTCTGAGGCTTCGGGAACGAAAGTAAGCCCAGTTAGATGACAGAGGAGGAACATATTGAGGAAATGATGCAGCGGGTGCGTAAGCTGGAAATCCGCGCGCGTCGTTTAGCACGAGAGAACTTTTCTGGTGACTACCATTCTTCTTTCCGTGGCCAGGGGCTGGATTTCGACGAGTTCCGTGAATATCAGCCAGGCGATGAGCCTCGTTTTATCGACTGGAATGTGAGCGCACGAATGCAGCAGCCCTATATCCGAAAGTTTCGTGAGGAACGGGAGATGACGGTGATCATTGCGGTGGATATTTCGGGTTCGACTGATTTTGGGTCAGACTATTTTTCTAAGCGTGAGCGGGCGGCGGAGCTGACAGCGCTACTGGGGTTTAGCGCCCGTTATAATGGGGACAAGGTGGGTCTATTATTATTTACGGAGGAACCGGTGCTATACCTTCCGCCGAGCCAGGGCGGGAAACAGGTTTTGCGGGCCGTTCGGGAGGTCTTGATGGCTAAGCCGGAGAAGACGGGAACTTCGATCTCAGAAGCATCTAAGTTTCTAAGTCGGACTCTGAAACGTAAGGGCTTGGTCTTCTTTATCTCCGATTTTATCGATTGGGGGTTCGAAAAACCTCTTGGGACGCTGGCGGCTCAGAATGAAGTGATCGCGCTTCCGCTGATTGATCCGGTGGAAAAAAAGTTGCCTAATGTCGGAAAGGTTTACCTTCGGGATCCGGAGACGGGTCATGAGATTCTTGTCAACACGTCGAACTCAAATGTCCGGATGGGTTATGAAAAGCTGTCGCGTCGCTACCGCGAGGGGATTTCTTCTTTCTTCACTAAGCATGGGATCGATTATGTGCCAATCTCGACGACACGCGACTATCTCGCAGATCTTCATGCCTTATTCCAACGCCGTGCTCGGCGTCGTTGATCCTTTTATTTCACTTATTTCCTCTTCTCGATCATGCCTACAGAAGAAACACCTGAGATCCCGAGTCTACCTTACGATATTGACCCGCCAGAAAGCTTTTTACCGGGAACTCCATGGTGGGTTTATGCTCTTTATGGCCTGCTCATCTTAGCAATTCTTACTCCTCTCGTACTTTTCTTATGGAAAAAATTACGCGAAAGTTCCTCCCCAGCCCTACCGGCGAAAAATCACTTATCACAGGCCACGGTCGAGCTGGGCAAAATCGAAACTGATGGAACGACGGGAGAGGTGGCGACTCAGTGTTCGCTGATTCTTCGCGATTGCCTATTTAAGATCTATCGTGAACCAGTGCTCTTTGAGACCGATTAGGAGATTAAGCTACGTCCAGATTCGCTGGCAAAGGTACATCAGGGCTTACGGCCGGATTTCATCGAACTTTTAGAAACACTGGGGGAAGAAAAGTATGCCCCGTCTCAGCAAAATGAAGACCGTTCGCAAGGGTGGATCGATCAAAGTACGAAAGTACTCAAACAGCTTCAGGTGAGAATGGCTCACGAGGAGGAAAAAAATCGAGAGCTAGCTCGCGCAGAGCAGGTTAAAGAAATTTAATAGCAAAATTTTCTCGCTAGAAGCGGTCGAATACCTCCGTATTCCGCACATGCGTTTCAGCACCGCCATTCCGTCGATCTTTTTCATTACTCTCTGTGGGATCAGCTCTTCTGGAGCTGATGAAATGGGGATCGTGGAGCTCGTATTACCCGACAAGAAGCGGCAGAAAAGTGAGTATCCAGCACCAGCTCCTCCAGCAATCGTTCCGATGGAGCCTCCCCTTCCGATGGTAGGAAAAGGACGCGCGCTGAGACTTACCTTTTCTGATGACTTCAGTGGTGACGAGATTGACTTGAAGAAATGGATTATCAGAGGTGATAAGCCACGGGCAAATGGATTTTGGCTGAAGAAAAACGCTGAACTTGATGGGAAAGGATTTCTGAGACTGACGACGATGCGTGATGTCGATGCTGAGTCTGGTGAAGTGAGTTTTAGCGGTGGCGCTCTGGAGTCGAAGGATGCGTTTCAGCAGACTTACGGTTATTGGATTGCGCGGGCTAAGCTGCAGGAGACGAGTGGCGAGGGTTACCATTGTTCTTTCTGGCTACAGTCGGAGAGTATCGGCAATGAGAGGGATGCGGGGAGAAATGGCACTGAAATCGATGTGATCGAGAAGTTCTACAAGGACGGGCTGGTTCAGCATGCTTTACACTGGGACGGCTATAAAAAGGCTCATGCAAAATCGAATTTCCGCTTTCCCTGGCCTGGGATCAATGATGATTTTCACACCTTCGCGGTGCTGTGGACTCCAGAGGAATATACCTTTTTTATCGATGGGGTGGAGACCTGGCGCACGACGGCTGGCGGGGTTTCTCAAGTCCCAGCTTTTATTCGTCTGACCACGGAATTTAGCGAAAAATGGAATGGAAAGATCGCGGAGGCGAAGAATTTACCCGATACGTTTATTGTCGACTGGGTAAAGGCGTATTCTCTCGTGTCGGAGTAAGATATCACCGAGACATCCACTCTGGACTAAAGTCCGAAATCCTATCGGGATTTGAATCAGGCTTCTGAATAAAAGGAACGCTGGCATATTTCGAAAAAGCGGTTCACTAATCCGGCGCGGCAAGAGATGCTGCTTAGGGATCATGCAAGACGCTGTCGAAGAATTCACCAAAGTTGAGTCCATCTTTATCCGCGAGAGGAACTGTCTTCTACTACGGGCAGACTTCTCTCCGATCTTCACGGACTATTATCTGCACCTGATGGATATCGGGGAGCGTCACCCAGAGAATCTGGATAGCCCGCTGAAGGATCTTCTCGCGATTCTTACGCTGCATCTGACAGCGCGGCCCTGGGCGGAGACGATTGCGTGGACGGCAAATCTACGCGCTCCGAGGGTGAATTTTTTTGCGACAGGTTCACCGACCCACGAGTATATTACTGGGCGCCTCTTTACGAAGGATGTGCGCGAGCCTGATCGGAATTTTCTCTACTCTCAGACGACGCAAGCGGGGATGGAGCCACGCCGCTCGACCATTGAGGTTCCAGATGCGAATCCTCTCAAGTGGATCGAACACTTTTATGATCAGTCCGAGCAGCGCCCTGGAAAGGCGTTTCACCTACATGATGATACTTATGCACTGGTGACCGCTCAGCCGGATTTTGATGAAGAATGGTTCGAGGGACTCGATGGAGATACGGTGAGTAAAATCACGGAGGTGGAGCTGACAAAAGCTCTCGAAAACCGAAAATTCAAATTTTCCTGTGGCTGTAGCCTTGAGCGAATCATCCCGACTTTAGGAGCGTGGAAAGATAAGCCAGAAGAACTGTTCGGCGATCAAAAGGAGATCAAAGTTCAGTGCCCACGCTGCGCGAAGACGTATCAAATTTCGCGAGATTCGCTGGAAGAATAGGCTCGCTACCTCCCTCTCTTCCTTTTGAGCAAACTGAAGAGGTTTGCGTTTTGCGTTCATGATTGCTGGCTAAAGAGTGATCTGCGCTTATGTCTAGGCATCATGAAGTTGGCATTACTCTTCTCCGTGCTTTTCCTGCCGACCTACGTCACAGCACGCACGATCTTTGTCGATCAAGATCGCTCTGCTGCTGACGCTGATGGATCTAGCTGGATCAGGGCCTTTTCTGACCTACAGAGTGCGCTCACTGTAGCCCGATCTGGTGATCGTATTCTGGTAGCGGAAGGAATTTATATGCCGGGAAGTGAACCCGATGATACCTTTAATCTGGTGAGTGGAGTTTCAATTTTAGGTGGCTTTCGTGGAGATGAAACGGCGACTTCCCAGAGAGATATCCAGGCTCACAAGACCATTCTATCGGGAGATCTCAATGAAGATGATTTAGCCGCTACTGCTGACAGTCTTGAGACCGGTGTTTTTTCGGCAGAGAATCGCATGGATAATGCCGCCAATATCATCACGGGGCTGAGACTAAATTCGGACACCATTCTAGACGGCTTCACCATTTCTGGAGGTCATGCTGATGGCGCTCGCACTGGGGTCTTCGCAGGGGGAGCGATGCGACTTCTGCGGTCTTCCATGCAGATCCGAAACTGCACCTTCGAGAATAATTTTGCCAATTCGATGGGAGGAGCGATCGCTGCCTTCGGGCCAGACGTTGCAGGTGAAGTGCGCTTTCCGCTCGTGATTGAGAATTGTCTTTTTCAGAATAATGAAGCGAATCCAGAAAGCTTGGGTCAGGCGGGCGCTCTTTCTGCAGATGATTTCTTAGAGGTCGTCGTGCGTAGAAGTATTTTCCGTCACAATAAGGGAAAAAACTCAGGAGCGATCCGTGTGTCACGGCTCTCGGGCACAGCGCAGTCTGAAATTCTAGAGTCTCGCTTTTTAAATAACGAGGCGACCATTGCGGGTGGTGCCCTCGAGATTCCGAATGGTGCGGATACCTTTTTCAGGAACTGCTCGTTTGAGGGAAATTTTGCAAATACCCGCGGTGGTGCTCTCGAAATGAGAGGAGAGGTGCTGATTCAGCTTTTCAATTGTGCCTTCCAAGGGAACAGCGCCACCATTGATGGCGGTGGTGCTATCAGCAGCGCTCAGAGCGAATTGGCACTGATGAATTGTAGCTTTCAAGGGAATCGATCTCGCAATGGAGGAGCGCTTCGTATCAGTAGCTCCACGGTGGAGCTTTCGAATTCGGTCATCTGGAATAATGCCGACCGTAGTGGCACGGGAGGATTTGGAGCATCGATCGAATTTGGCGACCTCTCGACCAGCCCGACCTCTCCCAGATATCGAAATAATCTCATTCAGCACTGGGATGGCACTTCTGCAGAGGCTCAGGCGGCATCTAACAGTAGCGGAAATTTTGACGGCACCGCAGCTGGGAACAATCCCCTCTTTATCACTGAAGTGGATCCTGAAATGGCTCCCACTCTGGGGGGAAATCTCTCCATTCCAGCAGATTCATTTCTCGTAGACCGCGGGCTGGACTCACTCAATTCTGCTAAATTTGACGTCGCCCTGAATCTACGAAAGGTGGAAACCATCGATCTCGGCGCTCATGAATTCCAAAAACTGGAGTATCTCTGGCTGATGGATGATGACGGGGATGGCGTTGTCTTTGGAATGGAGCAGGCGATCGGAACGCCGCCTTATTTTCCTGATAATGGAAATGGCAAACGACTCGCCATCGATGAGACGAGAGCGCTCACCTTCGGAGTCAATCCTGATGCCAGTCCGAGGACCTTATGGTCCATTGTACGCAGCACCAATTTGGACGGATTCTCGACGGTGGTATTTGGACCAAGCACGACTCCTCCACAATCTCCATTTATCGATCCAAATCCCCCAGTCGGGCAAAAGGCCTTTTACCAACTTCAGATCGATCTCGCTCCGTAACATTCTGAACGGAGAGGGACTAACCCATACTAACCCGTTTTCGCTCTGGTTCGATAAACTCAACCCAGGATTGTTCGCGTGCTTGTTCCTTAATCCCGAAAAAAGGACGCCAGCGCGGGACTTTAGGTTCGTTGAGCAACTTCATGCCTGCTTCATGTGGAAGGCGGTTTGCCTTTCTGGTATTACAAGGCACACAGGAGGCCACGATATTATCCCAGCTAGTTCGGCCGCCACGGTCCCGCGGCATGACATGGTCGAGATTGAGCTTATTTTCAGGAAAGGTATTTTTGCAATACTGACAGGTATGCTTATCTCGCAGAAAGACGTTTTGACGGGAAAATTTCACCTCTCGGCGTGGCATCCGATCATAAAGCGCGAGCACAATAATCTTTGGCGCAGCGAGAGCAACGGAAACAGAGTGCACAAGATCCTCCATAAGAGAGGACGCGCCCGAGTAGCTCACCCAGGAGCTAATATCGTGCGTCTGATAGCGAGCCTCGCCTTCAGTCTGCACCACCTGGGCGTGACCGAGACAGAGAAGCTTGAGTGCTCGTCTGACGGAGCATGTATGAACCGGCTGCCAGAGCCGATTGAGAACCAAAACAGATCTTTCGAGAACAGTGGTCATGTTTTTTACCAATCAATAGCACATCAACCTTTCCACGAAGATTAGGCAATCTTAAATTTGTTTTGGTTTCGTGAAAAAAGTCACTTCCCTCTCTCGGTTTCACCCGCCACATTGCCCGCATGTCTAGCCACTACGGCCAACTCTTTCGTATTTCGACTTTTGGTGAATCTCATGGCGGCGGTGTCGGAGTCGTGATCGATGGATGCCCCCCACGTATTCCTCTAACGGAAGCCGACATTCAGCATGAACTCGATCGGCGGCGTCCAGGTCAGTCAGAAGTGACCACGCCTCGAAATGAGGCAGATCAGTGTGAAATTCTTTCCGGCACTTTCGAGGGGGTGACCCTTGGCTCCCCAATTTCAATTCTTGTCCGCAATAAAGATCACCGGCCCGAGGCCTATTCTGAGATGGCGGAGAAATACCGCCCTTCCCACGCGGACTATGCCTATGATGCGAAGTTCGGCATTCGGAACTGGCAGGGCGGCGGGCGCTCTTCGGCCCGTGAAACGATTGGCCGTGTGGCTGCAGCTGCGATCGCAGGAAAGGTGCTCGATCAACTCGCTCCGGGGATTGAAGTGATTGCTTACGTCAAGACCATCCAGGAACTCCAAGCAGAGGTAGACCCAAATACGGTTTCAGCGGAAACGGTGGAATCAAACATCGTGCGCACGGGAGATCCCGCGATGGCGGAGACCATGATTCAGCGTATTAAAGACATCCGCTCTGATGGAAACTCGGTAGGCGGAGTGATCGAAGCCGTGGTGCGCGGCTGTCCTCCGGGATTGGGCGAACCTGTTTTTGACCGGCTGGAGGCAGATTTAGCCAAGGCGATGATTTCGCTCCCGGCGACGAAGGGGTTTGAAATTGGCTCGGGATTTGGTGGAACTCAGCTCACAGGGCGGGAGCATAATGACCATTTCTATATGGAAGACGGTCGCGTCCGCACAAAGACAAACCGCTCTGGCGGAGTGCAGGGCGGCATTTCTAATGGGGAAAATATCATCTTCCGCGTCGCATTTAAGCCGACAGCAACCATCATGAGCTCTCAGCCGACGGTCTCGAAAGAAAAGGAAGATACTAAACTCAAAGGCCGTGGCCGTCACGATGCCTGCGTTCTTCCACGGGCAGTCCCAATGGTAGAAGCGATGGCTCGCCTCGTTCTCTGCGACCACCTTCTTCGCCACCGCGCTTTTTGCGAAAACCTTTAAATAATGTCACCACCTCAGATCGATGAGCTTAGAAAATTTTGATGCCAGTGCCCTGACCACCATCGTCCTCGCCGTATTTGCGGTCTTGGGCTTTTTGAAAAAGATGGTGAACATTTTCTTCACTGTCATCGCTCTCGGAGTAGGTGGATTAGCTGGAATTTGGGGCTATAATAATGGCTTCTCGATCGCGAGTAAGGCCGTGGAAACACCGGAGCCTTGGATGTCGAACGTGGTTGCGGGGATCGCCTTTCTCGGGGCCTTCACCATCGTGCGCGGCATTTTAAAATTCCTCACCGGACAGGGAGCTGAGGGGACCCAGACACGGAGTCTAGGCTTCGGGCTTCCAGGTGGCATTCTCGGAATTCTGATGGGAGGCGGGCTGAGCTATGGGCTTCTTTCTGGTGTTCGCTACGGCGGAACGCTTTCTGAGCTCGATCACCTCAAAGACTACGTGAACGGGAAGATCGAGAAGAATGCAGACTCCCCTCTTCTCGCGAAAGTGAAAGATTGGGTCGATAACAGCAAGATCGGCCAACTTCACCAGAAGATTGATCTTTTCAACAGTCCTGAGGAAGCGCAGCTCGCAAAAATCGCCATCGTCAAGGAAGGCCAAGATCCAGCAGCAAAAGCCATTATCATTCTCGATGAAGACATCCCCTTCGCACTACCGGTGGATGATAACATGGAACAGGTTATCGAGACCGGCGACTTCGCCACCTTACTTAAGAAAGCAAAAGAACTAGGTGTAGATGTCGATGCGGAGAAGCTCCTGCGGATGAATATCGAAAAAGCACTGGGGATTCAAAAGTAAGAATTCCGAGCGCTTTTTTCTGACAGAACTTTTACGACGGATCTTCCAAATTGGAATTGCGCAACAATGAATTGAGCGATTTCTTGCTATTCCCGAATTTCTAGGGCAAGGAGCGCGCGCGCATTGCGCATCCAGAACGCCTCATCACCATGTCACAGTTTAGAAACCTTGCCATTATCGCCCACGTTGACCACGGGAAAACCACCCTTGTGGACGAACTTCTTAAAGCTGGCGGCGTTTATCGCGAGAACCAAGCGGTCACTGAGCGCGCCATGGATTCCATGGATCTGGAGCGTGAAAAAGGCATCACCATTAAGGCTAAAAACACGGCCGTTCACTGGGGTGAGCACATCATCAACATCGTGGATACTCCAGGACACGCCGACTTCGGCGGTGAGGTGGAACGCGTGATGAAAATGGTCGATGGCGTCATTCTCGTTGTTGACGCTTTTGGTGGCCCACAGGCTCAAACCCGATTCGTTCTACGCAAAGCTCTTCAAGAAGGTTTGAAGCCCATTATCGTGGTCAATAAAATTGACCGCCCAAATTCTGACCCTCTCGGCGTGCATGATAAAGTGCTGGAGCTTTTCCTCGAACTCGATGCCACTGAAGATCAGTTCAATGCTCCGACTCTTTATGGATCAGCTAAAAATGGCTTCTTTTCCACGTCTCACGAAGCGACTGAAGGTGACTGCATTCCTCTTTTAGAAGCGATCGTTGAAAACATCCCTGCTCCTACCGTCATTGAAAATGAGCCTTTCAAGATGCTCATTTCAAATATCGACTGGGATGACTACGTTGGCCGAATCGCTATCGGAAAGATCCTTTCTGGCTCAGTCAAAAAAGGAGACTCTCTTTTCCGTTTCCTAAAGGACGGGACCAAAATTCGCGCAAAAATCGGAAAAGTCTTCGAATATACCAACCTTGGTATTCAAGAAACTGAAGACGGTGTCGCAGGAAACATCGTCGGAATCGCTGGTTTTGAAGATGCTGATATCGGTGAAACTCTCTGTGCCGATGAAGCCGGAGAAGCTCTTCCCGCTGTCAACATCGATCCCCCATCCGTCCAGATGCAGTTTTCCATCAATGATGGCCCCTTCGCTGGAAAAGATGGAAAACACGTTCAATCTCGTGTTATTCGCGAACGTCTTTTCCGCGAGATGAAGACAAACGTCTCTATTCACGTGGAAGACTCTGATCTCGCTGGAACATTTAATGTTTCCGCTCGGGGAGCTATGCAGATTGCCGTTCTCGTTGAGACCATGCGTCGTGAAGGTTTCGAAATCCTCGTTTCTCGCCCGACTGTGATTCTCAAGCGTGATGAAAACGACAAGCGTCTCGAGCCTTGGGAAACTCTCTACCTCGAAATGCCTTCTGAGTATGCCAACTCACTCCTGAAAATTCTCAACGACCGTAAAGGTGTGTTGGAAAACATGGAAACCAATGATGCCTCTGACCGCACTCTCATTACCGCCAATATCCCGACTCGCGGAATCATCGGCCTGGAATTTGAGCTCGTGAACATCACCTCTGGTCACGGTATCATGTCTCACCTCTTCGATGAGTATAAACCATGGGCTGGCACCATCACCACTCGTCAGGCTGGCACCCTAGTCTCCATGGATACTGGCCCTGCTACCGCCTACAGTCTCATCGCGCTCGAAGGCCGTGGCACCCTCTTTGTTAATCCTACGGAAGAAGTCTACACTGGCATGATCGTCGGTGAAAACTCCCGTGCAGATGACCTTCCGGTGAATCCAGTTAAGGCCAAAAAGCTCGATAACATCCGCTCGGCTACTAAGGAGAACACCCAAAAGCTAGCTCCTGCACTGAAGTTCTCCCTTGAACGAGCCATTGAATACATCGCTCCTGATGAACTGGTAGAAGCGACACCGAACTATCTCCGTCTCAGAAAGCGCATCCTCGATCCAAACGAGCGTAAGCGTGCAAACAAAGCCGCCAAGATGGAGGGCTAAGGCCTTTCTGGGACAGAATTAATACCATTAAGGTTCTAAAATTCCTTAACCACTGATTGAGACCAAATCCTAGCGACTGGAGTTTCTTAGTCAAAATCAGTGGTTTTATAGGATCGTAATTCTGTTTCATTCTGTAAATTCTGCCTTCATGTCTCTATCCCCGGAAGAATCCGCTCGTTACTCGCGGCAGATCATGCTCCCGGAGATTGGAGAGGAAGGACAACAACGCCTTAAAAACTCCTCCATCCTTTGCATTGGCACAGGTGGATTAGGATCTCCGGCTTTACTTTATCTCGCCGCGGCTGGAATCGGCCGGATTGGACTCGTTGATGCCGATGTTGTCGACTTTTCAAATCTCCACCGCCAGATCCTTCATGACACAGATCAAGTCGGGGTTACAAAATTAACGAGCGCGAGCAAGCGCCTGAGAGCAATGAACCCCGAGATCGACCTCGTCGAACATTCCGGGCGTTTCACCGCCGAGAATGCTCTCGATCTCCTTTCCGGTTACGACGCCATTCTGGATGGATCAGATAATTTTCCGACTCGCTTCGCGGCGAATGATGCCGCCGTGCTTCAGAAAAAACCACTTTTCCATGGAGCGATTTTCCAATTCGAAGGCCAAAGCACCGTATTCGCACCACATTTAGGCGGCCCCTGCTATCGCTGTCTCTTGCCAACTCCTCCTCCAGAAGGAGCCGTCCCCACCTGAGGGGAAGCCGGTGTTCTGGGCGTGCTCCCAGGGATTATTGGTAGTTTACAAGCCATGGAAGCCATCAAGCTTCTGGCTGGCATTGGCGAACCTCCGCTCGGCAGGCTCACCCATTACCGCGCCCTCGACACGAGCTTCCGAGAAATCAAAATCAAAAAAGATCCAGGCTGCGCCCTCTGCGGAAACAACCCCTCGATCACAAAACCCATCTCCTACCAGACTTCCTGCGATATGACTCCTCTTCCTGAAATCTCCACCCAAGAACTACGCCAAATCCTTGCGAATGGATTTGATGGCATCCTCCTCGATGTCCGCGAACAGGATGAATATTTCACCGCACACATCGAAGGATCCCAGCTTCTCCCACTGAGCGGCTGGCCAGACGTCGCAATGAACCTACCAAAGGACGCTAAATATTACGTCCACTGTGCCAAAGGGATGCGTAGCGCCCGCGCTGGAACCTGGATGCTTCAAAATGGTTTCACCGATGTCACCAATGTAGCCGGCGGAATGGTCGCTTGGCTCGCTGATGAAGCCTAATTTCTTACTTTAGAAACCGGAAAAGCCTCTCTTTCCGCTTCCCACACCAAATTCCCCCATCCTCCCTTGCCCTTCACACGGCTTCCGTGTATTTCTGCCCGCCCGACAATAAACCGGTCGGAATGATTTCATGATTAAGTGGACTTTGCAGAAAATCGTTGGCTCAAAAAACCAGCGCGAACTCAAGCGGATGCGACCACTCGTCGCTAAAATTAACGAGCTTGAGGAAGGCTACCAAAAGGAAAGTGAAGAGGAGCTCCGCGCTCGCGTAGAAGGCTGGCAGAAACACCTTCACCGCTACCTTCCCTTACAAGTCCCTACCAAGCGCCAGCTTGAACTCATGGATGATGAGCTCGTAAGTGAAATCGCCGCCGGACTGATGGGCCGCCTTGACGCCCTCCGGGATGAATTTCCAAATCTCCCTAAGGAGATGGAAAATCTCTCGGATATCGAAGCTGCCAAAGCGGCATTCCTAGAAATCGAAGATGATTTCCCAGCCCTTCGTGATCAATACCTTGAGGAAATCTTACCGGAAGCCTTCGCTGCCGTTAAAAATGCTGCTCGCCGCATGTGCGGTAGCATGGTTCCAGTCAGTGATCAGGAAATTCTCTGGGAAATGGTCCACTTCGATGTCCAGCTCATCGGTGGTATCGCACTCCACCGGGGCATGATTTCTGAAATGCAGACCGGTGAAGGTAAGACCCTCGTCGCGACTCTTCCCGTTTTCCTCAATGCCCTCACCGGACTTGGTGTCCACGTAGTGACAGTGAACGATTACCTTGCTCGGCGTGACTCTGAGTGGATGGGTGCTCTTTTCAAATTCCTCGGACTCTCGGTAGGCTGTATCCAAAACCAGATCCCACCGCAGATGCGCAAGGAGATGTATAGCTGCGATATCACTTATGGAACGAATGCAGAATTCGGCTTCGACTACCTTCGTGATAATGGCATGGCCAGCTCAGCTCAGGACCAAGTACAACGCGGCCACTACTTCGCCATCGTGGATGAGGTCGACTCCATCCTCATCGATGAGGCCCGGACTCCACTCATCATTTCAGGGCCGGCAGTCGTTTCTAACATTGAGGAATACCAGCGTTATAAGCCAGCCATTGAAAAGCTCGTCAAAAAACAAAACCAACTCTGTAACGAACTCGCTGCCGAAGCCAAAAAGGCTCTCGAAGAAAATGACGAAGACACCGCTGGACGGGCCCTCTTTAAGATCAAACTAGGCCAGCCGCGCAACCGTCAGTTCATGCGCTTCATGGAGGATCCCGACACCCGTCGCCTCATCGAGAAGACTGAACTCGCCTTCTATCAAGATACTCAGAAGACAGAGCTTTTCGCCATCAAAGAAGAGCTTCTCTTCACCATCGATGAGAAAGGTCGTGATGCTGACCTCATGGAGAATGGCCGTGAATACCTTTCTCCGAACGAGCCTGAAGCCTTCACCATTCCTGACCTCGCTGATGC
>CALGMJ010000211.1 GCA_937958875.1 uncultured Verrucomicrobiales bacterium | reverse complement strand
ACTTCCATTCAAGCATGGTCACTTTTTCGTCAATGATGGACGCCGAGACGGTGATAGACACAGTCTCCTTCGGTCGGATCGAATTGTCTGGAGCCAAAGAAAGAGTCTTCATTTTTTTCAGTTTTTGCAGGGCTTTAACCGACCTCACAGGCGCTTTGACCCGGTGGATCGTGATAGCTTTCCCCTTATCTTTAATCACCCTCGTAGAATCGATTTCACGAGCATGGGGTAGCTTAGGATTGTCCGCCTGACGATTTGGAGGTTTAGCCCAAGCTCCAAAAGCGATACAGCATACTGGGAGGATCACACAACGCGACTTCATTACTTTGATAAATAAAAGATGATACAGAGGGGAGAAGTTAAATTTCAGAGAGAAAGCGTCTCTGATGTTGCTTTCGTTTAAGCTCAGATCTAGAATTGATTTTAGCGCGAATTTTGAAACGAATGACCGCGAATAACACAAATGCCTTCCTATCGATTCTTAAGTGAAATAGGTCCGAGGAGCTTTACGCTGCACGTGTGAACCCATCTGGCAGAGAGAAATCTGTGCGAATCCTGTCCCAATCTGTTAAAATCTGTGTCACATTTTCAGCTTCTCGCTGTAGACTCGAAGAGGAAATTTCTAACACAGATTTTACCGGATTAAACACAGATGACACAGATTTCCCCGACTGGATGGGATTCGCGTTATCTGCGTTTTTTCGTTCCTTATTCGCGCTAAAAATTACGATGAATTGGCTTCCAAACGATTACTTTTTGGTTGGCTCAGGTTGATTATGGAACTGGTTTAATCGGCGGTAAAGTTGGTCGGTTGGGCTTCCGCTTAAGACAAACTCGCTGTCTCCTCCAGAAAAGCCGAGATAGAGAATATCTTTGGATCGATTATAAAAGACTTTTTCTTGAGTATCATCCCTTTTTATAAGAATGAATTCACTTGGTTTTATATGCTCGATCTTTCCTGAGATATTTAGCTGTGGATCAGGTGTATCTATCAGGATCAATTGAGTCTCCGTGATTTCAAGAGCCATACGGTAATTGGTCCATTTACCAGTGATAGGTGTTTTAGTATGGTCGGTTTTGAGGTCGAAGGGGTCCGTGTCCTCAATAAGTTTAATCGGAAGGCCAACAGCCCTTCTACCGAGGTCAAAATAGGCTGTGGCCTCAATGATAGTCACTTCGACGAGATCGATTAAAATTTCGATGCGGTGACCCTCTTTCTGATCATCGAGTTTGATTTTGATGACCATGTATGGAGGGAGTATGGAGGGACCATGATACCATGATGCCTGAAAGCTCACTTCGTTCAAAGTCATCAAGGGCGGGATATCATCGTTGAAAGGGTCGAGTTCCTCTTGCCCTTTCTTTGGATAATGAAAAAGTGAATGTAAAATTTCGGGAAGGATGAGCTCTTTATTAGCGATCGTTAGCTTTTTCTGAGTGACATCAAATTTAGCTGGTCGAAAATCTGGTGGAAGCCCGATGACTTCACCATTTTCAAATTTCAGCTTTGTATCTGTATGAGCAGAAATGTCAGAAACCAAAAGGCCGACCAATAGGAAGGAGAGGTATTCTTTGATGGAAAGAAATGGGTTCATCATTTTTTAGTGAGCGCCGCGGTTGATCAATTTTTTCATCAATAAAATAAAAAATCCGAAGCCCATGACAGGCTTCGGATTTTTGATTTGGTCGAAATGGATCGCCTTACGCCAGCTCAGCGAGTTTTGCTTTGATGGCTTCGGCGTTTGGAAGGTCGCCGGGTGAGTCATTGGCTTCGGCGTATTGAATGACGCCGTTTTTATCGATGATGAAGGCGGAACGCTTTGGCACGCCACCCATGATGAGGTTTTTCTCAGGGAGAAATTGATCGTAGGCGATGCCGTAGGCTTCGGTGGCTTTGTGGTCGTAGTCAGAGAGAAGTGGCAGGGTGATGCCTTCCTTTTCTGCCCACGCTGCTTGAGCGAAGGGGCCGTCTCCTGAGATTCCATAAACTTTACAGTTCAGGTCGGCATAGGCGCTGAGGCCGCCGGAGATTTCGCAAAATTGCTCAGTGCAGACGCCGGTGAAGGCCATGGGGACGAAGAGGAGAAGGATGTTCTGCTCACCGATCTGCTCAGAGAGTTTTACCACTTCAGGGCCATTTTCGCCGAGGGCAACGAGAGAAAAGTCAGGGGCGGGATCGCCTACTTGGATACTCATAGTGAGAGGATTATAGAAAGGGATGATGGTGGGTCAAGTGGGTGGCGACAGTTACGGTGCGGAAGGCACTGGGTAGAGGCGGGAGAGGGAGGAGAGGCCACTTTTTAGAAACTGTTGATCCACTTTATCAGCGAGTGTTTCGTCGAGATAGAGCTGGAAGGGCGAGTCGTCAGTTTCGAGGTGGTGAATGCCATTAGCAGGAATTTTTTCGAAAGCTTTGACGAGTTCAGGCAGTCCTTCGACGGGCTGGCCATTCAATTTTTCTACGATGTGATTACTGAGGCGGTCATAGCCGATGGTGGCATCTGAGGCGACGACTCGGGTGAGGACGACGACTTTGCGCCGACCTGCGCGGTAGTCTTCGGGATTGCTCATGACATCGAGAAGATTCAGGGGAGCACGGTTCTGCCATTCCTTACCGAAGGCACGGAGGTAAGGGACGGAGAGTTCTTGAAAAACGAGACCGCCCTTAATGAGGTAAGGAGGGGCTTTGTCGTAAATATGAGAGTCTAGGAGCGGGGTGGGGCGTCGCTTCAGAGTGACGGGGATTTCTAGCTCTGCACCATCACGAATGACGGTGAGCTGAATGGTGTCGCCGACCTTGTTTCCATTGATCAGATAGACCCAGAAAAGGGTGCCGTAGTCTGGGTGTTTAAAGTAGCCACGGGAGTCGATTTTTTGGTCGTTGATGGCGATGAGGACGTCGTTTTTTGTTAGTTGACTCTCAGCGGCAGCACCGTCTGGGACGATGAGATCGATATAGAGGCCACCGCTATTTTCTGGGAGTTCGAGCCAATCGCGGAAGTGTTGATCCTGAGTGGTTCCGTAGCTAAGGCCGAGGCTGGGAAAGCCGAGGTATTCGCCATCGGCGGCGTCTTTTAGAAATTGATGAATAACATCAATGGCGACGATATCACTGATTTGGTCCTTAGCATCATAGCTGGTGAGGACGCCGGTGAGCTTGCCATCGCGGAAGGCGGGAAGGGTAAACGAGCTGGAGGCACTCTGGAGGGAGCCTTTCAGCTGGTATGTGAGAAAATAACGCCCAGGAAGGAAGGTGCTTTTCAGTGACATGCTGCGCACGGTTCCC
The DNA here is from genome assembly GCA_937958875.1 of uncultured Verrucomicrobiales bacterium. Lineage (GTDB taxonomy): Bacteria > Verrucomicrobiota > Verrucomicrobiia > Verrucomicrobiales > Akkermansiaceae > SW10. The sequence continues at coordinate 9,724 of CALGMJ010000211.1, read as the reverse complement.
GCTGTTGTTAGGGCGGTCCCATTATTCTCCAGCTGGAGGATTTTGATCTGTTCGTTCAGCTTCGTAGGAGGAGATAACTCAGCGACGGTCATGCTGGTGAGGAAGCCTGGCTCATCCTGTGGAGCGAGCAGCGCGAGGTTAGCCTCGTAGTCGATGGCGATAACTTTAGCGGGAAGAGTCTTTGATTTATCGGCTGTTTGAAATTCCAGATAAATGGCATTGGCCGCCATTTCGGCGGTGGTGAGCACTTGATTATCTTTGAGGAGAGCGCCGAGGCCGGAGCGTTTCCGTGGGTTATTCTTTTGCCATGGTTGGCTGGCGCTATAGCTCTGGATGGTGGAGTTGACCCTCAAGACTGCATCAGAGGGGGTGCCGAGCAGGGGAAGAGTGAGGGCGAGAAAGAGAAGGATGGATTTCATGAAAATCTAGGATGGATGGTCTTTGCCGAAATTTTTTACTGAATGAGTGATCGTATTTTTTTAGTCCAGCCGTGATGCCTGGGTGATACCGACTTGTCTCATGATACGCTCACCTGCTGCTGTCGCTTCTGCACTAGGAACGATGAGTGGAAGGGTGTTTCCGCTGAAGAGGATCTTATGAAATTCTGGCGGATTGGGGGCGTTCAGGATCTCATGAGCTTGGCGAAGATTCTTAATTTTGATGTCGTTGATGGTATCGACGACTTGCCCTCTGAATGCGCCCATATGCGTAGTGAGACGGTCACTTTCTACCCGAGTGAGGACGACGAGATCTTCCCGATCAACGAAGAGCCCTTCGCTGACATATTCATTATAAAGCTGGCGCAGGCGACGGTTTTTAAATTGGTGTGACACGTATAAATTATAGGTGAGGGGCTGGAATACGAGACCGCCATAAAAGGTGTAGCGTGGCTGAGACTCATATCTGATGGCATAAATGCGGCTCGCTGGGGTGGGTTTCAGGGTCGCAGTGGCATTCATCTTTTTTCCATCGCGAATGAGGGTGAAGGTCACTTGGTCGCCAGAGAATTTCCGTTCTACGACTTCGTTCATATCGAGGAATTCGCCGGCGATTTTAATATTTCCAGCGCTATCGATAGGAGAATCATCGATGGTTAGGAGGATGTCATTTTTTTTCAGGACGCCATCACAAGGGCCCTGGATGATGACATTCGAAACGAGCACGCCTTTGCCATCATCTTTCAGATTAAAGGCGCGTCGCATGGCAGGGTTAAAGAGTGGGAAGGTGTTGATACCAAGGTCGACGTATTGGTGATAAACGCCGTCTTCGATATCCTTCAGGAAACGTTTAACTACAGGGGTGGGAATGATGTAGCCGACGTTATCTGCATCTGTGCGGCCCTGAAAGGCGACGCCGATGACTTTGCCGTCCTGGAGGACTGGGCCGCCGGAATTACCGGGGTTAATCGCGGCATCGATCTGGATGATGAGGTGGGAGTCTACCTGGGAGTGAGAATAGGAGTTAAAGTCGATCCGGGAGACAACGCCACGGGTGACTGAGAGGCGCTCACCGCCGGTGGGATAGCCGATGGCACTGACTTCACTTTCAAGCTTCGGGATGTCTCCGATTTTCAGTTTCGGGAGCTGAGAAAAGGCTGAGAAATCCTCTACCGCGAGGAGAGCGAGATCACAATCATGAGCTACGTGGAGAACGCGGGCAGGGTATTTCTGGGAAGAACCACGCCGGGTTACGAGGAGGCGCCGGGCATCTGAGACGACGTGCGCATTGGTGAGAATCTGATTCTCTCCAATGATAAAGCCCGTGCCGGTGCCACCGCTGAAGCGCCCGGTGTTCCAAGGGGTCCGATAGTCGTAGCTTTGAGTGGCGGTTTCGATTTTTACGACAGAGTCGTAGAGCTCGGCCGGTTTCTGGGCCGATGCAAGAGAGATAAGGAAGAGGCCTGCAATGAAGGCTAGGAGACATTTCATGTGCCGTAAGGCTAGATCCCCTCTGAGGGTAGATCAAAGGGAAATCCCGAATTTAGGATTTCCCTGATTTAGAAATACGGCACGTGGGTGCTGGGACCTAGACATTGAAGCGGAATTCGATGACGTCGCCGTCCTTGACGACGTAGTCTTTCCCTTCAATGCGGAGCTTTCCAGCATCACGAGCAGCAGCCTTAGAACCGAGCTCGATGAAGTCATCATAGTGCAGGACCTCTGCGGCGATGAAGCCCCGCTCAAAGTCGCCATGAATCACGCCTGCGGCAGCTGGGGCCTTATCGCCGTCGGTAATGGTCCAGGCGCGTGTTTCTTGCTCACCGGTAGTGATGTAAGTGCGGAGGCCGAGAAGGTGGTAGACGGCTTTGATGAGGTCTGAAACACCAGAATCCGTGACGCCCATATCGGCGAGGAATTCTGCCGCTTCTTCCTGGTCTAGCTCGATGAGTTCTTCCTCGATCCGAGCGGAGATGACGATGATTTCAGCGCCGTGTGACTCCGCAGCGTAGCTTTTCACCTTTGAAACGAGAGGGTGGCCCTCTGGGTTTGCGACGGCATCGGCGAGTTCGTCTTCATTAACATTGCAGGCGAAGATGGTGCGCTTTGATGAGAGGAGGAAAAAGTCCTTCATGAGGACGCGCTCGTCGTCATTGAGATCTGCGGTGAGAGCAGGTTTGCCAGCATCGAGGTGGGGCAGAAGCTTTGTGATGAGAGCGACTTCTGCTGCCGCTTCCTTATCACCGGATTTTGCTTTTTTCTCCCGTGATTGCTTCCGCTTATCGAGAGCGGTGATGTCTGCGAGGATGAGTTCGGCATTGATGATTTCAATATCGCGGGTGGGGTCTACGGAGCCGAGCTCGTGAATGATGTCATCATTTTCGAAGCAGCGGATCACCTGCACGATGGCATCGACCTCACGGATATTGGCGAGAAATTTATTCCCTAGGCCAGCGCCCTCGGAAGCCCCTTCGACAAGTCCGGCGATGTCGACAAACTCGATGGCGGTGGGGATGGTCTTGGTGGAATTTGAAATCTTCGAGAGCTGATCAAGGCGCTCATCTGGGACCACGACCATGCCCACATTGGGGTCGATGGTGCAGAAGGGATAGTTCGCCGCCTCCGCATTTCGGCTGCGAGTGAGGGCATTGAAGAGCGTCGATTTTCCGACGTTGGGCATTCCTACGATTCCGGCTTGAAGCATGGCGGCACGGAGTTACCCCACGAAGGCCGGAAGGGGAACTCTCAAATCACTCTTCCGTGTCAGGAGCGGTCTCGGGGAGGTCCGGGAGCTCAGGTAGTTCGGGAAGATCTGGTAAGACGCTGGTAGTTTCTGCTTCCTGTTCGATTTCAGGTAGCTCGACGGGCTCAGGAGTAGTCGGCACACCAAAGTCTTGTGGCATTTTGAGATCGTCTGGGATTTCCGGCAGATCGACAGGAGGAAGGTCACCATTTCCACCGGTAGCGAGCTTGCTGGAGCCGCCCTCAGTCAGAGAGGGGAGAATACCGCTAGATGGAATTTTAGAACCATCACCACCCGGGAGTTTACCGGGATCGAAGTCCACCGGCGTAAAGACGGAGCCATCAGGGCCAGAAAGGTAACCATACTTTCTCTTCTTAGAATTGTAAGCGAGGTAGAGCTGCTCCCCATTGGGCCCTTTCTTCAGCTTCTTTTCATCCACTTCTACGATTGGGATGCGCTTACCGCGGCGGAGATCTTTCCACGTAAAGTTCTTCGGATTTAGAAAAGCCATATTGGGCTTTTTAAAGGTAGGCATCTTTAAGTTCGGGGCCTTGAACTTGGGAGCCTTAAAATTTGGGGCTTTGAAGGTGAGCTTAGGTGTCTTCAACTTTGTATCCCTCACCTTATTACTAAACGTCTTAACCGAGGAACAGGAGGGCAGTAAGAGGGCTGTGCCTAGGAGGCATAGCAGGTATTTTCTAGAAGCAGTGTTCATCTCGATTGGCTCGTTAAGTGGCTTTGACAGCAGGATGGCGAAAATTGTTCAAGCAACAACACGAATTTATCGTGAAAAAACGGTCAACTGTGGAAGTTTCATCTCAGCAAATTATGAGCCAGATTTATGAAACACAGAAACTCGTCGATGAATATCTTCTTTTTCACTACGGGAGCGACGAAGAAATTCTACCATGGTCTGGCGGTCCCACTGCAGCTCTTGGGTTTCCCATCCGCACCGTGAGCCATTTTTCTCCGGGTCAAGTCGCACGCGCTCTCGACCTTGGCTGTGCCGTGGGTCGTTCATCGCTCGAGCTCTCCAAGAATACGGACGAGGTCATCGGGATCGATTTTTCCCAAGCCTTCGTCAATGCTGCGGATGAAGTTAGAAAAGGTGAAATTCTCAGCTATCAACGGCTCGAAGAAGCCGGAGTAGAAACTCAGCTTCAGGCGACCTTACCTACGGGGGTTCACCCGGCGAATGTGAGCTATGAGGCTGGCGATGCCATGAATCTGCGATCAGATCTCGGTTCGTTTGATCGCGTGCATGCGGCAAACCTTGTGTGTCGTTTACCTGAACCGAGGCGCTTTTTGAGCCGGCTCTCTGAACTTGTAAAACCTGGTGGAGAACTTGTTCTCGCCACGCCTTGCACTTGGCTGGAGGAGTTCACCTCGAAGGAAAATTGGCCTCAAGGTCGCACCCGGGAATGGCTCGAAGCCGAACTAGAAAAAGATTTTGAATTTCAAAAGCAAGCGGATGAACCATTTCTTATTCGGGAAACTGCTCGTAAATTTCAATGGACCGTCTCCATGGTCACAGTATGGAAAAGACGAGAATCTTAATCCCCAAAATTTTTCTTAAGCAATGGGATCGGGACAAGTGCTCCGGCGTTGGCATTTCTGGCAGAGGTCACCGAGGTAGAGGGAGTCGATCCATTCTAAAAGTTCGTCAAGGTGCGGGCGTTCATCGGTGAGAAACCCAGCCTCGAAGTTTCTTTTCTGTGGCGACTTCGCTCCCAATCCCGCTCCAGTCAGATTCGCAGAGCCGATAAAGGCCTTTCGTCCGTCCACAACGATGGCTTTGGTATGGATGCGGGGGCACAGGATACGCTCGAAAAGCTCGGACTCGATGAGGACAGGATAGCGATCAAAGTCCTCGCGGAAACGCGGGCCAGGCTCCTTAGCGTGGAAAAGACGGACTGCAATCCCATCCTGAACAAGATCAGATAGGACCTCAAGAAAGGGGACAAAACGCCGCCCCTTCTTGACATGAAGATCTTTGATGTCAGCAGTAACAATCCATAGGAAACGTCGTACTTCATGGACTAGCTCGACGATGGCACGCTGATGGATCGCCTCATTGAGGACGAGTTCCGTCATTTTACCGGGTCAAGCTGTTCGAGATCCACATAATGACGGCGGGAGAGAACCAGATGGCGCTTCATCGCTGTCGCTGCCTTTTCTCCGTCACCATCAATGATCGCATTGAGAATTTCCCAGTGCGTTTCGATCACGCAGTCATACCAATGGTTGTCACCTCGGTTCACGGTGGCGTATTCGATGGATCGTTTCTCAAGACCACTAAGAACAGTCGCGAAGAGGTTATTTTTAGAACCGGCTGCGATCGCCAAGTGAAAGGCAATATCTGCCGAGCAGAAACGATGACGATCACCTTTCGACTCACTCATTTTTTTCATCGCCAGCTTCATCGTTTCGATGATTTTTTCGCCGGCATTGTGAGCTGCGAGTCGGGCACACTCAGTCTCCAGCACGATGCGGAAATCCATGAGCTCTAGGTAGGAATCTGCTGCAGTGAGTACCGAATAGGTCGTGATGGCATCCGCTAAATTTTCCAGACTGGGATCGGCGATGTAGGAACCTGAGCCCTTGAGCGTGCGCAGCAGACCACGCCCCCGCAGTTGTTGAATGGCCTCCCGGATGACCGTCCTGCTTGAGTTATAGCGGGTGCAGAGTTTTTCTTCAGACGGGAGCCGTTGCCCAGGAACGAGTTGCCCGCTGATGATTTCCTTTTCCAGTGCTTTGACGATTTCCGAGGAACGATGTGCCATGGGTGATTCTATACTTGTTTATTTATTGCGGTGGGGAAAAGGCCGCCTTTCGACGGCCTATGCAGGATCGTAAGATCCTTTCAAGAACAAGCACAGAGAGAATTCCGAAATCAGTCGGACAGCCTGATGGCTTAGCGGGCATCGTTCAGAGCCCAGCCGTAGTCTGAGTAGCTGATCTTGCGCTGCCCCGGAGCGATTTTGATTTTCGGGAAATACGGATCGAGAAACGCTTCTACCGAGCCAGACTTCTTCACGAAGTCGTCTTTAAACCAATCGAAAAGAGGAGAGAGGACCAACTTATCTTGTGAGAATTGATTGACCTTCGTATTCGCGAGAAAAGCGACGGTCTGTTCCTGAAGCTGTTTGGGAAGCTTTGCTCCCGTGTAAGCTTCCTTTCGTAATGGAGGGCAGCCTTCAGAAGCGCAGTTCAGCGCAAAGTGAATGCGTGGCTCGTTATAATATTTTCGGATGAATTCGTGCTCCAGCGTATCGAGGCTAGTCGTTTTTCCAAACATCTGGACGGCTGGAATTTTCCACGGCCCCTTACTTCCCCCGACATCATCTTTCAGAGACTTGATGGGGTAGTGCTTGAGCACCAGATCAAGAGTCGCTCCGTTGTAGAGATTGATCAGAAAAGCAAGCTGCTCATTCTGACTCCATTTTTTAAACTCTGAGTATTCCACTGCTGCCAGCTCCTTGAGGTAAGCTTTCAAGTCACCATGCTTTTTCTTTAAGCCTGAATAATCAACCCCGCTAGGCTTCGCATAGCTAGTAACAAGCTGAGTCAGCTGACTGTGATTCTGGTCAATGGCCCAAAGGCTATTTAAGCTCAATGACACGGCCGCGATCGTAGTGAGGAACGATTTCATATACTTATAGGACGTTCAGTCGTGGTAGTTTATTCCAATAAGCGAGCCAATGCTGCTTTCCGTCTATCGCTCGTTTACCCGAATTCACTAGCTACATTTGAATGCCTCACTCAACAACCACGCGCCAGAAGGCTTTTTCAGAGGTCACGGGGGCGGAAAATTCCATCAGCCCATTACGTCCTCCCATGGGTTGAGAGACCGTAGTCCATTCGTCGGTCAGCAGAGATGGGGAGGCCTGAATCTCATAGCTGCGGTTTCTTCGCCCTTGCCAAGAAATTTCAAAATCATTTTCGCGTTGGGTGATTTGAGCGATCTGCAATAAGGAACGCGGGTTATTAGGGTCAGTTCGACCAAGCCATTCTTCTAAATGGGTGAGACCGTCTCCATCTAAGTCATCGTTCGTACTTTGAGATAGATTCGTGAAGTTCGAGATTTCCCAAGCATCGTCAAGTTGATCTCCATCACGATCTTGAAAAAAGCGAAAATCGCTGAGCCATCCAGCATCTGATCCGCTGTTGACACTTTCATCTTTCTGATAAATCCATGTGAGTCGATGGGAGCCGGAGGGTAGATTGAGGTCCGTCCGAGCCCAATCTTGAAAGCCACTGATACGACTTCTTTCTTGCCCGTTAACAGAGAAGCTTAGGAAATCGAAATTTACTTCAGAGCTAACCCTTTGCCAGAAGCTTGCAACACCGGGTCCTTGCACCGTAATTGAAAGATTAGAGATCCCATTGTTTCCTACTGAGCCACTCTGCGCTGTCAAGGCACCATTTCGAGTCACGACTGACTGCGTGCGCCAAGGAAAAGGATTTGGACTAGTGACAGATGTGAGAGGGATTTCGAACAGCTCTCCTACTTGGGTCCCTATCACTTCGAGAGTGATGACTTGAGTGTCACTACCTAGAGCATTGCTTGCTGAAACTTCAAAAGAAAATAAACCTGTCGTTGACGGTGTCCAGGAGACAAGTCCAGACGAGCTGACGGTCATTCCTGCTGGCTGGTTTGTGAGTTGGAAATTCTCTGGAAGACCGCTTGCGCCTATTTGATAGCGGTAAATCATACCGGATAGCGTGATGTCACTTTGGGCAGACGTGATAGAGGGTTTTTCTAAATCCGAGAGACTAGCAGTTTCGGTGATGGGGAAAAATTGGTTGGCCGCTAAATTGGTGAATTCTTGAATCACTCCAGATGGCCAAGTTACCCGAACCATAGGAATGACAGTCTCAGTGCTCAAGCCAAAGTGAAGGGTGAGTGAATTTTGAATGCCATATCCTTCGCCGGCCCGGACTTCGCGTGTCTGTGTTCCCCAAGGGCCCATGATGTCAACGCGAGCTCCAATTGCATCCGGATTGCTAAAGGTGCCTCTGAGCTGAAAGCTAATGAAGTGATGATCATTGCCATCGTTGAGAAAAAGATGGTCAGGTAAGCTGGTTGGTGAGTTGAAGCCGAGAGCTCGCCCTGTGTAGAGGTCGAGGAAGCCGTCGTGATTGAGATCGCCGACCGCGAGAGATTGAATATACGGGAGAGGGGTCCCATTTACGACGAGAACGTTTCGGTGCTCCGTGAATGTCCGATTTCCTTCGTTGCGAAAAAGAAGATAAGTTGGTGAGCGATTCTCAAGATCGGATGCAGTTACGATAAGATCTAGAAAGCCATCGTTATCAAAATCTCTGAAGAGTGTTTGAATTCCAAAAATACCCCTTAAACCTGCTGATATTCCTGCATCATCAGTGATGTCGACATAGGTTCCATTACGATTTTCAAACAGGAGACTTGCCTGTGAATTATTCGGTTCGGGGTGATTGAGAATAAATAGATCAAGATCTCCGTCATTATCGATATCTCCGAAATCCGTACTCCAAGTCTGAGAGCCATCGGCAATACCTAAGTCTGGAGCGACATCCTCAAAGCCGGAACCGTTCTCATTGGCCCGGAAGAGGCGATTGATTCTTCTAAGGCTACTAGAGCTAGTAACACCTAGGGAACACTTCGAGAGATAGAGATCCATCTGGCCGTTACGATCGTAATCAGTCCAGAGAGCGGCATAATTTCCTGGCGAGCCATTTCCTAGATCGGTGTCCATGAGCTCAGGAGCAAATATTAGATTACCTCCACCGACGTTACGCCATTTTCCGTTATCCCCTGTATCATGGCAGGAAAACAGATCGATATTTCCATCACCATCAAGATCGGCGAAGATTGTTCCCTGACAGTCGACCGTAGTGGAGTTAGGCACCTGAGAACGATTATAAGCTGTGTTGGTATTATTCGCACGATAGAGGTCTATCCCACCCCCAAAGGGGCAAAGAACAAAATCACGGTGGCCATTTTTGTCGACATCGGCGATGGCTAGAGCCCATGGCGTGACCCTCGTTTGTCCAAGAAAGCGATGAGAAAAATTTTCTTCTGGGCCATTCTGATATTCGATCGCAAGAAGGTTACCATTGTGGAGACGGATCAAATCATCTCGGCCGTCGCCATTAAAATCTGCCACCCCCATGGCGACCCCGCTACTACAACGATTTACACCGAAACCAGTGTTGTCGAGCAGGTCAGTCCTCTCACTGAAAGAGAACTGTCCAAGGCCGATAGAGGGGAACAACACAAGGGCCACTAGAGAAGAAAAAAAATTCATAAACGAGATCTAGGAGATGATGATTATTTATTACTATTTAATAAAATCGATATAAGGGAATGGGAGCAAAGGAAGAATATAATGTGAGAAAAGCGGCCAGGGCACTAAAGTTTTTGGAGGCATTTTCTTTTCTCGTCCGGTTCGCATCCTCCCGAAAGGTAACATCAAGAACCCAATGACACTGATTCTCAATACTCTAATGTTTTCGCACAATCTCCTCAAATTTCATCGCTTCAACTTCCAAGCTGCTCAGG
>CALGMJ010000210.1 GCA_937958875.1 uncultured Verrucomicrobiales bacterium | reverse complement strand
TAACTGTCAGCTTCTTTCTGGAGTTTGGTGAGCATTCCTTCCAGGCGGGTGGCGGCGTCTCCGGCAGGGAGGAAGGCGGAAAGGCGATCGGCCCAGAGAGGGAAGGCCATGGGGGTGAGGCGTTGGGTTTCGACGAGGCGGAAGGGTTTTTCTTCGATCGTTTCAAGGGTGGTTTGTAGGCGGGAGAGTTCGAGTTGGCGTTCTAGAATTTCGCGTCGCGATTGCTCTAGTAAGAGGTTTTCGGGATCGTAACGGGTGAAGACTTCGAAGAGTAAACTTGCCGAGACTTGTAGGTCGCGGGTGGCTTTTCGTTTTCCGGGAAGATCTGGGATGAGGAGTCCGGCTACGCGGGCGACTTCGCGGAATTGACGGCGGGCCATTTCGGCGGTGTTCATGCATTCGATGAGATCATCGATCAGGTTTTCGGTGCTCAGAGCTCGTCGGAGTAATGCCTCATCGAGGCTGAGGCCACGAGTGGCGGCGAGGGAGAAGCCGTAGTCGTTCTGGGTAACATTGATGGACTCACCACATTCGCGGGAGAGTCGGAAAGCGGTGAGTGCGCCTAGACCTTCATTGACGAGGCGTCCGGCGAAGGCGTAGATGAAGAGGTGTTCACCTTCCTTTGTCTGAGTAAACTCGATGAGGAGTTCTTGATCTGAGGGAAGGGCGGACCAGGATTGTTGGATTTTTAAAATAGGAGCGACGGCTTTCATCTCCGGAGAGTCAGGCTCACGGTGGAGGGAGCGTGCGACGGCGTGCGAAAGCTCAGTGGAGAGGGGCATTTTACTGCCGCCCCAAATGGCAATTTCTCCACGATGTTTCTTGGTGGCTGCTTTCACGGTGGCGGTGAGTTTATGAAAGCGGACGAGTTCAAGTCGTTTGCCAGCGAAGATGAATTGTTTTCCGGGCTTGAGCCTAGAGGCAAAGCCTTCTTCAACGGTGCCTAAAGTACGACCACTGGCATACTTGATGACAACTCCAGAGTCTGAGGTGATGGTGCCGATGTTCATTCGGTGGAGTTGGGCGGTGCGCTTATCGGTGACGGTGAGGAGTCCGTCGACGAGTTCAGCCTTTTGATACTGAGGATAGCGGGAAAGGGCACCACCATTGGTGATGAAGTCGATGGCCCATTTCCACTCTAGTTCAGTGAGGGTTTGGTAGGATGGGGAAGAGAAAATTTCTTCCTTGAGGTCTTCAGGTTTAGCGGGCTCTCCGAGAACGAGGGTGGTGAGATGCTGGACGAGGACATCGAGCGGTTTGTTGAGAAGAACGCGGGATTCGATTTCCTTGCGCTGCCAGGCTTCGCGGGCGGCAGAGAACTCGACCAGTTCGAGGGCATTGGTGGGGACGCAAATGATCCGTGAGATTTGTCCGGGCGAGTGACCGGCCCGGCCAGCTCGTTGGGTGAGACGGGCGATACCTTTAGGAGAACCGACTTGGATGACTTGTTCGACCGGGGAGAAATCGACGCCTAGGTCGAGCGACGAGGTGCAGATGACGCAGCGCAGAGTTCCGTCCTTGAGCCCTTGTTCGACGGCATTTCGTTCTTCGCGGTCAAGAGAACCATGATGAAGTGCGATGAGGTCTTTCCACTCGGGCTTGGTCTCCTGCATTTCCTGAAACCAGATTTCGGTTTGGGACCGAGTGTTGGCAAAGAGGAGGGTGGTTTGTGCTTTTTCGAGCTGTTTGGAAACGCGTTTGACGAGTCGGGTTCCGAGGTGCCCTGCCCAGGGGAAGGATTCAATTTCGGTGGGAATGAGGGTTTCGATCTCGATCTTTTTATCGAGGTTTGCGGAGACCATTTGGTAGTCCTTTCCGCCCATGAGAGGGAAGGCGGCTTCTTCGAGATTTCCTAAAGTGGCAGAGAGCCCCCAAGTACGAAGATCAGGAAACCAGGTGCGGAGTCGGGTGAGGCAGAGTTCGGTGAGGATGCCGCGTTTACTTCCTAGAAGTTCATGCCATTCATCGATGATGACGCATTTTAGATGAGAGAGCTTCTTGCGAGTATCATCATGCGTGAGCATGAGGGAGAGGGACTCAGGCGTGGTGACGAGAGCGTAGGGGAATTTTTTTCGTAGCTGTGCTTTTCGGTAGCTTGAGGTGTCGCCAGTGCGGGCTTCTACGGGCCAGTCGAGATCGAGGTCTTTGAGCGGTTCTCGCAGCGCGAGGAGGGTGTCATTAGCGAGCGCACGGAGGGGAGTGAGCCAGAGTACCTCGCAGTGCTTGGGGGATTTTCCCGTGGCGAGCGTTTCCGAGACGGGGCCGAGCCAGACGGAGAGGGTTTTCCCAAATCCAGTGGGGGCATGGAGAAGGCCAGATTTCTTTTCTGAATATGCCTGCCAGCAGTCTTCCTGGAATTGAAACTCGTTCCAAGAGCGCTGGCTGAACCAGTCCTGAAGTTGGGGGTGAAGACTCACACGGATTCGATATCTTCGCGGGAAATGCCACGCAGTCCGAGGACGCGGACAATGGTTTCTTCAATGAGGTTTGCGGGGCAGGAGGCTCCCGCAGTGATGCCGATAGTAGCAGGGCTGTCATCGAAGCCAGCGAGCACATTGGGAGCTGAGATTTCTTCGTGCTGTTCGATGTCAAAGTGGATCACGGTCTCGAGTGATTCGAGGCAGGAAGCTTCGCGGATGAAATAGGTCGGGAGATGTTCATTCCCGATTTCCACGAGGTGGGTGGTGTTCGAGCTATTGTATCCACCAACGACGAGAAGGACGTCCATGGGCTTGTTCAGCATGTCGAAGAGGGCATCTTGGCGTTCCTGAGTCGCTCCGCAGATGGTGTCGAACATTTGGAAATTTTCATCATTACCATCGCGATCGGTGATTGCCTTTTTGACTCGATTTTGGATTTCCATGGTCTCGCTCTTGAGCATGGTGGTCTGGTTGGCGACACCGATTTCCTTAAGGTGGATTTCGGGGTCAAATCCGGGCGAGCAAGCACGGTCAAACTTGGCGAGAAATTCCTCTTTATTACCGCCATTGCGGATGAAGTTGCAGACGTAGTCGGTCTCTTCGAGAGTGAGAACTACGAGATAGTGACCCTTTTTATCGTCACCGAGAGCTCGGGAGGCGGTGGCGCGGGTTTCTTCATGGCCTCGTTTTCCGTGGATGAGTGAGGTTACTCCGCCCTTGGCATAGGTGCGGACTCGGCGCCAGACTTTCATGACATCGCCGCAGGTCGTGTCGATGATGTGGCAGCCTTGTTGTTCGATTTTTTCAGTGAAAGAAGTGGGTGCTCCAAAGGCGGGCACGATGACGACATCGTCTGCGGTGAGATCATCATAATCCTCAGAAATTTCCTTCCAGGGCAGCGAGACGATGTTCATGTCGGCTAGCTGACGGTTGACCTCTGGGTTGTGAATGATTTCACCAATGAGGAAAATCCGCTGGTCTGGGAAAACTCGGCGGGAGGCGTAGGCGAGATCGATGGCGCGCTCGACGCCGTAGCAAAAGCCGAATTGTTCTGCGAGACGAATGGTGGTCTGGCCGATAGTGAGGGAGCCGCCAGCATCGCGCAGCTTTTGGACTACGGGGGAGTGATAGTGCTTTTCCACTTCCTCCTGCACCAGGGTCATGACCTCGGGGCGGCGGACGTTGACGCGCTTTCTCTTTTTAGGCTTCTCGACAGGGGTTTCGCTCACGCCTTTGGTTTAGCCTCATTTCGCCCTCCACGCCAAATGTTTATTGAGCGAGAGAAAGGAAGGTTGAGAAAAATAATGAAGACCATGGCCAGAATCTGCAGCGGAATAAGATACCAAGGCCAAGGGCCAAAGTGGTCGAGCATACTGCCGGCGGCCGGTGGTTCCATGAGAAAGCCGAAATTTGTGCCCCAAAGTAGATTCACGGTGAGAGCGAGGCCGAAGTAGACCTGATTCCAGCCTAGCATCCGGAGGATGATACCCTCACGAGGCCTCCAGCCGAGGGCGAGTGGAAGGAGCAGGGCGGTGATGACGATGGCTCCGTGGTGGAGGAAAAAGGTGAAATAGACCGGGTGTGGAAAGGTGTTGTGCAGATTTGGGGTGATGAGAGCCTGAAGAGTGCCAGCGAGTCCCCAACAGTAGGTGAGCTCACAGAGAAGAGGCTTTCTCGTGAGTAGGGCAAATCCGGCCGTGATGGCAGCGATGTCACAGAGATGGAAGGGCAGGGTGTTATCGAGCGGAACGGCGAAAGGGAAAGTCAGGTAAGCGGCCTGGGTGATGGGGTAGGCTGCTAAGCAGATGAAAGCGAGCCAGGTTGTGGGCCAGCTCTGACCTTTACGCGTTTCTTTGATACACCAATAGCAGAGAGCCACAATGACGCCGACAGTCAGGAGGTGAGTCAGGCCAAAGAGTTCCATCGTATCATCTGAGTCTTACCAGCGGAAATCTTGGCCAAAGTAGAGTTGGCGTGCGCGTTCGTCATTCACGAGGTCTTGGGATGAACCTTCCATCATGAGCTTGCCCTCAACGAGTAAGGAGGCACGATCGACGATTTCAAGGGTTTCTCGTACTTGGTGGTCGGTGATGAGAATGGAAAGGCCATCTTGCTCGCGAAGTTCGCGAATGATTTTATGGATTTCCTGCACTGCGATGGGGTCGATGCCAACGAATGGCTCATCGAGCATGAGAAGCTTCGGGTTCGTGCAGAGGCAGCGAGCGATCGAGAGACGGCGTTTTTCTCCGCCCGAAAGGGTGAGGGCAAGTGACTTTCGGACTGAATCGATCCCGAAACGTTCGAGGAGTTCGTCTGCTCGTAATTTCTGATCTTTCTGAGAAAGGCCTTTCACGGTTTCGAGGACGGCGAGCAGATTATCCTGCACGCTGAGTTTTCGGAAAATCGATTCTTCCTGTGGGAGGTAGCCCATGCCAAGGCGGGCTCGCTTATGCATGGGCATGCGAGTGATGTCTTGTCCTTGAAAGGAGACGCGTCCTTGATCGGGGGGGATGAGTCCGGCGATCATGTAGAAGCTTGTGGTCTTTCCCGCGCCATTTGGGCCGAGGAGGCCCGCGATTTGGGCATGGTCTACGCTGAGTCGTACTTCATCGACGACCTTACGACCGCCGTAGCTTTTTTGAAGTCCTTCGACTTCGAGGATGGGGGAGTCGCTCATTACTTTTTCTTCTTTTTCGAGAGCGTATTCGTCGGGAGGCCGAGCTTCCATTTCCCATCGAGAGAAAGCTTCATGCGCTGATTTTCGAGGATTTTGATCCGGGTGATTGCTTTAGAATCTTTAGAGTGAGCGGCGATGTTTCCTGAGCGGTAGAACATGCCATTTCCGCGCAGGATGATTTCATTTTTCTGCTTATCGTAGAGCGCGCGATCAGCTCGGGCTTCGAGTGGCTCTCCTTTTTCATTCACTCCTTTGAGGATGATTCCTCCATTGGCGGTGATTTGTTTGAGATCTCCGAAGGCTTGGAGGCTTTCTTTTTCATCCTTCGCTTTCTTCTCCTTTTTAGCGGGGGGGAGCATGATGGCCTTCACTCCATTATTGCAAACCATGGTGAGATTTTTGGTCGCTAGTTTGACTTTACCTAAGTAAACGAATTCTTGGTTTTCACCATCAAAGTAGATTCCCTTTTCTGCTTCGATCACCATGCGTTCTATTCCGGGGAGAAAAAGCTCCGCTTCCGAAAGAGGTTTTGCCACGGGGGCTGGTTCATTTTTGATCTGGGTCAGGAGTTGGGTTTGGCCGGAGATTTGGAGAAAAGAGGTGAGGCGTGCCATGAGGTCGGCATCGTGCTTTTCGCTTTCTTCGATGGTTTCTGAAACATCGACTTGGGGTGCTATTCCGGGGGCGACCTTTCTTTCGAATTCACCTAAAGCTTGAGCGTTTAAAGAGGGTTGGGCAGCTCCTGGGAGCACCGCCTGCTCGAAGACTTCAATGTCTTCTGCTGACATCGGGACAGGTGTGGCGGCGGTAAGCAGAGGCATCGTTGCGAGGAGAAGAGGGACGGAGAGTTTCATGGCGGTTGGATTTTTCTGGTTTAGCTGGGAAAGTTGGAAGGCCGTACGGGCCGGGCCGTGGATGAGACCTTGTTTTGTTTTGAGGCAGATCAGTCCGCTAGGACCTTCCGCCGCGAATTGATCATCGAGCGAGCGGAGAAAGATACGGCCGGTGGCTTCAAGATGGCCGGGATCGATCCAGAAGCTGGCTTCGGCCATGGTGGCGATGGTTTTGACCTGCTTCTGGTCGTCGAAAAGGCGTAGTTTTAGATTCGTCCCGGTGAATTCTTCCGTGCTGGTGATGACCATCTGGTCGGCGGTCAAAAGGGAGACGGGCGCATGATTTTCATCAAAGCTGGGATGACTGAATTTCTTCAGCGTAGCTCCTTTAGGCAGGGAGTCGAAAAGGTTGGTCTTCTTTTTCGTGGCCGGGGCTTTCAGTTCTGGGGGCACGGGCTCCTGCGCCCAAGCAGAAGTCTGAGTGAGGATCGTGAGGAAAAGAAGAAAGCGCATTTGAATTCTGATTCAATCAGCATGAGCGGCCTGATGCACGGCGATAAGTCGTTTCAGCACGGATTCGATTTGATCGAGGGGGATTTGGTTCGGGCCATCGGACAGAGCTTTCTCAGGATTCTCGTGAACTTCCATGAAGACACCATCGACGCCTGCGGCGACTGCGGAGCGGGCCAGCACAGGGGCGAGGACTCCATCGCCTCCGGTCGTCCCTCCTAGACCACCTGGGCGTTGGACCGAGTGAGTAGCATCGAAGATGACAGGGACTCCTTGCTCCCGAATCCAGGGGAGGGAGCGCATATCAGCGACGAGGTTATTGTAGCCGAAAGTCGTGCCGCGTTCGGTGATGAAGTATTTCTGGCAGTCGTAGTGTTGGAGCTTCCCGATGATGGGTGCGATGTCCCAAGGGGCGAGGAATTGGCCTTTTTTGACATTCACGGGACGGCCAGTCTGAGCTGCGGCAGCGAGAAGGTCGGTCTGTCGGCAGAGGAAGGCTGGGATTTGTAGCAGATCGATGGATTCGGCTGCGATCTCACATTCTTCTGGAGTGTGAATGTCTGTGGTGACTGGAACTCCGAGTTCTTTCCCGATTTCACCGAGAATACGGCAGCCTTCTTTTACGCCAGGTCCACGATAGGAATCAACCGACGTTCGATTGGCTTTATCATAAGACGCTTTAAAAATGAAGGGGGCTCCGACGCGATCGGTGATTTCTTTGAGCGCGCGAGCCATGCGCCAGGCGAAGTCCTCGTCTTCGAGCCCGCAAGGACCAAGAACGAAAAAGGGATCGTGAGTGCCGACCTTAATGTTGCCGATAGAAAATTGGATCATGATTCTGGGTGTTCGGCAGAGACTTCAGCAAAAAGCTTGCGGAGGTTTTCGAGAGCGAAAGAAAGGAGTTTGGTCTCAGCGGTATTGAGGTTTCCTTTCGATTTATCCTCAAGCATTTCGAGAGAATCGAGCACACTACGCGCGGCCCTCATATTGACGTTAGTTTCACCAGTAGCGGGATTGGGAATCCGGCCGAGGAAAAGCCCGCCATTCTGGGCCTGGAAGTAAACAAAAGAAGAAAACCGCGGGTCTGGGGCTTCGTCCTCAATGGATGAATCACTCATGAATGAGTGACCCTAGGCCGAAGTGCCCCTTCGCTCAAGGCGAAGGGGTGAGCTGAGGAAGAAAAATAGCTTACTCGGAATAAAAAATGTCCACATATCCCAAGTGGAGGCAGGGTAAGGGAAATGATGAATACTGATGCTTCCGATCGTGAGCTTCTTAGATCTTTTGTGAAAACGAAAGACCAACGAGCATTTCGCCAGCTGTGCGAGCGTTATCTGGGACTCATTTACCATACTTCTAGCCGGATTCTAAGTGATCATGCCTTATACTGCCATTCCTGCCACGCATCATGATTTGTGATTTTGGAAGAACTGGAAATTAAGACTCATTAAGCTCGAAAGCTCTTCTTTGAGGGGGCAGGCAGATCATCAAGGCACTTGTCTATTGCAGCGCAGAATGACTGAAAGTTGGCATAATATCGGTTGGTCAGGCAGCGACGTTTGGTCAGCTTCCAAAGCCGGTCGATCAAGTTGTGATTGGGGCTATAGGTTGGCAGGAAAAGCAATTCGATGTCCAGTTGCTGTGCGTGTTCCATGAAAAAATAACAGCGTTGGTAGCTTGCATTGTCCATGACAAGACTTCACGTATTCCAGAAAATTGCTGGGACGGAACGGTAATACCGATCTTCGAGTGTTTCGCAGAGTCCCCCTTTGGAATAC
>CALGMJ010000209.1 GCA_937958875.1 uncultured Verrucomicrobiales bacterium | reverse complement strand
AGCTCAAGAGCTCAGCGCTGACTCCGTTTCAATCAGCTATTTTTACTATAACTATTGGGAAATCTACGGGTCCGAGCCCATCGATGAGAAAGCCGTTCCCATTCAAAAACTCACCATTTCTGAAGATCGCAAGACTCTGTCGCTCAAGCTCCCTCTTGAAGCAAAGCGCATCTATCAAATCCAGCTCCCAGCGCTTCAGACCAGCACAGGCCTCAAGCTGGAGAACAACTACGGCATATACACCTTAAACCAACTTTTGCCATGAGACTCCGCTTTTCCATAGCCCTTCTAGTCTGCTGCGCCTCTGTTCGTGCTAGTGAACCCACAGACATCATCGTGGAAGATCAGGTCAAGGTTCAGCGAAGCATTCTTCCTGGACCATCCACTCGCATGATCGCCGTCGGGCACCCCGGTGGCTTTAACTACACCTTCGATGCTGTTCACTGTGCTCCCGACTATGCTTGGTTCGGTGATTTTATCGACTTTCGTGGCGAAACCACCGGCCGAGGAGGTCGGCATTCCCAAATTCTCGGAGTCACATACCCACTTTGTCGCACGCACAAAAAACCACACATTCCGATTCGGGTCGATTCACCCAAAACGCCACCAAGTGAAATCAAATTCTCAGGCTACCTCCGGGACCCACAGACAGGCGCTCCAACCTTCCAGTTCCGAATTGATGGTCTCGCCATTGAACAAACACTCACTTCCACCGCGAAACATACGGTCGACATTCAGCTCACATTTCCAGAACCCAGCGATTCTGAGATTTGGTATCTCATAGACCAATCTATTCACAAAAACATCACCCTCAGCGATGGTCTCGACTGGGCGGACTCAAAAACAATCAAGATTCCAGCCAATACGAGTCAGGCCAAAATTCGCTTACAACTCAAACCTAAGAGGCAGAGCTTTACTCGTAAAAGAGCTACGTTAACCGGAGAAGAGCTCTTCACTCGTTTTTGTCAGTCCTGCCATTCCACAGATGGCACTAAACTGATTGGTCCGACCTTTAAACATCTCTGGGAACGGCAGCAAACGGTGACCAGAGATGGCACCCAGTTAACGATCACAGTGGATGAAGACTACCTTCACGAATCCATCGTGAATCCTCAGGCTGCCATCGTAAAAGGCTACGAACAGGTGCCGATGGCAAATTTCTCTGATGCCTTGACCCCAGGGGATATTCAAAGACTCGTGAGCTATTTGAAGACCCTGCGATAGTCTTGGGTAAGGGTGATTTACTTACCAAGGCAAGGCTCCTACACAAGGGGGTAATCCAAGACTAAAATCTTGCTAGAGTGATCGCCATTACTTGGAAAATCATTTTAAAAACCACTGATGACCCAGATTTCACTGATGCCTATATTGCAGAGTCTAAGAAAATCAGTGAAATCTGGGTAATCAGTGGTTTTCTTCCGCTAATACCTCAGGTTTCGCCCTGCTTCTGCTCAGAATTTCTCCCCTGTGTAGGGACCCTGGGGAACAACAACATTGTGCACCATCATCCCCCCAAGACACTATGGACTGTTCCATTCTTGAAACAGGCGATGCGATATAGGGTTGTCAGTTGATAAACTGAATTAAAATCACATTGGCCGAAATCTTGAAAAACAACGAATTTTCAAACACCTTTCTTGTTTACTTGTAAAGCCCCTGATTTTCGTCAGCTATCTGTCCGATTGACCAGGCCTATACTTTAGGATAGAAAATGAAGTATCGTTCGAAGAGGAGAAACCTTAAGAAAGATTCGTCACAACACCCTAACATATGAAACACATTACCCCATTTGTTCAAAAACTTAGCATTTACACAGCTTTATCTTTCACAATCGGAACATCTCAAGGAGTTGTCACTCAACTCATTGGGGGAAGCTTGAGAAATGGTAACTTGGACGATATTTCCGGCGCCATGCAGTTCGATCCACCCGCAACAACAGCTATTGCTGATACAGATGCTAATAATACAAGAGCTTCTAATTCGAACTCTGCTGCAAACTCTAGTGTTACGATTCCTTTCTGGACTGCACAGAGATCTGTAGCTCTAGATGGCGGAAATGCGTTCTTTGGATTCGATGATGGCACAGGAACACCAATTACCTCAGCTGGAGACCTTGGCTTTCTTTACAACAACGGTGAAGTCGCCGGAGCAGTTGACCTTATTTCTGATAGCTTTGCTACCGGTTTACTACTCGATGCTGGTTCTATCTTCACTCTGTCTTTCCAAATCTCTACTGATGATGCGGATAGTGATGTTTTAAGCCTTCCCATTCTGACCGTAGGTGGAAGTGCTATTGCTGCGGATTCAATAGCGCTATCATCAATAACAGGCACAGCATCTACTGATGGACTCACTTCAATTACCGTCTCTGGTGCCGACTCTTTTACGACTGCTACTGCCATTTTCACCCTAGCAAGTGCTGCTAGTGACAGCGTGCAATTGACATTTGATAACTCCTCAGTCGTCGATAGCTCTGGTGTCGATAGAGCGTCAATCAATAATATTACTCTCCAGGTAGAGACTGTTCCCGAGCCATCCACCGCGATCCTCGGAGGCCTTGCGGCTCTTGGACTCCTCCGTCGCCGGAGGAGCTAGTTCTAAACAAACCATCTAGCTTAAAGAGATTCACCGGCCTTCGCTTCGAAGGTCGGTTTTTTATTTCTGAGAGACTTCAAGATACACGTCTTCGAGAGAACGATAAACCGGCTCGATGGAGGAGATCTCACCATCACTGTTAACGAAATCTTTCACTAAGGCTGGCATCCTGAAATCTGGTGGAAAAATGAATCGATCCGCTTGCGCTTTCCCTTGGTGACGCGCAACGACTTCTTTTAAAAGCCCCTCTGGCTCTGCTTCGATTCGGAACATTTTCTGATCATCCCTTAGATCTTTGATTTCCCCTTCAAAAACGCGCTCCCCCTTGCGAATAATCGCTACTCGATCACACATTTGCTCGACCTCCGAAAGAAGGTGCGAGTTAAACAAAACCGTCATCCCCCGCTCCTTTCGTAAATTCAGGATGAAATCACGGAACCATTTGATCCCCTCAGGATCGAGTCCATCAGTAGGTTCGTCTAACAGAAGAATCTCTGGTTCAGGTAAAAGTGCCTGAGCTAGAGCAAGCCGCTGACGCATACCATGAGAGTATGTCCCCACCTTTGACTTGATCCTCTCCGTAAGCCCCACTCGTTCCACGACCTCTTCGACATCTTTGGCGATGAATTTCCCACTCAGTTCCATGAGCACCTTGAGATTATCCCAGCCACTCATGTATTCATAAAATGCGGGTGACTCAAAGATCGCTCCTACTTTTCGTAAAGCCTCGGGATGCTGCTTTTGCACATCGACTCCTCCAATGCTAACCGAGCCTGACGAAGGTGCGATCATTCCTAAAATGATGCCCATAGTCGTACTCTTGCCTGCGCCATTGTGACCAAGAAGCCCGAAGATCTCACCTTTTTGCACCTCGAAACTCACGCCCTTTAAGGCCGGTTTCCCTCCAAATTTTTTATATAATTGATCGACCTTGAGCATCTTATCGTGACCCTACCTCAAATTTAACTTTCCTCGATGCCGTCTGATCTGCGTAGAGAAAATTCGTCCCCTGATGGTCTCCATGGAAGGACTCTTTATCAGTGATGAGCGGAATATTTTCCATCCCAACCTTCATGCCTAGAAGCGTGACCTGAGTTTTCAGCTGACCGCTTAGCTGATGGTTCCAAAAGTAGCTGGAGCCACTTTTTCGGAAATGTTCTTTATCCGCAGGACATTGAAAGGCTTCGGGGTCGCCCCCGGCATATTCTAACAACACCTCTTCTAAGACAGGCTCCCCCTCACTGCTACGGCGATTTTCTCTGCCGATGACGAGGTCCGGATAGGTGCCATTATGATCATTAGTATAGCCCTCCACAGCAGCTCCTAGAGAACGTAGCTTTTGCAAACAAGCAGCTTGATTCGCCCCTCGAGTCACACTTTTCCCAATGGGTAAAGCGATGGCCGTGAGCACCCCGATGATTGCCACCGCAACCAGAATTTCAGTGAGTGTGTAACCTCGCTTCACAAGCTTGTGTCAGGTTTTGCGAATCCTTGAATGACTTCGCCAAAGGCGTCCATCAATGGAACAAGATCTAGCTTCGTCTCTGCACTCGCATCTTGGTAGTAGGTTTGAAGGCCGACTTGCACGATGCGCTCGATCACTTCTGGATCTTCTTCTTCGAGCCGGGCCAGATCTTCGCCTCCAGGACCGCTACGCATATCTTTGATAGAACGAGCAACCATGGCGCGGCGCTCTTCCTTATCCATTTTATCAAAGGCTTCCATCATACGGCGCATCGACTGAGTGAGCGTTTTCTCAAGGAAATAGATCTTTTCCTCCGAGCCCAACTGGAGAAAGAGCTTCATTCCTGCTCGTGTTTCATGGAGCTGCTCGCGCTGACGGAGATCAAGACGGTTCAAGACTTGAGCAATTTCATCGATTTTCTCCCGGCGAGCTGTTCGCCGACTTTCCGATAATTCTTCTGACCACTCGTCAAAGGAAGCTTCATCAATCAGCCTGACGACTCGCTCTGCGCTCGCCTTTCGATCAGCGGCCCACTGACTCACTCCCCAGACAACAAGCCAGAGAGCAATAATAGCAACAGCGCCTTTTATGAGAAATGCTTTATTCATCGTAAATCGCTGCAGAGTAACCCCACTTTGTGAGGGTGCAAACGAGAAGTCCTAAGTTCTCGTCTACCAAGCTTTCTGACCATCCTGATCGTATGGCAGCCAAATGAGAGACACGGTCCGAATATCGATATCTTTCTTATAAGGCTTAATCGACTCAGGCTCGAGTTCAGTCCGGTTCACATCAAATTTCTCTTCTAACTCTGCAATTTCCTCTGCGAGTTCGGCCTCCAGCTCCGCGATGTCACGTTCGATCCCCTTGATCCGGTCTTCGGCAATGCCAACGTCGCGTCGTTGCTTAAACGCTCGTGTCGCACTACTAACAGAACTTCGGCGTGATTTTCTCCCTCCAAAGAGCCCACCTAATAAGCCCCCCAGCACCGAGGCCCCTGCCTGCCAGGTCGCACTTGAGGCTTCAGCCTCTTCTTTTTCAAGAGAGAGCTCAGCCCGCTCAAGCTGATCCGTCTTCGTACGAAGCTTCGATGAATAACGATCTCTCATTTTATCTACCGCCTCATCTCGCATCTCGCGGCCTTTTACCAAGAGACGTGCCCGGAAATCACCTTCGCTTTCGCCCAGCTTAGAATACGATTTATATAACGGAGAATACATGAGTTTCACTCGCTCGTTCCGATAAATCCAATCCGCAAATTCTTTTTCAACGGGCTTATAGTTATCTGCATTCATCGCATAACCTGCAAGTTCCTCGAAACCAGCATTCTTACGTGGATCATCCTCGAGAGTCTTTAAGGGGACTGAGCATCCAGCATCAGTCTCCCAGTCGATCCCCCCTTCTTCGATGGGATTGACAAAGCGAACGACACGAGAGCCATCAAGATCAGCCTTACTCGATGAAAAATGAACCTCAGCTTCTCTGATCAATGCGGGCTGATAGGTGACATCATCTGCCTCGCCAGCAAAGGGGACGAAGTATTCCTTTACGCCCTGCCCAACGATAGGTCGCTCCCCTTTCGGAGCTGCTGGGGCCTGGCTCATCGCCATGGGGTTTCCTGGCGCAGTGATCTTTTTCACCGCTCCGAATTTTGCCCTCTTGGGGTCCATGAGCTGTTTAATTTTTCTCCGCGTCAAGGGCCCACAGAGATAACTCATGACCCAACGCACATGAAACATGACCGGACCATCTTCGTGCACGTTATTCATCAGGAAGACCCGGGAATCGAGACCCGAGAGAAGGCGCTCCATCTCAGCGCGGTTAAATGATCCACCCTGCGCACTAGCCGCTCCCTCAAGACCATCGAGAACCCGAGCCTTATCCCTCTCCGTCTGGAGACGCCCGAGCCACCATGTTCCCATATTTGAAAGAGCCTTATAGTCGAGATCGACTGGATTCTGAGTCGCCACTAGCACGCCGAGCCCGAAGGCGCGAGCCTGCTTCAGCATCGTCATGAGAGGTTTCTTGCTGGGTGGATTCGCGGTAGGCGGCAGGTAGCCGTATATTTCGTCCATGTAGAGCAGCGCTCGGAGACTTGTCGTACCTGACTGCTGGCGCATCCAGGCCAGCATCTGGTTAAAGAGAAGTGAGACAAAGAACATGCGTTCACTGTCACTGAGGTGAGCGATGGAAAAGATCGAGATCCGTGGCTTACCTTCCTCCGTATACATCATGCGCTGAACGTCGAGAGGCGGCCCTTCTAGCCACGTAGAAAATCCGGGACTAGCAAGTAAGGCATTAAATTTCAGAGCGAGCTTTTGACGATCTTTCTGTCCCATGAAGGACTCCAGATCAATCACTCCTACTTTTCCAAAAGGTGGTTTCTGAATATTCCGAATGAGAGACTCCAGACTGAGACTCTGCTCCGCAGCCCAACAGTGACTGAAAATCGAACTCAGCAGAATCGCTTCCGGCGATTGAATCGGGTCTGCATCCACTCCTACGAGCGAGAGAAGCGAAGACACTGTCGACTCAATTCGCTCCCCCACAAGTTCGCCATCATCGAGAACCTCGAATGGTGGTGCCTCTAGCGAACTTAAAATGGAAATGGGGATCCCCGCCTTACTTCCTGGAGTGAAGATATTAATATCGACCTTATCCTTGAGCTGCCGCACTCGTTCAGGTGACTGGTGCCAATCACCAATCCCCTTTTCCCACATTTTGGCTGTCTTTTCCGCAAATTCATCCGGCGACATTCCCTTTTTCTGTGCATCATCTTCATTGATCCAAGGACGAAAATCGCTTCCCTGAAACTCTGGAAAAGTGAGTAATAAATTAGAAATATCCCCTTTGGGATCGACGATGATCGCGGGGATATTGTCCATCGCGGCCTCTTCTAACAGCGAAATACAAAGACCTGTTTTCCCCGAACCTGTCATCCCTAAGACCACCCCATGAGTGACGAGATCCTTTGAGTCATAGAGCAATAGCTCATCGGTCACGGCACCGTTTTCAGTGTCGTATTCTTTTCCGAG
>CALGMJ010000208.1 GCA_937958875.1 uncultured Verrucomicrobiales bacterium | reverse complement strand
AGCTCAGTGCGCAAATGGTAGGCGCTACTAGCAAAAATTACTCGTGAGCACTGATTGCGTTTCTTGCTAGTGATCTTTTTCCAAGTGCTCGCGTAGGAGGTCACGGGCAAAATCGTTTTTGAGATCTCGCCAGACGAGATGGGCATGGTTTGCTCCACCTTGAGTGTTAGCGTATTCGACCAGGAAGTTTGTTCCTTGGATTCGGAAGTAATGGGGCTCTTTCGCTTTGAGCGAGCCACCCCAGGCGAAGTGCATTTTGTCTCGCTGATTAGCGTGAATTTCACGAACAGTATCGGTTGAGACCTCTTTGCGTTTAAACTCAAGAACGGCGTCGATGATTCCCATGAGTTGCTTGAGTTGTTCTGAGTCCATTTGGTCAGATGTTACTCCAGCACTTTTCTGTGGCTGAGCGACGCGCTCTTGGCCGGTAAGGATGTCGCGTGGTGGTTTTTCTGAAAAGACAGGGGAGAGTTTTGCGTCGACTAGCTTTTGGGCAAAGTCCCGCGCGAGATCCTCGATTTCGCCAAGGGGGCGAAGCCCTTTTAGGGGGCCCGTTTTAAGTTCTGCGGGATTGGTCCCGAAGAACATAGGCACGCCAACAACTTGATCGCTAGGAAGGGTGAAGTTGAGCGAGAGGTGGTGGCCTTCAAATCTCCAACCCCAAGGTTTATGGTCAGTAGGTTCGCCAAAAATTGCGAGATAGTATTCCTGCGGATCTTGGTCTTCGCTTTGATTCCGGCGGTTCAAGAGGATGTGTTCCAGAGTCATGATCTGGGTGGCTGTTAAGAAGCCTTTCTGGCTGAGACCGGTCGCTAGTAGTGCGTAGGCGAGCTGTTTTTGATATGGGCGCAGAGTGTCTAGACGGACTCCTCCTCGGGCCATGGGGAAATAGTGCCAGTTTTCCCGTTCATCATCATCGAAGGCTATTTTGGCAGCACTTTTTTGTGTTTCATTGAGGCTGGCGAGGAAGGTTTTTGCCGCTTCCTGCATTTCGTCTGAAGCAGGGTTATGGGTGTGTCCTTCATGAGCGAGAAGGGCAGCGGAAAAGAAGGCGAGCAGGATGAGTATTTTCATGATGATAGAATTACAGTCCTAACATACGGCTGGCGACGATGAAATAAATCACCATTCCTGAGGCATCAACGATGGTGGTGATTGCGGGGGCCGCGATCACCGCTGGGTCGAGCTTGATCCGCCTTGCTCCGATGGGGAGTAAGGAGCCAATGAGGGTAGAAGTCGTCACCTGTGCAGCCACAGCCACAGCGACGGCAATGCCAAAGGTGGTGAAGTTAAAATTCGGAGAGACTTTTGGGTTAAATGAGGGCACGACAAAGATGGCGATAATGGCCATGCAGATTCCTAAAAGGCTGCCAAGGCTGATTCCGAGTCGGAGTTCCTTCCAGGCCACTCGACTGGTCTCACCTTCATCAATTTCGCCGAGGGCCATCGCCCGAATTACCATCGTGGAAGCTTGTCCTCCGGTATTTCCACCTGCTGCGACCACCATCGGTAGAAAGATCATGAGAAGGGGAATGGCAGCGAGATCTTCCTCGAAATGATACATCACTACTCCCGAGGCAATCGCGAGAAGGGCCAGCGCGACGAGCCAGCCGAAGCGTCGTTTGAAATGGGTGGCAATGGCGGTGTTGAGGTAGCTTTCCTCTGAGGCTTCACCAGAAATACCGGCTCCTTTTTCGATGTCTTCCGTCGACTCTTCCTCGAGAATTTCGATGGCATCATCGGCGGTAATGACTCCGAGGAGTCGATTTGATTCATCGACGACGGGAAGGAGTAACATGTCGTAGCGGGCCAGCATGTTAGCTGCTTCTTCCTGATCTGCGGTTGCGAGAATGGTGTTTTCTTCAAGAGTGAAGATGTCACGGATAGGAGTGTCCCAGGGATTAAAGGCGAGGTCTCGGAGGCGGATCTTTCCGATGAGTTTACCTTCCTCATCAACGACAAAGATTCGTGCTAGGGTCTCAGTCGATTCCAGCTCCGTGCGCAAGTGGTCGATAGCTTCCTTGACTGTCATGTGGGCGAGGATTTTACCGATCTGAGTGGTCATACGTCCCCCAGCGGTCTCCTCGCCATAGCGGAGCAACGTGCGAGTGGAGTCCTGCTGTTTTTCATCGAGCAGCTCGATGAAATCTTGGCGTTTTTCGGCACGAATATCCTGTAGGATATCGACGCGATCATCATCTGGGATCGATTCGAGGATGCCTCGTTGCTCTTCGGGCTCGAAATGGTCTAGAGTTTCCTCGACTAGAGTCGCGGGAATCTCGGCCATAACATCGGTGAAAGCTTCCGCTCCAAGAACATCTGTGAGGTAGGAGCGTTCTTCTGCTTCCACGTCCTCATAAAGATCCGCGAGATCAGCTGGTTGCAGATCCTTACAGAGCTTGAGAACGAGAGCGGTATCTCGGGCCTCCACAGCCGCTTCCGCTTGATCAAGAATGGTTGATAATTCCTCTGCCACGAGCTGAGACTGAGGAATCTCAATCGTAAGGGCAAGGATGCAGGAGCTGAGTGAAAAAAGTAATTCCAGAATTGCTTAAGTTCCTGCCGGAGGTTACCGAGCTGCCGACGTTGGTGCAGGGATGCATGGAATCCAGTGAAATTCTGGAACAGACGCGCTGCGGTAACTAGTGACGAGCTTTCAATGAGCCAATCTTTTGAATTTCAAAGGGTGAAGGCGAAAGTGAGGATAGAGCTAGGAGTCCGAATACTTCATCCCCGAGATCGCCGTCTGGTCTGAGTCTGCCAGGGCTCTGACTGTCGAACTCTCTCGCGACTTTGGGGAGTGACGGGAAACGTGATGGGCTTTTTTAAAAGTCCTCGGTTCTCACCTGGTCAAAAATAATTCAATACGAGAACACAAAATGAATATTAAGAATCCCCTGATTGGGGCCGTAGTCGCTGGTACTTTGACTAGTCTTGCTGCAAATGCGGCGATGGTTATGGACACCTCTGATCTGGTTTCTATCGTCGGCACGGGAAGTAATTTATCGACGCTGGTCATTGATTTTAATGATGGCACGACCACGCAGAGTTTTGCTTGGGGTTACCGTTGGGATGGCACTGCATCTGGTGAGGATCTACTTACTGCCATCGTTGATGCTGATGACTCTTTGATTGTTGACTCAACGTCTTTTATCACCAACTTGAGCTATTTCGATGGCACGCAAACGCACCAGGGAGTGAGTGACTTTACTGGAGGGTCGAATCTTTCCTGGGGCTATTACATCACAGGGGGATTTGGGGGTGATGACGATCTCACGAACGGAATGGTAGATACACCGACGGCAATTCCGGGCGGAGGATCAGTTCTTCCAGGTTCATGGGTTCGCTCTTTGACTGGAAATTCTCTTACGAGCTTCGGAGAATCCGGCCGTATTCTTGAGGATGGATCATGGGATGCTTGGAGCTTTGGCGCATTTAATCCGGGCAGCTTTGAGCACGAGACTCCTCCGGGCGGAGAGTTTCCTGAAGCTGCCGTGATCGTTCCCGAGCCATCAGCAGCCTTATTGAGTTTCCTTTCTCTTGGCCTTCTGGCGCGTCGTCGCCGGGCTTGAGTCTTCTCGAGATGAGAAGTGCTCTCCATATCTTTGGGGGGATATTGGTTCTAGCACCATTCACCAGCGCTGAGCTGGCGGTGTTAGAGCCAATCATCGTCTCCGCAGAGTCCGA
>CALGMJ010000207.1 GCA_937958875.1 uncultured Verrucomicrobiales bacterium | reverse complement strand
ACCGAGTTCTTTGAGCCGCTTTTTTAGGAAATTCCAAGACGCGGTGCCTGCTTCAGGAGAGCAGCATTTCTCTTTCTCGGGGAGCGCACAGAGAAAAATATGCCGTTGGTAGCCTTCTAGATTGAGAGCTTGGGTCGCTTTTGTGAGGGCGTCAGACATGGGAGAGGATTAGCGAGTTTTGCGAGGCTCAGTTGGGGGCGTGTCGGTTTCGAGGTGGTCGCAGATCGCGGTGGTAAGAGCGGCGGCGGTGGCTTTACGGGTGTGGTTCCGGTTTTCTGGGCTGAGTAACCATGCGGCGACCTCTGGGTTGTCGATGAATTCGATTTCGAGGAGGATGATGACGGCTTTGTGAAGGTGGCTGTCTTGGCGGGCGTAGCCGAGGACGCGGAGGCCGTCCTTGAGGTGCCCACCATCGTGACGGCTATCTCCGAAGACTTTGGCCAGCTCAGGCTTCGCTCCGTAGAGCTCTAAGGAGCCGGAAATATTTTTTACGACGCGTTCCGCGAAAGCGCGGTCACGATCTGCGTAGGGGTTTACGAAGTGAACATATTCCCATTCTGGATGGTCTGCGGAGCAGTAGTAGGCGCGGGTGCCGCTGGCCTTTCCCTTGCCAGAGGCGTTGAAGTGGATGCTGATGAAGATGTCAGCTCCGTATTCGACGGCAAAGGCGGAGCGAGTCATAGCGCTGATGTGTTTATCAGTCTTTCGGGTAAGGATGGTGCGGATGCCGAGTTTTTTTGCGCGTTCGCTGGAATGGAGGGCCCAAGCGAGTTCCTTCGAGTAGTTCAGGCAGAGGTCTTTTTCTAGGTAGCCGTATGTAGCGGCGGTGGCGTTATTCCACGAGGAGCCGTCGCCTTTTTGAGAGCCATCGGAGTGATGTTTTTCGCTTTTACCACCATGGCCGGGGTCGATGACGACGGTGAATTCCGCTCGGGCTTGAGTGAGATTTAAGAGGAGGATTAGGAGAAGGGATCTCATGCGGGGTTCAGGCTAGGGGGGAACTTGGGCTTCGCAAGTCCCGGAGAGGTTTGAGGTGGGAGAATTTTATTCCCAATAAAAAAGCAGACTCCGTGATGGAGTCTGCTTTGAGAATGAGTAGGACTGAGGTCCTTTTCGGTTACTTGAGGCCAGTCGGCTCAAGAACTTCTGGCTGATCGTCACCCCACATGGTGTTTTCTCCGATGGAGAAGAGGGTGCGGCCTTTTTTAAGGCCTGCGGTACCGTCAGTCTTGATACGTGCTTCTTTCACAGATCCATCTGCACGAGCATAAACCATTTGCTCGTTGTATGGGTTTGGATCGAAGGTTGGATCTGTACCACCTTCAGAGATAGGTGCTACGAGAATTGGAGTGGTGGACTTAGCGGTGCTGGAAGAGAGCGCCTCTCCATCAGCAAGCATGACGTAGCCGAAGCCGTTTTCACCCTTAGCGAGGATTTCCTCAGGGCTGGAAACATCGTCATCACCTTTCTTGGTGCCGCGCACACCCTTAGCGAAGAAGACTTCTTCTGCTTCGAGCATCTTGGTCGCGATGAGCTGACCGAGCATGGCGTTAGCATCGTCTCCCGCAGGGCACTCATTTCCAGATGCTTCCACATCTTCACGAGTGTCATCGGATGGGTAGCTACCGAATTCAGCATCGAAGGAACCGAGGGCGATTCCAACCTGCTTGGCATTGTTGATGGTAGACACTTTATCAGCGTTCTTCCGCGCCTTCAGAATCGCGGGAGTCGCGAGACCGGCAAGGACCGCGATAATCGCGATCACCACGAGAAGTTCCACCAAGGTGAAACCGCTACGCATTTGTTTTTTTAGCATTTTCATTATTTTAGTATGATTTGGAGTTTCCTGTAGATGAGGACCCTCCGATTTTTTATGTTCAGAGTTAGAATGAAAAACATTCAACTCTCCGAGGGAGCCTATATTTTGGGGAAACGCCAGCAAGCTTAAAGCATGATACAGCTCACATTGCGGCCCGTATCATACATTTGTATGAGCTTTTTCTTAGGAGTTTTCCCATCATCCCTCTAGTAAGGAAGCGACTACGGAGGAGTGTGTTGTTTAAAAATGGTGATTAAAATGGCTGAGCGTATGTGTTACAGCGGTTTAGCCAGCCGGCTTTCCAGCGGGATTCGCCACGGGCTGGTGGTGAGTTCTGGATGCGGCGTGTGAGGATGGCTTTAGAGGCGCGAGCAAATTCACGGGCGGCAGCTTGTCCACCTGCGGTATTTTTCATTTCGCTTAAGACTTGGAGCAGACCCCAGCCTTGGCCGCGATAGCGTTCTTTTGGATTGATGCCTTCTCCTTTGAAATTGACGTAATCGATGAGGGCATAAGTGCCATTGCTCGTAGTGGCGACTTTTGCGTAGTTCGCACGGATACGAGCGCGATCTTGAGAAGGGGCGGCAGCGATGATTTTCTCGAGGGCGGCGCGAGACTTAACTGAGATGAATTCTGCCTGAAGGGGGACTTGGGAGGAGAGCCAGCTCCGGAGACCTTTCATTTGAGGGCTCTGAAATTCACGTTTGAATTGAACGGAAGAGCGCCATGGACAGTCGGCCAGCCGTGCAACAGCAGGAGGATTTGCTCCTCGGCTGATGGCGAAGTTGATAAATTGAGGCCAGCTTTCGGTGAAGGGGCCTC
>CALGMJ010000206.1 GCA_937958875.1 uncultured Verrucomicrobiales bacterium | reverse complement strand
GGGCAATTAAGATTTTTGAGGAATATTTTAAGCCTGATGATAATGTTGATATACTCATTAAGAGTTTTGAATACGTGGATGGAGTTACAGAGATGTATTCTCCCACTAAAGGCTATTTAGAGAGCGAAATTCAAGATTTTGATGAGCTGAATGTTAAGGAGGAATTCGAAGTTGTGGAGGAATTTGATGATGCAATTCATGAGGATGGTGTTACAAGGATGACTGATTTCACTACAAAACATATTCAAAGAACTGTATATGCAAAGTTAGAAAGAATAGAGTATAAACAGATACTTGAGGCTCTAATAAATTTAGAGATGGGCTTTGATTCCTCTATTTCAGAACGTGTGTATTTCATAAATAGACGTAACAATGTAGCTTTTCATCTATATGACGATAGAGGTTGTTTATTGTATTCGGACAAAAAAGATGGTCTGGAACAGGCTTATCAGAAGTTTAATGACTGGCTAGTCGATTACCATAGATCAACCTTCGATGAAATGTTTTCACTCGAATGAACTTGCAGAACAAGGGGCGGCATCACCAATATGCTATCTGCAGCCGGCTTGCGAAGTTGACATGAAGTTAGATGGCTGTTGAGATCTGCATCAGGTAGTATGTGGATGTGATCTGAACGTTCTCTATAAAATGGGCCTTGATTCTGTAGAACTCGTCATCGCGACAGAGGACATTTTTGGTATTTCGATTTCCGAGGCAGACGTTGAGCAGATCGTCACGCCTCGTCATTTGATCGACCACGTTAAGAACTTGGTGAACGCTAAGCCGAAGGTTCGACCATGTTTATCGCAGCGGGCTTTTCATCGTGTGAGGCGAAGTTTAGTTACTGCCGCACAGGTCGAGCGGGGTTCTATTTCTCTTTCGGCTAAGATTCGAGAACTCTTCCCGAAGCCTCAGCGAGTTGATAGCTGGCAAAGTTTTCGAGAGGTTTCAGGTCTTACAGATTTACCTGACTTACGATTTAGGCGTGGTTTGATTTTCGCGCCAACTAGAGTTCGTTGCCTAGTGAGCCAAGAAATATGGCGAATGGCTGGAGGCATTTCTCAATCGGGTGATTGGTCAGAGTCGGAGGTTAGAACCGTTGTGAGAATGATTATATCTGGGCAGCTTGGCATTAAGCGATTTTCGGACGACGATGAATTTGTGAGAGACTTAGGAGTCGACTAACCACTGCTTGGAGAATCGAGTCCCCGCGACTGACTAGCGCCTGCCGCAGGTCCGATACCACCGGCCCATACGGGTCCGTAGCACGGTGGTTTGCTAAGTTCATTTTAGAGGGAGAAGTGAGTTCGGATGTTAAGGGAGCTGCCGGTTTGTTCTTCCCAGTTTTGAAGTTCTGTTACTAGATCTTCGATGAGTGGTTTTAGTTCAGAGTTTTCTGATAGGTCATTAAATTCGTGGGGGTCATTTTCGAGTTGGTAGAGACGAGTGAAAACTTCCTGATCACGACGGTAAAGGACGAGCTTATGAGGACCTTTTGTAATGGAGCGCATGGATTTCTGGAAGGCTCCGTAGACCGAAGTCCACGGCCCAGGTGCTTGCCCTTTACTTTCAAGAAGTGGACGAAGTGATTTGTATTTTACCCTTTCTGGAATGGGAATATTTACTAAATCCATGAGCGTGGGGATGACGTCCTGTAAGTAGACTGGGCTGTCGATCTTGAGATTTTTTGCGATACCGGGGCCACTGATGATCAGAGGAGCTTTAGTGCTGAGCTCGTAGAGGTTTTGTTTTCCCATCACCCCATTTTCTCCTACGCTGAGGCCGTGATCTGAGAGGAAAACCACATAGGTGTTTTTCGCGCGGTCAGACTTTTCTAGCTCATCAAGGATATGACCTAGCTGCTGATCCATACGCTCTACCATGATGGCAACTTGGCGATAACGCTGAGCGACAAAATCTCGGGTCACTTTTTTCGGCCAGAAGTTCTGAATGAAAAAGTGAGTGGGCGGAATATGAGGAGGGAGTTCGAACGTTTCTGGATTGTAGGGTTGGAGGTCTTTCTCTTCGTATTGCCAGGTGGAGTGAGGTGCGTTGAAGCCGGTGTAGAGGAAGAATGGGACTTTTCGAGAGAGTGCGTCTTTTAGAAGGAGGGTAGCAGATTCGCCAGTGATATCCGTGACATGCTTTTGACCGACCCAGTAACCACCGTAGCTCTTATTCCAAGGGGTGAATTCGGATCGATCTTTTTTGGCGAGGGGAAGTTCTCCAGGTCTGGGGTCTAGGACGTAGTCGAAGGTGTTTTTAAAAGATTGTCCAGCGACGACATGCCATTTTCCAGTTGCGGATGTGGTATAGCCGGCATCCTTAAATTCTTCCATGAGGAGGCGGGCGGGCTTTTTCTGGGTGACCGTTTCATGTGCCTGCCAGAGGAGCTGACCTGTCATCATCATGGTGCGGCTGGGGATGCAGACTGCATTTGACCACGAGCCCATATTGTAAGCGCGGGTGAAGCTGGTTCCTTCACGAACTAGGCGATCCATATTCGGCGTGCGAGCGTGCTCAGAGCCGAGAGCTTGGATCGTATTAAGCGCCTGGTCATCACTGATGATGAAGAGGATGTTTGGCTTTTCTGCAGCTTTGGAAAAGGAGCTGTATGCTAGAAATAGGGAGGATAGCAGGGTTGTGAGACGTGCGTTGAACATGTTTTTTGAAGTGAAATTAAATCAAGTTGAGCTCTTGAAGTTGCCGCGTTGCGGTGCCAGCGAAATCGCGATTTGCGGCAGGGGAGGCGGGAGAAGGGTGGAGGATCTTTCCGAGGTGGTGGGAGTCGTCGGCTACGGCGGCGAGTTGTTTTTCTGCGAAGGCTCCGACTCCGATCAGGTGTTCTGGCTGGAGGGTGTGGATGACGGCGCTTAGATGTTTCAGACAGGCTGCTTCCACTGGGGCCATCGATTCTCGGGAGAGTTTATCAGGGGTGATGTTTGCTCCAGTATCTTTCATCCATACGAGGGGGCAAAAGTTAGCTACGAAGTGATCAGCGAAAAATGCTTCTGCGCTATCAAAAAGTTCGGCAAAGAGTCCCCAGAGGCGGCGGCCCGAGACTTCGGAGCGTTCGCAGTCGAAGCCTGTGATGGGACGTTTCTTGTGTTCGGGGTCAGGTTTTTCAACAGGGCCAGAAATTCCAATCCAGTCACGAACGTGGGGGATTTCTCCGAAGGGGACTCCGGTCTGGGCCATGCCATAGGGGCCGGGATTCATGCCGAGAAAGAGGACTTTCTTTTTTCCCGTTCCACATTTTTTCAGGTAGTCACAGTGTCGATCCCAGGCGTAGTCGAGCGGATTATAAGTGCAGGCTACGGGCTCAGGAAAGGTGAGGCCGTGGAGTTCTTGACGAAGGGTGTCGGCCGCTTGGATCAGAGGGTGAATCATGCGTTCAAGCATCCAGTAATTCCGACCAGCTGCCAATCACGACCTCATCTTCCTTCTGCTGACAGTCGACGAGGATGACTTGGTTTGCAGAGATTTCGTATATGGCATCTTGGCGGAATGTGAGACCAAGCTGAATCGCTTCTTTCTTGAGACAGATCACGCCGAAGCCGTCTTCGGCATGATCTTGACAGTGTCCAGTGATGGGGAAATGAGACCAACGTTGCGCGGTGATGTTTTTTAAGAGCGCAGCATTGGCCATTTCGTTTTCAGAGGGCGAGGCAACTGTGCCTTGCGGATTCCAGGCCGTGATGATGAAGAAATGATCTGGAATCTCGTTCGCAAGCAGGGAGGTGCGAAAGCGAGTGGTGTGATATTCTTCCTTCATCTGGCTGGTGGGGTGCTAGTTTTTCTTTTCTGGGAAGCTCGCGTTTTTGTGGCCGTGATGGGGGGCAACTCGCTTTTTGCCAGCTTTGAGCTCTGCTTCCCGGCGGGCTAAGAAGGCATGGGAGATGATCTTAGCTTTCGCCTCATCTTTCTCATCGTAGTCCCAGAATTCCTGGAGGACACGCTCGGCTTCGGGAAAGTGAGAGCCATCGTCTCCGACGCGTTTGCGAGTCTCTGCAAGTTGCTGTTTGAGTTTTGCGACAAGTTCTTTCTGAGTGGGGTCATGGTAGAGATTTTTGGTCTCTTTAGGGTCGTTTACTAGGTCATAGAGTTCCCAGCCTGGAGGTGTCTGGTAACCACCGTCGTAGTTACAGGCGTAGTAGTAGATGAGCTTGTGGGTCTTGGTCCGGATGCCGACGTGGGCAGGGTTGTCATGATGGACCATGTGCATCCAGTAGCGATAGTAGGCCGTCTGCTTCCATCCGGCGGGCTCCTTACCAGTCTCAAGGTGGGCTTTAAATGATTTTCCCTGCATCGTACTCGGGATGGCCAAGCCGGCAAAGTCGAGCATGGTTGGGCCGTAGTCGACATTTTCTACGCAGCTTTCGATGACCGTGCCTGCCTTAATTTTCGCTGGATAGCGAACGAGGAGAGGCATTCTCTGGGATTCTTCGTACATCCATCGTTTGTCCTGGAAGTCATGTTCACCGAGCATGAAGCCTTGATCGCCGGTGTAAATGATGAGGGTGTTATCGAGTTGGCCTGTCATTTCCAGATGAGCGAAAAGTCGAGCCAAGTTGTCGTCGATCCCTTTGACGCAGCGGAGGAATTTTTTCACGTAGGCGTTGTAAGCGAGTTTCGTGTTTTCCTTTTCGCTATGATTTTTTGGGTCGAAATTTGTTGGGAATTCGCGGGGGAAGAGAGGTGGGAGGTCCTGAAGGTAATTTCGGCGAGGATTACGTCCTCCTACGGAGGTTCCGATGTGTGGAAGAAGTTCATCATTTGCACCACGTGTGGCTAGAGAGCCCCATTGTGATCCCTTAGTCCAGAGGGTCTCTGGCTCAGGGAGGTCGATGTCAGCGAGGTAGCTTTCATAGCGTTCGGCATTTTCGAAGTAGTCATGCGGAGCCTTATAGTGGTGCATGAGGAAAAAGGGTTTCTCTTGGTTCCAGGTCTTTTTGAGCCATTTCAGGGTGATATCGGTGATGACATCGGTAGAGTGCTTCCCGCGGTATTGAACGGTGTTCTTAGTCCAAGGTTTCTCGCCTCGGATTCGGAATTCGGGGTCGAAGTAGCTGCCTTGTCCGGCGAGGACTGAGTAGAAATTAAAATCTGCCGGTTCCTCTTTGAGATGCCATTTCCCGATCATCGCGGTGTCGTAGCCTGCCTTTCCGAATTCGATGGCAAGAGTCTGTTTCCCTGGAGGGACTCGGCCGCTTAGGTCGAACGAGCCATTGGTGTGATTATATTGCCCGGTGAGGACGCAAGCGCGGGATGGGGAGCAGATGGCATTCGTGCAGAAGGCATTTTTAAAAATCGCTCCTTCTTTCGCGAGGCGGTCGATTGTGGGGGTGGGGGCGATTTCAGCAAAGCGGCTGCCATAGGCTGAAACCCCATGGGCTGCATGATCATCGGACATGATGAAAAGCACGTTCGGGCGGGTGTCATGGTTCTTTTTAGCGCCGTGATGGTCGGCGAAAAGGATCCCAGGGAGGCAGAAGGTCAGGCTAAGGGCAGCGAAAAATCGTTTCATCATCTGTGAATGTCTGAAATGGGGGCAATGTTGCAAGATGGAAGATAGACTGAAGTGTGATTTGGTCTTTGAAAGAAGTTTGAACGAGGCACGTTCCTATGCCGGCTCTGCTGAAAATTCAGATTCTCAGAGAGGAAAAATGCTCCGACTTGATCGATTTTTTGCAATTTTAGGCCTGAATTGAGGTTCATCTCCACGAAAGGCATTGCTTCCTTGGTCGTAATTCACGGCTTAGGGGGCATTTCGCAGAGAGAAGAAAGAACATCCCTTATGACATCCCCCCTCCCATTGTTTTTTTGCTTTGTGACCTATCTTTTGAGCCTTTCTTTGTGCTCAGCGAGTGAGGCTCTACCTCCTCACCACAAGGATCTATCCCTCTGGTTAGATGCGAGTGATCCTTCTTCGTTTGTTCTCGATGAAGCACTCCGTATTTCGCAGTGGAAGGATCGCCGTGATAATGGGATCTTCGCCACCTCAAAGCATCCACCGCAGTTAAAAAAAGACGCATTTGGCGGCAGAGATATTGTCCGTTTCGAAGGACGACAGTCGATGTCGATTTCTAGAATCTTAGAGGGGGTGAAAGATGCGACCGTCTTCGTTGTTTTTCGCAGACCAGAGGATTTAGCCGGAGAAAGGGAATGGCAAAAGGTCATTACGAATGTTCAGGGAAACCGGGGGGTCTCCCTCGATACGGGAAAAAATGCAGGAAAAATTCCAGTGAAGGTGATGCGAGGGAGTTTTCATAGTGAAATAGGCCCAGATCTGCAATTAGGTTCCAGTCATCCTGCGGGATGGGGCGAGCTTTCAGGAGAGATCGCAGAGGTCTTGGTCTATCGACGGACCTTTCTTGTTGAGGAACCGATGGGAAAGATCGTGCGTTACCTTGAAAATAAATGGGGTTTTAAAGAGGATCGCTCGAATGATTGGACTCATGTGGGACCACTGCCAGCGTCCCCTCGACGCCTCGTAGAAACCTTACCGCTATCGGATCAGGCTAACGAAGGGGGCTGGCAACCTTTCCATGAAATGTGGGATGAGTTTGATCAGCCATCATTGGATTCGGGAAAGTGGTGGGATCATAATCCGAACTGGTACGGTCGGCCTCCAGCGCGTTATCTTGCTCGAGAGGTGAAGCTAGGAGGTGGCGAAATGCAGCTCACAATGAGTAAAGATCCATCCCTGTTGGTCGAAAAATTTTACGGAAATGAGGTTTATGAAAATTACTCCTCAGGCACCATCAAATCGAAAAAACCAGTCTTATACGGTTACTTCGAGATCGAGTCGCGGGCGATGGCTAGTGCTGCTTCCAGCGCGTGGTGGTTCTCAGGGCATTCTTCTGAGATCGGGAAGCCTAAGGCTGAACATAAACTGGAGATCGATGTCTTCGAACTTGGTGGGAAAAGCCCAGGGCGAGAGCATGATTTTGCGATGAACTTGCATGTCTTTCGTACTCCAGAGTCTCGACGGCATTGGAACAGGGGCGGAGAATGGGAGGCTCCCTTCAAGTTTGCCGATGACTTTCATGTTTTTGGCCTAGAATGGACGGAAGAATTTATCCGTTACTATGTCGATGGCGTCATGGTGCGGAGTGTGAAGAATGAGGCCTGGCATGCCCCGATGTATATGATCTTCGATTCGGAAACGATGGGTGACTGGCTGGGGATGCCAAAAGATGAGGACCTCCCTTCGACCTTTCGGGTGAAATACGTGCGCGCTTGGAAAAATAAAGAGACACGCCCGGAGTGGTGGAAGCTCTATAAAATGCGGACTTATCCAAAAAATAAGCCATCTCCCGTGACGAAATACGTGCGGAAGATGGCTGGAAAGTAAGAGCTTACTTGATGCTAGCGACGGCGTCTTCTCCGGCGACGTGGTTGATCATCAGATCGTCCTTCTGATGAGCTTGATCGGCTATTTGATTGTGGTCTTCTGCCACCGCCACCGCCACCACGGTTCTGGCCTCTGCCCCGGCCACCGCCGCCACCTTTTTTACCACCGTTATCGCGCGTGGAGAGACGTGATTTTAATCCACGAGCGTGTAGATCAGCGAGTTCGGCATCATGCCCGGGATGGTCGTCTTCCACTGGGATGCGCTGCTTGATTAGCTTTTCGATATCGATGAAAAATTCATGCTCTTCTGGCGCGCAGTAGGAAACGGCGTGCCCAGAAGCATCTGCCCGTCCGGTGCGGCCGATGCGATGCACGTAGGCTTCTGCTTCGTTCGGGAGGTCGTAGTTAATCACTAGGGTGACATCGCGGACGTCGACTCCCCGAGCTGCAACGTCAGTCGCTACTAAGATGGGGAGAGTGCCTTTTTTGAACTTAGCGAGAGTGCGCTCCCGTTGAGGTTGAGAGCGATTTCCATGAATCGCTTCCGCACTGAAGCCACGTTGGTTAATCCAACGGCAGAGCTTATCTGAGCCATGCTTTGTCCGTGCAAAGATGATGGTGAGTTCCTCTTTAGGCTGCTCGGAGAGGTGCTTGACGAGAAGTTCCTGTTTGTTCTCTCTGGTGACGAAGCACACTCGTTGTTCTACCTTTTCCGCGGTTGTCACCTTCGGGGCGATGGAAACAAGCTCGGGTTTGTAGAGAATCGAGTTAGCCAGCTCTTTGATGCTCGGTGCCAGCGTGGCGGAGAAAAAGAGGGACTGACGTTTGCGAGGGAGTTCGGCGATGATTTTTTTAACATCACGCAAGAAACCCATGTCGAGCATACGGTCGACTTCATCAAGTACGAAGAATTCTACTTTTGAGAGGTCAACATCGCCTTCCTGAATGTGGTCGAGCAGCCGTCCAGGGCAGGCGACGAGAATATCGACGCCGTTTTTCATTGCTCGAACTTGTGGGTTTTTTCCGACGCCACCGTAAATCAGCGTTTTGCTAAACCGGATGTGCTTGCCGTAGCTTTCGAAGCTCTGGGAAATTTGCGTTGCGAGTTCTCGAGTGGGGGTCAGGACGAGAACTCGAGCCCCTTTGCGCGGAGCGCGCCGCTGATTTTCGTGAAGGGAATGCAGGATGGGGAGGGAGAAGGCAGCGGTTTTCCCGGTGCCTGTCTGTGCGATGCCCAGAAGATCCTGCCCTTTTAGAAGGGTAGGGATGGATTGAGCCTGAATGGGGGATGGAGTGTGGTAGTCCTGCTCTTTCAAGGCGCGCTGGATAGGCGCGGCGAGAGCAATTTCCTCAAAGGAAGAAGGAATCATGTGCAAGCCGCATAGAGAGCGGCTGGAGAATAGCAAGGGGAATATGTGCGAACTTTTCTCAGGGTCCCTACACAAGGGAGAGGACCTCTTCGAGGTAGGCTTCGTCTTGGGCAGCACGAAGCTGTTTTTTCGTGAGGCTGCTTGGACGCTTACGGGTGTTGTGATCCGTCGCTCTCTTGAGGGCATTAGTGCCATTCGCCGCAGGGTTGATAGATTCTTTGCGGCATTACGTTTACCCGTCTGGTTATGATCTTCACGAAATAGGGTGTCTAAAACCCAGTGGCAGCTGTTCTCAATACGCCAGTGAGAGCGGATGTATTTCTGAAACTGCTTTGCCTTCACTTCCTTAAGACTGCTCATGTAATAGTGTGTCTCGGTACGCCAGTTCCCACTACTTTCGAGCACTTGCCGCTGGACTAAAATAATGCATTCAAGTGCTTTCCAGGTGGCCCGGATTTCTGGGTCCATCCAGTCGAGATTATAGCATACGATGGTTTGCCGCATCTCAAGACGACCTCGGTTTTTCTCCTCACTGGTATGGACACTCCAGTTCTCTGAGGTAAGTTTTTCTACGTCAAGTTGACGAGCCGCAAAGTCAAATTGATCAATGAGTTCCTTATGCAAATCTCCTTGGTTGCCTTTGATTCTGAGGACGTAATCACCTCTGGCATCAATGATCTGCTCAGCGATTTTGTGCTGAGTTCCCATGGCATCAATCGTGACTACAGCTCCCTGAAGATTGAGCATTTTTAGGAGTTCGGGGATCGCGGTGATTTCATTACTTTTCTTTTCGACGAAGGATTGAGCCAGGGTGAGCCCCTTCTCGCAGGCCCTGGCACTGACGGCATGAATGTGGCGATCATCCTTGGTTCGACTCCCTCGCAAGGCTTTACCATCAATGGCAATTTGATCGTCCTCAACCTCGACTCCAGCCAGGCGTAGATGGGTGATGATACACTGGCTAAAGAGGACTGGGTCAACGGCTTCCATGACTCGGGAGAAGGTGTTGTAGGACGGAATTCCGTTAGGAAGGCTGAGCCATTTCCTGAACCACTTGTGCCGGATTTCGCAAAACTCTTCCATGAGTTCATAGGACTTCACCCCGCAAACGATACAGGTGAAGGCCATGAAAATAATCTCACCGAAGTGGTGTCTGGTGTGACCATCTTTTCTGGTATCTTTGAGCCCTTCAAAGGCTTCGAAATTTTTAGGAAAGCCACGGGAGAAGTCGATTTTATTGGGATTTCTAGGCATCCAGAGATGTTAATGGACCTAGATATAGCGTAATAGTCTAATTGATGTCTATATCTTGGGGTTCCCTTGTGTAGGGACCCTGTTATAGTGTAAGCGACGATATACTTGCTCTACGAAGAATTTGAGGGTAGAATGCTTCAAGAATTTTGAAATATCCCTCAAAAAATACTAGATTTTTTACGGTTTTAGCTGTGCTAATCCCTGTTATTATTGGTGTGATTTTGGGTATCCTTTTTAGGGGTAATTTTTCGTATGAGATGTTACTCTTGGGTGTGGCAATTTATGCATTAATTCCAGCGACCTTAGTTGTGCTGATATGGTTAATTGTAAGACTGAAAGAAACGGGAAAAATATCACCAAATCTACGCGCGATTGTAGCGGGATTAGTCATGAGCGGCGTTTTTATTGTAGTTTCCCTAAAGGTAGGTAAAGAGACCCAAAAAGTCGTGATCAAGAATACCCGAGCCTATGCCATTAAGGTCACGCCTCTACTTAGGGATTACCGAGAGAAAAATGGACGGTATCCAGAAACCCTCAAAGAAGTTGAAGAATTGCTACCTTTAAATTTTTTGATGAAATCTTTGAATTATTCAAATCATGGTGATTTTTTTCAATTCAGCTATTGGACAGATGGAATTATGTCTGATGAATGCGTCTTTGAAAGTCAGACTCAGTCTTGGTTAATCCGTTCGTAAGCTCCTGAAAAATTCCTTGTTGATTTTAATCTTGGACGGTCAGTAGGTCCATGGGATTTAGGCTGGTCAGGCTGCTAGTCAGGTCCCTACACAAGGGAGAAATTCAGAGCAGAGGCAGGGCGAAACCTGAGATATTAACGGAAGAAAAACCACTGATTACCCAGATTTCACTGATTTTCTTAGGCTCTGCAATATAGGCATCAGTGAAATCTGGGTAATCAGTGGTTTTAAAAACGATTTTCCAAGTAATGGCGCTCACTCTAGCAAGATTTTAGTCTGGATTACTCCCTTATGTAGGAGCCCTGGAACTTTTCCAGCTTGCCTTGCCTAGTTGACCGTTACGGAAAGGTCAGGGCCTAGGTTTTCAAGAGCTAAAATGAGTTCTGAGAGATCTTTCCCATCAGGTAGGCTCACGGAGCCTTCGGTATGGAAAAGTGGGTGGCCAGCCATGGGCGCAGATTCAAGGGAGGTCTTGAGTTCGAGCACATTTGCTTCCTGAGCAGCCAGGGTAGAAGTAATCCGTTTGACGATCCCTGGGCGGTCATTACCAATGATTTCCAAGCTGACTTGTTGGCCTTGTGATTCACTAGGAGAGGTATCGCTGGCGACAGAAATTTGAATTCCTTGTTCACTTAATGCGGCCAGCTCTTTTTCCAAAGTGGCACGGTTTTCAGGGCTGACCTCAACTTGTAGGATGCCCGCAAAGTGCCCAGAGAGTTTAGCC
Organism: uncultured Verrucomicrobiales bacterium; assembly: GCA_937958875.1. Taxonomy (GTDB): domain Bacteria; phylum Verrucomicrobiota; class Verrucomicrobiia; order Verrucomicrobiales; family Akkermansiaceae; genus SW10. The sequence continues at coordinate 999 of CALGMJ010000206.1, read as the reverse complement.
ATTCGGCTTTCGAGCCAATTGCCACCTTGTTTCTCGACGACGGTTGAGATGGTTTCGACAAGTCCAGGGCGGTCTGGGCCAAGAATGGTAAGGATCAGAGAAGTCATTTATTCGACAGTGACTGGGGTTCCGATGCTGACATTTTCAAAGAAGGTTCTGGCCATATCTCCAGGCATGCGCACGCAGCCGTGGGAGGCCGCGTAGCCTGGAAGATGACCTTTATGCATGCCGATACCACCATTGAAACGCATGAAGTGGTCCATGGGCGCGCCCTCGTAGACTTCGCCAGGGCCAGGTTTATGCTTACGTGAATCCGCATCATCATTGATGATCTCACCGGTGGCGACGTTCTTGATTACGCCGTAGAGTGAGGAACGATGATTTGGGCTCTTCTGTGAAATTTTGAAACGCCCCGGCGGTGTGGTGTGGCCTTTTTTTCCGGTCGCGACCGGGCTCATCCCGACGAGTTGCCCGCCTTTATAAAAGTAAGCTTTTTGTTCCGCCCGGTTAATGCGGATGGAAGGTGATCCCTGAACTCCGTCGCCGTCCCAGTATCCACGGGCGTGAGCGAGCTGCTCTTGAGCATGAGTAGGGTGAGCTGGCTGCACCTGACGGAAAGCTGCCAGATAACGGCTCCCGCCGCTGCTCGCTACCGGAGCCGAGCATGAGGCGAGGAGCGCCGCAGCTGGAATAAGGGCTAAAATTGCTTTCATGTCATTACGGTAATGAATGACAGCATGAGGTCAATCAGGATGCTATTCATCAAAACCGATACTCAGACGGAAAAATTGACGCCTCGCTTCTGTGGGCAGAGCAGATTCGATGAATTTTAAGGTTTCGGTGGAAGCGGGTAGCTCGGTCATCGGAACGGGAGTCCAATTCTGACGAAGGTCAGGTGAGCGTTCGACTTGGATTAAAATATCATCTGCATCGGGGTTGAGAGCGTAGGACATTTCGATTTTTCCCTCATCAGGCTTAATCGTAGAAATGACATGCTCG
>CALGMJ010000205.1 GCA_937958875.1 uncultured Verrucomicrobiales bacterium | reverse complement strand
CCAAGTAACGAAAACGAAATCATTCGCTCGATCGTCAACAATAACACCCCAATCCTTGTCGAAGATGTGGAGCCGAATGGAAGTGATTTCCTCCGTCGTCATTGGCAAGATAGTGGGGAAGCCGACCTCTATCGTATTGATGATGAATTCTTTCTCAGAGACGATGGAAGAGGAGAAGATCAGCGCGTAGAAGCGAGCTGGAATTTCGAAGACAGCTACGAAATCATCGACTACCACGCAACATGGAATAAACGAAGCCGACGTAATGAATTCGACTACGATCCACTCATTAGCTGGTTTGAAATGGTTGGCGAAAACTCGGCATCTCGTTCCGAGATCGAGCGCGCTGCCGATATCGACATGATGGCTGCTCTCGTGGTAGCCCGCGGCTGGGCTGATGACTGGGATAACTTCACTAAAGAGCGAGGTAAAAATGGTTATTTCATGCGCCGTCCTGATGATAATAAATGGATGCTCTTACAATGGGACTCCGATCAAACCTTCCGTGATCCGAACGAGACCTTCATCGGGGTCCTTCCCGGAGTACGAAACTTCTTTGACAGGCCTTATGTTCGCCAAAGGGTGAATTATTACCTGGGAGAGATGATCGACAATTACACCAAGGACTCTCCCCGCCTCGCCTCATGGCTCAATGCCGAAGAACGTGCCTCAGACTCTTACTCGGTCCCGATCATTAAATTTAACCAATGGAATAACAATCGGATGGCCCGCGCTCTTCAAGAAATCGGAGGCGATCCTCAGTCCACCCTCACCATTACTTCTGGCGATGGGTCCACTGATACAACGACACAGCCTCTTTATACTCTAACAGGCACTCATCCCTATCGGACCTATGAAGTCCGCATTCAGGACCACCCAGAAGCAGAGCTAACCTTCGTAGATCGTGATAACTGGTCTCTCGCTGGAATTCAGCTAATGTCTGGCTCTAACACCCTGACCGTAGAAGCGGTGGATCAAGCTGGAGAACTTGTCGATTCGAGGACCTTTACGGTGACCAAGACCGGAAACTCCTCACCTTTCGTGAGTCTGGATGCGGACCCTAGATCATACAATATTGATGCCGCTCGTGCCTTATCTTTGGACGCCTCCGATAGTTTCGATCCTGAAGGTGGAGCTCTCACGTTCGCCTGGTCCTGCTCAGCTGGATGTAACCTTTCATCACCAAGCACAAGCACTACTGTCGCCTCATTCGATGGCCCAGGAATTCACTTGGTGACCCTAAACGTCAGCGACCCCGAGGGTAATGCCACCGAAATTACTCGTGAGATCATTGCTTACGGAGCAGATCGTTGGATTCCCTTCTCAGCCCCAATCCTGCCAGACCTCCTGACACCAGAAAACGTCATTATCAACAGCGGTGACTTCACCGAGAGCTGGTATTCACTCGTTGAAAGAGAAAACTCTCTCACCATGAAGGTAGAAGGTGATAGTGCCCTCCCCTTCCGTCACAACCTGCCTCAGTTTCCTGCCGTCACTCAGACGCTGCCTGATTCTGAAAACTGGACCATTCAAACTGATGTATCTCTTGCCTCAATTCAACGCGGCGAATTTATCACCGGCATTCGAGTTGTTCTCGACGGTATCAGCTATGCCATCGGGATGGAAGATGGCAGCAACATCGTCGTCCGTAGTTCCGATGGTAGCAGCTCTACGCTAGAAGCGACTCGCCTCTGGTCTGAGCGAGAAACCACCATGCGGATCTCTCGCCGTGGCAATATGTTGCTCTTTGAATATCGTCTCGAGCCGGGTGTGTGGACGCAGATCTTCCAACTCACTCTAAGCTCCAGCCCGACCGTTCAGACTGCGAGTCTTTTCGCAGCTACCGACGATGCACGCGATCTCACCGTAACTTTTGACTACGCACTCGTCGTTGATCCAGCACTGATGAACTCCAGCCTTCAGGACCTACGGATTACCGAGGTCATGTATAATCCGGAAAATGATAATCAGGAGGCTGAATTTCTAGAACTTCACAATACCGGCGGATCGATCCTCGATCTTACGGGCGTGAATTTTGATGATGGCGACCCCTTCTCGGAGGCATTTAGCATCTCATCCGGCACCCTCGCAGCTGGAGCCTACGCCGTTCTCGTTCGAGATCAGGCTACCTTCGAAGAAGTCTACGGAACCGACATCCAGATCATCGCAGAATGGAGTGATGATACCATCGACCGTGGAGGCCTCAGCAACGGAGGAGAAGTAATCACCATGCGAGACCCTGCGGGTCTCATCATCCAGCAGTTTGAATATAATGATGCCTCAGACTGGCCTGGCTCTGCCGATGGTGATGGTTTCTCCCTAGAAATCTTCGATCTCGCTGGCAACTACGATGCCGGTGGTAATTGGCGCCCTTCCGGCCTCATCGGTGGCAGCCCCGGAAGCGTGGGTGATTTTGATGGCGATGGTCTCAATAACGATGAAGAACTTGCCCTCGGCACCCAAATCGAAAATCCAGATTCCGATGGTGATGGCATCGACGATGGCACTGAGGTTTCACTCAATACGAACCCTCTTGTCCCTGACACCGAATTCGAAATCACGGGTATCTCCACAGGCTCCGTAGCTGGAACGCTAGACATCACCTGGGAGTCCATCCCTAACGTCAACTACGTCCTCGAAACCAGCACCACGCTGGACGAAGCAGACGGCTGGGATGAAATCAAAACAATCTCCGCCACCTCTGAACTGACGACAACGGATGTCACCATTGATGTCTTGAAGCGCTTCTATCGCCTCCGGATCAGCCCTTAAGCCTTCAGATAAATCGATGACCGAGACTGAGGCCCTCATTGCGCTTAACCAGCTCCCAAAGACGGGGCCAGTCCGGATCCGACGCCTCATCGAGGCGTTCGGTTCTGCTACTAAAGCTCTGAAGCAGGCTCCGGCTCAACTTCAGGGCGTGTCAGGGATTGGCCCCGAAACGGCCAAGATCATCGCGGACTGGGAATCTCAGACAGACCCAGCCACTGAAATCAGAGAGGCTAAGGAACGTGAAATTCAAATTCTAACACGTGAGAGCGAAAACTACCCCTCAGCCCTCCTCAATTCCTACGACGCCCCCGCGATCCTCTACCTCTGGGGCGAGCTATTAGAAAAAGACGCTCACGCCATTGGAATCGTCGGTTCACGAAAACTGACCCACTACGGGCGCGAAATGGCCCGTAAATTCTCCTATCAGCTCGCCAGCGCTGGAATGACTGTCATTTCAGGTCTTGCCCGAGGAATTGATACCGCAGCTCATGAAGGGGCGCTAGCAGCCAAAGGACGCACCATCGGCGTGCTCGGGTCTGGCCTATGCCAGCTCTACCCACCAGAAAACCTCCCGCTTGCGGAAAAAATCGCCTATGGCCACGGAGCCATCATTTCCGAATTCTCTCTCCACAAACAACCTGACAAGCGCACCTTTCCCCAGCGAAACCGTATCGTAGCCTATTGGTCCAAAGCTCTTCTTGTCGTTGAATGCCCCTCTCGCTCTGGCTCACTCATCACTGCGAACCTTGCCACCGATGCCGGTAAAACCATCTATGCCATCCCAGGCCCTATCGACCGCCCAAATTCCGCAGGCTGCCATGAGCTGATCCGTCAGGGAGCTACTCTAGTCACTGATGGCACCCAGATTCTCGATGATTTCGGGCAGCTCGATTTCAAAGCCGAAAGCCCAGCCCCAAAGGTCATCCGCATTGACCTTTCTGAGGATGAACAAAAAATTGTCACCATTCTGGAAACAAGAGAGTGCTCTGTCGACGATCTTGTCCAAGAAACAGGCCTTCCGCCGCACCAAATTTCGGTCTCTCTTATGCGGCTGGAACTCAATGCCATCGTCCTCACCCTCCCCGGCCAGCGTTACCGTTTACGGTGATATTTAAAAAATAAACTTCCCCTGCCCCCCGTTCACATCCTAGTCCCTCTGCGTGTCCAAGACTCTCATCATCGCTGAGAAACCTTCTGTCGCGACAGATCTCTCCAAAGCCCTCGCCAAAACTCTCGGAAAATTCGAGAAAAAGGGGAAGTCGCGTGATGCCCAGTATTTCGAGAATGATCAGGCCATGATCACCTCCGCCGTCGGTCACTTGGTAGAGCTAAAAATGCCCACTGGCCCGAATGGAAAGAACCTTCCATGGAAGTTCGACGTTCTTCCTGCCATCCCTCAAAACTTTGAGCTACAGCCGATTGAAAAGACTGAAGCCCGTCTCAAACACGTCCTTAAGCTCGCCAAATCAAAAGCCGTCACCGAAATCGTTAATGCTTGTGATGCCGGCCGCGAGGGAGAACTTATCTTCCAGTATATCATGGACATTGGTGAAATCCAGAAGCCCATCAAGCGGCTCTGGATGCAGTCCATGACCACTGGGGCCATCCAATCAGCCTGGGATACCCTCCGCGAAGGGAACGAAATGTCGAACCTCTCGGACGCTGCAAAATGTCGCTCAGAATCAGATTGGCTCGTGGGGCTCAATTCCACCCGCGCCCTCACCTGCTTCCGCTCTCGTCATGGAGGATTTAATATCACGGCAGCAGGACGCGTCCAAACTCCGACCCTCGCCATCCTCGCCAAGCGTGAGCGCGAAATCCAAGCCTTCACCCCTACCCCATACGCTGAGGTTCACGGCACCTTCGGAGTTGCGGCCGGAGAATATGACTCAAAGTGGGTCGACCTCGATTTTAAGAAGAGCGAAACTCATCCCCACGGCCGCGCTGAACGTATCTGGGATAAAGAACGCGCGAAACTCATCAGCGACCGCTGCCAAGGAAAAATCGGCAAAGTCACCGAAGAGAAAAAGCCGACAAAGCAAATCGCGCCCCAGCTTTACGATCTCACCACCCTTCAGCGGGAAGCGCCCTTCACCGCTAAGAATACCCTCGGACTCGCCCAGACGCTTTATGAGCGTCATAAGATGATCACCTATCCGCGAACCGATTCCCGCTACCTCCCCGAGGACTACATGCCTCAGGTGAAGGAAATCGTGCAGGACCTCGCCAAGTCATCCTCAGCCCTCGCGAACTGGGCTCAGGACGCGCTCGATAACGATCGTCTCAAATTCCAAAAGCGTATTTTTAATAACGCCAAAGTCTCTGATCACTTCGCCATCATCCCGACGGGCCGAGTGGTCAAACTCGATGAACCCGCTGCGAAGCTCTACGACATGATCGTCAAACGCTTCCTCGCGGTCTTCTTCCCCCACGCCGAGTTCGAGGTCACGAAGCGCCTCACCACCATCGATCACGGAGCAGAAAAAGACACTTTCCGTACCGACGGTAAAATCCTCGTCACTCCCGGCTGGCTCAGCGTCTACGGTCGCAAGCCCGGCGTTGGCGCTGGAAAAGATGAACTCTGCATGGTGCAGGAAGGCGAAGATGCCAAAGCGGTTCACATCGAGATGCTCGAAAAGGAGACGAACCCACCGGCACGATTCACCGAATCCACTCTCCTCTCCGCGATGGAAGGCGCTGGAAAACTGGTCGATGATGATGAGCTTCGCGAAGCCATGTCTGAGCGCGGTCTCGGTACTCCCGCCACCCGTGCAGCCACCATTGAAGGTCTTATCCGCCAGAAATACATCACCCGTGACGGCCGCGAACTGATCGCGACCGGAAAAGGCCTCCGCCTCATCGACCTCCTAGAAGAGATGGACATTAAGGCCCTTACCTCCCCCTCCATGACCGGAGACTGGGAAGCGAAACTCCGCCGCATGGAACATGGCGAACTCGACCGCCAGACGTTCATGGCAGAAATTGCCAAATTCACGGAAGATGCCGTCACTAAGGCACGCGGTCACTATGAGGAAATCATCAGTCGTCCCTTCCCTGACCTTAAATGCGTCTGCCCAAATTGTGGCGCTCCCGAGCTTAAGCAAACAGATGCTACCTACGAATGCCGCGAGCCAGATTGTGGTTTCCGCATTTCCAAATACATCGCAGGCCGTCACCTCACCGAAGAAGAGGCGAAGGAACTCTTCACCTCCAAGTTCCTCGAAGAGCGCAGCGGCTTCGTCTCCCGCTTCAACCGCCCCTTCGATGCCGCCCTGGAACTGAAACAACAGGTTTCAAAAACTGGGAAACTTGGAAAATGGAAAACGGAATTCGTCTTCGATGCTGATCTCGAAAGCGCCGACGATCTCACCGATGACCAACTTCTCAAAGAAATCACCCTATCGGATGGAAAGAAGGTAAAACTCTACGAGACCGAAAAAGCCTTCATGGTGCCAGCCCTCGTCACCAAGGATAATCCTGACGGCTTCCGCCTCGGAAAAACCATCCTCCAGAAAGAACTCTCTGCCAGCGAAGTGGAGGAACTTTTCACAAAAGGAAAAACTCCTCTCCTCAATGGCTTCATCTCAAAGCGCACCAAACGCGCTTTTGCCGCTCACCTTACCGTCGACATCGAAACCGGAAAGATTGGCTTCGAATTCGCCCCTCGAAAAAAGGCTGCAAAGAAAGGCGCAAAGGCGAAGGATAAAGAAGAGTAAGCTCCCGAATATCTTTAGCGTTCCTTTTTCACCGCACCGAAGAAGGAGCGCTTCTTCACCTTCTTTTTCGTTCCGCGGGTTACCACCCGCGTTTTTTTGGCAGCTGACTTTTTCTTTTTCACCGCCAGCGCAGAAGGGAGCTGAGAGCGCGACACCTGAGACGCTGAAAACTGAGTGGGAAGCAGCTTCGTCTTTTCCTTTCCTACGAAAGAGCCCGACTCCAAGTCAGGGAATCCCAGCGTCGTGGAAACCCCACCGGGATTACTCCCATCATCGAAGCCCACCAGCTCACCATCGAGAGCAAAGTTAGGGTTCAGGGTGAGCATATTCGATTCAATGACCGATCCCGGCGTATTGACATGAGTAATCAGGCTCGCTTCCAGATCCACTGACTGCCCCGCGATCCGGCCCCGATTCGTCAGGAAGCCTGAGGTGTAAATTTCCACCATCGCCCCTTCGATGTCACCTTGGGCCTGCACCCGAGAATTTGAAAATGCGGCTGAGTTTTGTTGTCGCGAGAAGTCACTGCTCGAAACCCGGTCTCGATCCGTCGCGATGATGCGCACCGTGCCACTCGGAGCTTTGACCGATCCGGTCACGCGAACAACTGAGCCCAAGAGCGTAGCATCACCTGCAGTTGCCTCGACTCCCCCTTGCACAATGGCCTGCCCCACCCGGCGTGGAGCTTCAAAAGCTGCTCCATCTTCCACCAAAGGTAAGGTGCTCAGCAGCACACTCGGAGCAGAAATTTCTCCCGATACACTCAATCCTGACGGCGCGATGAGCGTAAAGCTCCCATCAGCCTGAATATCTCCCGCCACTACTGCTCGCTGTGTGCTAAGATGACGACTCGTAAAGCCGCCCGTAATCGAAAGAGTCTCCCCTGCTGGCACCTCAAAGCGATCCCATGCCAGCTCGACATCATCAAAGAGGGTAATTTGCGTATTTCCCCCGCTCGAAACACAACTGAAGTGTGATGAAGCTGAAGATTGAGGGCATTGCCCCATTACCACTTCTGATATCGCCAGCCATAATGCCCATCTCATTTCTCTAAAATCATCTATTTTAGCCCAAAATGTCAGAAAAAAATGATCTCCCCCAAAAAATGAAGATTTCACGCACCGAGAGCGGCGTTTATAAAACGGACGTGATTTCTGCACCCATCGCTGGCTGGCTTGATTTACTCTGGGAGGCCGTCTGCCTGCGTGCTGCTCGGCCCATCTCTGGCGTCTTGTTAGACTCCGCTGGGATTCAAACGATTGCGAAGGAAACATTTGAGAACTTTCTCGCTTCTGGTGGCACCCCGGAGGCAAACCTGCAGGCCATGCTCACCGTGCTCACGCGCCCAGTGCAGCAGCGTTCACTCGAATACGTCGCCGCTAAACGTCAGGAAGACCCAGAGGCTTTCCGTGATCTTACGAAGGCAAAGTGGCTTAAAAATCCCCCTCTCCCTGATCTCCTCACCCGTTCCTCAGAAGGACAGCTCACGAGCCCAGACTGGAACATCGCTGAGCCTGTGCTCTGGCAACGCGCCTCCCCCATCTATCATCGCCTTCACATCAACGAGAATGAGGCACGAGATGTCTATGCCGAAACGGTGGGTGATTTTTTAAAAGCACGCCCTGCCGCTGAGTGCCCCATGAGAAAGATGCTCGTCTTCGAGGAACTCCCGCGCCTCTTCGGAGTCATCGCCGAACGCCGAGCCATCTCCTGGGTGCGAAAGCAAACCACCCTCAAGATGAAGCCAAACCGCAGTGGCCTCTCTATCGATGATCCCGACACCGGACTAAACGCCAAACTTCAGGAACCACGCTCCCTGAACCAGAAAAACCCTCTCGCCCGGGCCAGCTTCGATGACATCAGGAATGCCTGCCAAGACCATCTCGATGAATTCGAATGGCATCTCCTGGAAACACTATTTTCCGAAGGAACACAAACCCGAGAAGAGCTTTCCCAAGACGACTGGACTCTCACCCAACTCGGGCTGGAGTCCTCCTCCTCCCGTTCCACTCGTCTCCGCCGGCTCAACACTGCCATCGCCGATGCTCTCGCCACTCTTGGGCGAGCACTCGAAGAGGCTGATCTTTAATTTTTTCTGACATTTCTAGCTCTCACACACGATCACCCTGATGAGTATGACCCGTAAACCGTCCCCAGACCTTCATCCCGAGGCATCGCTTATTCGCGATGAGCTCCCCCCCGATAGCCCCGGCCACCAAGCGCTCGATGCCATCGCCATGGAGGAAAAAGGTGAACTAGAACTCCCCCCCGTCCCCGAAGATTTACGGGAGCAGTGGAAAGATCGCTACGGTGAAGCTTCTGAGCCACGCCCCGCCACCCCAGAAGCGCAGCAATCATCGACCCCATGGTGGCAAATGCTCGGACTTGGTTCAGTCGCACTCCTCGCTCTCTTTTTCATCATCCGTCAGGGAGGCCCCAGCGCACCTCTGCCAGATTCCGATGACCCGTTTCAAAACCCTGCCTTAATGCGCGGCGAAGCAATCTTTACCCCTGCTTCTGACACGCCCGTTTACCTCATTCCCTCTGCCACAATTTCTCCCGAAGAAATGCGTAAAATTCACCAAAGCGGTGAGATCATCGCCGTGACAGATCAAAATCAAGCCATGGAACTATTAGAGAAACGCGGTCATACCAATGCTGTTCTGCTCGATGCCGCAACGGGCATGCTCTTTCCTTTCCCAGGAAAACCTGGCGATGAAGTCCAGCTCATCAGCGATCCTGCCAGCACAGATATTTATGATCTGGCCGAAGCGCTCGACGCCTATCTTCAGCCATGATTTCGCGAGCCTCCATTGTCTCACTCGCTTCCACCATCCTCATCTCATTCAGCGCAGATGGCCAAGTGATCCCGGTGGAATTCACTCATGAAAATCCTCCCATCCCCGCCAAAGCTGAGCTCACTCAGAAGCTCAACAAAGAAAGAGACCCAGACGACGCCGCAGACCTAGTCCTTAGCCACTACCTCACACACGGCTATCCTGCAGTAGCGGTAGAAATCGATGACTTAGGTGATATTCGCACCGTAGAAATCGAAGTCGCTCGTTTCGACCAAATCTCTCTCACCGAAGGGCCCTCTCGTACTAAGAAAGCTACCACACATCTCTTCAAAGATCTCTCCGGGAGCTTTGTGGATCAAAAACGACTCGAAGGCCGGCTCGCCAGCTTTCATCGTAACCCACTCCACCGTCTCGCCCCCCGTCTCCAGCCTTCGGCAGACGGATCTGCGGTCAATGCCCTCCTTCGTATCGAACAATCAGCTGCCCACCGTTTTCAGGCTGGCTTTCATAACACGGGCGCGAGCCCCCTCCCTCGCGAACGGTTCTGGCTTCAGGGAGAATGGTCAGACCTTGGGAACCGCTCTTCTCTCACTCGAGCCAGAGCGACTATTGCTCCAGACCCGTCCGAATTCTACGCCCTCCAGCTTGGCAGCACCTTTTTCTTGAAGACCGATCAGGAAATAGGTGGCACCCTCGCTTACTCGGGAGCCTCTCAGAGCGGCGACATCGGCTTTGATGCCTACACCTGGCAGGCCGCACTTTTCTGGAAACAGAAAAACTGGCGCCTCGGACTGAACTACCGTCGCACTAATAACGCCCTCGAATTTGGAAACTTGAATGCGCGCGGACAGGCCGATATCTTCCAACTCAACACCGGAACTTTCTTGGAAAACCAATCATCAAAAAGCCATCTCAGGCTCAGCGGCGAGCTTGTCTTTGGACTTGGTGGAAATGATGACGATCATAACTCATTACGCGCTGGCGCCAAATCTCAGTACACTCTCGTACGTTCAAACTTTTGGTATCGCAAAGATTTAACAAAGACCTGGGACCTCATCACTCAACTCAGTGGCCAATGGGCAAGCGACCCCGTCATTCAGGGAGACCAAATCGCACTCGGGGGAGCAGGTGGCCTTCGCGGACTTCCAGAACAATTCGCCCTTGGAGATCATGGCTACATCGCAGGACTCACTCTTCGCCATCGCACCATCGAGCTCCCTCGCGATTGGCAGCTACGCCCCTCACTTTTCCTCCAGCACGGACGCACCTACGACCTCGTCTCAGAAACTGAAACCGATGCCTTAACCTCCGGCTTTGGCCTCCAGCTCGGCCACGAGAATCTCCGCGCCTCCATCCAGACTGGCTGGCGCCTTGATGATGGCGGCGGCAGCGAAATCCACACTCAGCTCACTTGGACGTTCTAACCCTACGCACAAATGAAACTCCTCTTCCTTTTACTCATCCTACTCAGCCCTTTTCTAAATGGGCAGACTGGAACCCTCCGCTATCTGATCTCTGTGCGTCCCCCCAGTGATCCTGCCACCGACGTTATTGCCATTCTCACCGATCCTGCAGTTCAGCCTCCTCTCAACTTTACCGTTGAACAGAATATTCTCCGCCCGGATCTAGCCCTGAATGTTCTTAGCATCTCTCTAGACTCAACGCAGGAAAGCCAAGTCCAGCAACTTCTACAGGACAATCTCGATATCAATTTCATCTTCACTCCAGAACCGCGATGCCAGATCAATAGCGGAACATCTCCCGGCTCAACTCTCACCGCAAACCCTCCCCCTGGTAACCAAACACTCCTAGATTTAATCCCCACCCCCATTACACCACCTGCGAGTGGAGAACTCACCCCACGCATCATCGTAGACATCATGGGAACTGGGATTGATCAAAATCACCCCGCCTTTTCTACTCTTACTTTTACCTCTCCACTCTCTTCTATTTTTGAAACAGTAGGCACCGGAGTTCTGGACGGTTCCTTCGACTACCATGACCATGAAACCCGTATTCTGGGATGTATCGCAGGGGCAAATTCTGGACTCCTAACTCGGCTTGGCACCGAAAACATCGCCCGCTACCGCTCGGTCCTGTTTTATGACAAGCCGGACGTCAATGGCCCCTTTGCCTACGTAAGTGATAGCATTGCAGCCGTGAGTGAGATCCTCAAAGCTCACGATGGCCGCACCGATGAACCCTATCTAAAAAACCATGGTGCCGTCGTCTGCTTTGCACACACCATGGAGACCCAAAACACCAGAGTCGGCGAACTCGATATCATCATGGATGAGCTATGGAATTTTGGCATCTTCACCTCACTTTCAGCTGGAAATAATGGTGACACCGCCGCCGCGACCTCACCTGCAGGCAGTGGTGAATGGATTGCATATGAGGGCCCAGCCGGCGGCACATTCAATACCCGGATCTGGCCCCCTTCCGGCTCGCTCATCTATCGCAACTATAATCTGCCGGCAAACGTCGGATTCTACCAAAATTTCGCAGGCTCTGAATATCATCTAAAAACTGGAGCCTATGACTGCCAAAATCCGGCTGACATTTGGATCTCATCAAATATCAACACCATTAATCCCAACGGCCTTGCGACAGGGAAAAATTCAGGTGTCGATCTCTTCGCACCTGGTGAAAATATCAGCTTCCCCTCTGTCAACATCAGTAACTCTCCAGATGACGGAATCCCAGTGACCATCGATGGCACTTCATACGGACTGACTCGCGGCTATCGCTACGGTAGCGGAACTAGCTACAGCGCAGCCTACACCGCCGCCATGGCCACCCGAATCCTTCAAATCAATCCTTGGGCTGGTCCCGCTCAGATCCGCCAGACCATCCTCGCTCAGACTACCCCTACCAGTTCCGAAAAATTTCTACTCAATGCGAGCGGCAACATCCCCCATATCAAACTCACTTACAGCGAATGGATCGCGCGCTATGAAGCGATCGCTGATGCCGGCCCGTTTCCATCTGGACTGGGAAACCGTGAGGCAGACCCAGACAATGATGGCGTCATCAATCTTGTCGAATATCTCTGCGGTATGGACCCTAGACATCCCGACGCTGAACTCAGCCCAAAGTTCACGCTCGATCCAGATAACTCAACCTTCAACGTCTCCATGCAGCTGGCAGAATATCTCGATACCAGCAACGGAGCGAACTGGGATATCCAGCACACCGATGACCTTTCCTCATGGACCAGCATGGGTCAGGGCTTAGTGACTCGATCTCCCGAAAATGTCTCCAGCGGCGATGGCCGTCCCCTCACTAGTACGATCACCATCGACACGTCCTTAGCCAACGAACGCTTCTATCGCCTGCGAATATTCTCCACCCCACTCCGTCCATGATCCGAGGGCTGATCCTTTTTTGGGCTTTCTGCGCCTCAGCTTTATCTGAAATCCCAGCGCGCCAAAAAGCTCTCCAGCTCGCTCATACAGCAAGCCAGCTACTCCTTGAGAACCCGAAAAAATCAGCCCAATCCGCTGAGCAAGCCTTCCATCTTCTGGAGCAAACAACCGAACCCGCTTCTCCCGATCTCGCCGCCTGTGCTGGCCTCGCTGCACGCGCCTGGCGACGCCATGAAAATTCAGCCAAAGCCATCTCCTGGTTTCAAAAAGCGATCAAGCTTCAGCCATCGCCAGCTCTCCGAGCCGAACTTTCAGATACCTTCATGCGGCTCGGACGGCTCAAAGAAGCACGGGAAGCCCTAGGAAAAAAGCCAAGCCCTCCACATGCGCAGTGGCACCAAAGCTCAGCTAAACTATATCTCACCTGCGGCCAACCTGAACTCGCTAAAGAAGAGATCGCGCAAGCCATTCTCGCCCTCCCTAAGTATGACTTCGCGAACCTCGCGGCGCTCCATATCGACGCCGCAGGAATCTCTCTTCGTCTCAAAAATTCACCACAAGCAGATCTCGAAAACGCGAAAAAATTTCTCCGACAACTTCCTTCTCCTGAGCCCGAAATGCTCTCTGCCCTCGCTGCTGTCACTGCGCAAGCGCCTGACCTTCTTCCTGAAGAAGCGCTCACCATCCTTCAGGGATTCCCTCTCAAAACACTTCCCCCTGCCGCTCGCTCATCTTATACCGTGACGCTCGCTGAAGCTGCCGCCAAGGCCAACCGCCCAGAGTTAGTCCGGCAAGTCCTCACTAACATCGACCTTCCACCAGATCACCCACTCCTCGCCCGCGCCCTAGCCCTACAGGGTAATCCTGAGAGTTCTCAAGTCGCTCTCCGGTGGCTCGACCGTCGCGATGTCGATGATCCAGATCTCCTCCTCGGACTCCAGCGAACCGTCGATCCCATTTCCCCCGTCATCTCTGAACCCGTTTCAGAACTTTCGAAAATCGCCCTTCAGGCAAAAAATTTCGCCCTTCGAAAAAAACTCTCCGGCACCGTCTCATCACCAAAAGTGCAAACAGTCTCGTACTTAATTTACGAACATGATTTCACCATGCACTACGGAGCTCTTCTATGGACTCCAGAGCCACGCTGGATCGAACTCGGCCCAGCTGAAAAAATCCACCACCGCATCGCTGAAACCATCGACACCGCAGAGCGCACCCTCGCCACCGCTTCGCTCGGAGCCACTCTCGATGTCAGATTGACCCAGCTTTGGAAATCTCTCTGGCAACCTCTCATCCCTTGGCTCGATTCTGACAAAGCCCTCAACATTGTTCCCGTCGGCCTTCTTCATAGCGTTCCGTGGGCCACCCTTCGTCATCGCAATGGCCGCTACCTCTGCCAGCAATATCAGAAGGTCAAAATTCTCTCCCTCATGGGAAACTTCCCCTCCTCCCCACTCAACCAAAACCCGCCTCTCATTTCTGGAACTCAGCGAGCCCCTCAGGATTTCCCTCAGGATTTCCCTCAGTTGCCCGAACTCCCCGGCGTCCCTCTCGAACTCTCTGCCATCACGGCCCATCCACTTTTAAATCCAACCAAAGAGAAACTTCTACAAGAACTAAAACGGGGCCCAAAGCTCATCCACCTCGCGGGCCACGGCTTTGTCCAAGATGAACATCATTTTCGGGCCGGATTAGCCCTGACTAAGGGCTCCCTTGATGCCCGAGAAATCGTTGCGCTGGATCTTTCTTCGACAGACCTTGTTATCATCTCAGCCTGCCGAGGCGGGATTGGGCGTCCCGAAATTGGAGGTAATTGGTCCAGCCTTCGCCGGGCCTTCATTGCTGCCGGCGCCCGCCATGTCATGGCTGCTCAGTGGCGCGT
>CALGMJ010000204.1 GCA_937958875.1 uncultured Verrucomicrobiales bacterium | reverse complement strand
TCGGGTTCCTGCTGGTCTCTCGAAAATCTGGCCGCGTTGTCGATGCTAAGAGAATGCTCGATTCACTGATCATCTCCGCCTTGCCAGATTTCCGATATCCTTCGCACTTACCTGAAATCTTAGTCCTGACAAAGCACTAGCAAGAACCTGAAATACAGAGCACCTTATTAGAATTCCGCCGGAAATTCCTCGCCCAGAACTTTCTTCATGAGCGTTAAATCGCGCTCGTCTTTCTTCGGGATCGGCCAAAACTTCACTTCCCCCATCGTGGTACTCGTCGTGATTGACCCGCTCGCTTCACAAACCTCAATACGGTCAATCACACCGTCATGACGCAATAAACTGCCAATCGCCAAACCAGAACTTGCTTCCCAAACCTTAGCCGAGCCGCTTCCCCCACCGGAAACGACCAACTCCCCATTGCGCGCGAAACTCACCTGATGTACCTCGTTCGTATGAGAGACTGGAGGCGAATATTCACGCCAGTCTTTCTCTCGATAGACGAGAGCCACTTCATCGCTGCGTCCGAGCACGACCAAATTACCATTCTTACTAGAAGAAAGCGCATTTGTGAAGAATCCTGGAGTCGCCTTTTCACGGGTCACCTCCTCGTCTTTCCAGTGATACCAGAGCAGGCCTTTCTCATCTGACGAAAGAATCACCGTGTGAGAACGCCCAGGAGAAAAGGTGACCGCCCGAAGTTCTGCCGCAGGCACCCGGAAGCTCCGTAATGTTTGCTTTCGTAGAATAACGATCGATAAATTCTTTCCACCAGAGCGTTCATCTCCAGTCTGAATGATGGCGAGTCGCTTGCCTTTTTCATCCAGCGCTAGCTTCAGCTCCCCTTCATGAGGGTGCTCCATCTGCCAGAGGATCTCTTTCTTTCGCGTATCAAAGCAGATCAAACTCGGCGGGCTGGTTTTCTGCAAAAGAAACAGTCGACCAGATTTCTGATGAAACATCGCACCTTGGGGAGATGCGGTCAGAGGAATGACATCGGGCACTTGCTCGTCCTGATTCTGACGCGCTTGCTGCTCAGGTGAGCGGAAAAGCCGGAGCTGCTGACGCCCCAGACTGACAATTGGAGATTCACCCCCTTTGGATATAATACCGCCAGAAAAAGATGGAGAAAGCGTGACTCGATTATTCCAGATCTCAGGAGCCTTCCAGATCAAGAGGGTTCGAATTCCAGGATGCACCGTACATAAAAGGCGCTCCTTCTGCGTAAGCGCAAAGTGCGAAACCTCCGTCCGAAATCGCAATGGCAAGAGCTTCCCTTCGCCAAACTCGGAATCATAGAAATGGAGTGTGCGATTTTGATTCAAAGTGAGGAGTTTGCCTGAATGTGGACTAAAATCTCCAAAAGTTTTATTATTTCCGGGATTAATCCGGCGACGGGCCCGCAGCGAAGTACTATCCCGCGTGAGACGCCGAATGTCATACACTCTCGGCTGAGATAGGACCGGTGAGGTGACATAAATCGTCTCCCCTGCAATATCCACCGCTCCTGTTTCCAGTTCGGGCGCAATCACCACAGGCCCGAAACGACGGCGCCCAGTCGTAGCATCCCACCCATGAATCGAGCCCTCGCCTCCAAAAACCACGAGCAGATTTGCTTCACCAGCTACCATCGCCTTAACCGGGGCCTGATTCAGCTGGAGAAAGGGAGTCACTACTTTCCGCTCCTCAAAATTCCATAACACAACGCGTCGATCTCGGCTCGCCGTAAACATGGTCTCTCCCCCGGAGCTAAAACCAATGCTATGAATTTTTTCTTGGCTCTTGATGCCTGCATCAATCTTCAGGCTCAGTTGGCTTTCCTTAACAAACTGCCCCGCCCTGCGCTGCCAGATATGGATGACGCCATCCTCACAGGCCGCGACCAGAAATTGGTAACTCGGATGAAAGGCCAATGACGTTACCGGTGAAGAAAGGGTATCATCTAGCTCGAGAGTTTTACTACTCAACTGCATCACACGAATTCCTCCAACATCACTGGCCGTGGCCAAACTATGACCATCTCCTGAGGTCACCATAAGGCTGACATCATCAGTAAGAGGAATACTGGAATCGAGCGACCACAGCTCATTTTGCAAGGCTCCTATACTATAACGAGCCAGTCGTTCCGTCTGAGGATCTTTTGTCTCCTGGGCGAGACTTGCCGTTTCGATAAATGTTTGAAGGGCCCCGTTTTGGTTTCCTTCCACAGCTAGCTGCATCGCTCGGCTAAACTCGGTGCGAGCCGTTTGGAATACCGGTTCCTGCAGGGTGAAAACATCCTGATTAATTTCCCGCTCCTGCTTAAGTAAAGTCAAAGCACCAATCAAGAGACCGCCAAGAACTGCACCCACCGTACTTGTCGGGTGACGACGGCAGAATTTGTAGAGACGAATAAAGGGGCTTTCACGCTTGGCAATTAAAGGGCGCTTCGTACGATAGTTTTCTAAATCATGCCAAAAATGCGCGGCACTAGAATATCGCTTGGCAGGGTCTTTCTCTAGGCACTTGAGACAGATCGTCTCCAGCCCATTAGGAATCCCGGCCTTCACCTTACTCGGTCGCGGCGGGAGATCATGCTCGACCTGCCGTAAAACCGTCCACACAGAACTTCCTTCAAAAGGGGGCTTCCCCGTCAGGGCGAAATACATCAAGGCCCCGGCAGAATAGACATCACTAGAGGGAGTGATTTCTACAGCCCCCATTTTCGCCTGCTCCGGTGACATGTAAGCAGGAGTACCGAAAATTTCGCCTGCCATCGTCAGCTCCGCACTTTGATGAAGAATTTTCGCGAGACCAAAGTCCGAGATGTGAGGATGGTAGTAATCTCGCGCACTGGGATCTGAGCCATGATTTGAAAGCAGGATATTCTCCGGCTTGAGATCCCGGTGAATCACCCCCTCGCTGTGCGTATAGGCGAGAGCAGCCGCCACTCCTTCCACAATGAAGAGCACCTGAGCACGGCTGAGAGATTTCGTCTTCACCGCCTCGGCGAGATTCATGCCATCGACATACCCCATCGAAAAGAAATGCTGCTCTTCGAACTCGCCTGTTTCAATAATGGGAACCACCCCGTGGTGATTCAGCTTAGCGGCCGAACGCGCCTCAGTATAAAATCGCTGAATTTCCTTACGTGTTGCCAGGTGGGCATTCCTGATCATTTTGAGGGCGACTACTCGGTTCAGCTGAATCTGGGTAGCACGATAGATCACGCCCATCCCCCCCTGGCCGATGACTTCCTCCAAAACGTAGTTCCCGAACGGTCGAGGAAGATCCAGCCAAGGATCTACCTCTTCTCTTTCGGCTGCGATTTCTGGTAACGTTGCAAAAGGACGGGAAAAAGTCCCACTCGTCGCCGCGTGAGATTCCAGCAATCCTCTGACTTCCCCTAGAAGTTCCTCATCTCCTCGACAGGATTTTTGCAAAAAAGTTTCCAGCTCTCTCTCATCCTTAATCAGGATAGCATCAGTAAAGATGCCAGAAAGAGTGGTGGGAGATTCTTCTTCCATGCTGAGAGGGGAGCAACAGCCCTGAGAAAGTTTACGTTTACTTCGTCAATTCACGATGAAGCCAAGCCCGCCCAAAGTTCCAATACTTAATCGCGGTGGTCCGAGAAATAGACATCAGATCCGCGGCTTCATCAATGGTAAGTCCCCCAAAAAAACGTAAAGTGATGAGCTGAGCCTTCTCCGGACTTACTTTCTCAAATTTTTTCAGCGCTTCATGGACAGAAACAACATCATTGAGCGGGGAAGTTTCCTCGATGGGCTCATTCCCACTCAGTTCGACCTTCACCATATCTCCCCCACGTTTCTGCCGGGCCTTAGAACGAGCAGAGTCGATCAAAACCCGGCGCATGACTGAAGCAGCCACACAGAGGAAATGCTTTTTATTCTGCCAAAGAATCTTCTCATCATTGCGCATGAGCTTGAGATACGCCTCATTGACCAGAGCGGTAGGTTGGAGCGTAAAAGCATTATACTCCTTATTCATATGTGAATTCGCGATCACCTTCAGCTCATCATAAAGGGTCTCAAACAACTTCTGATCAGATTCGGGGGACTGAGTATGCTCAAAACTTTCCATGCAACCTCTTAAATAATAACTCGGAGAACAAAAAGTAGGCCAGATTCAGATCTGAGAACAGGCCTTTTGTCTACTCTTTCGGAATATGAATATCTATTGACCTATCAGGATTTCAACAGGAGTGACTAGACCTCGGATAATCTTTAAGAAAAAAAAGTGATCTCTTTTCGAAAAAAAGACGCAGGTAAAGGTGAGGTGGATGATTCATCCCACTTCCTAAATACAAGATCAAGCAACCTACGATCAAACAAACAACGAAGAGATCCCAGCTCTGGCCCTACAACCAAGTGAAGAAGAATTTTTTCTTATTCCGGGCTAGACTTGGGATCTTTCGTGTCTGAAACAGATTGGCTTCTTACAGCTCGCCTGGCCCGGTATTCCAGAGAAAGTGCATCTCTTCCACCTCAGGAACTTGCTGGGGGCGAACGACCCGGAAACCTAGCCACAAAGTATCCGTATGATACCAGATCGACTTCGGCTGCTGCGGGTCTGTCATTTTCCAAGACTCTTCAGAAGCGAAACGAGCACTAGAGGAAAGCTCCCGCGCCTCTTGGTCCCAATGCCCACCACGAGTGACACGAGGGTAGCGCTGAGGGGAGAGGGAAAGCGGGTTTATCGAGCCCGCAGGATGCTGCGAAAAATCAGACCGATAGGAATCCAGAGTCCACTCGCAGACATTCCCATGCATGTCATAGAGCCCCCAAGGGTTCGGTTTTTTCTGCCCGACCTGCTGATAAGAACCATCAGAGTTCTCAAAATACCAAGCATACTCCCCGAGCTGGGACTCATCATCACCGAAGGAAAACTGAGTCGTAGTCCCTGCTCGACAAGCGTATTCCCATTCTGCCTCCGTGGGGAGACGGTAGTAGTGCCCGGTCTGTGCACTGAGCCATTCGCAGAACTTAGAGGCGGCATGTTGGGTCATCGCAATAGCTGGGAGATCTTTTCCATAACCCGCACTATCCGCCATATCGAAGTGCATGGGCATGTAAGGGGGAGTCGGCTGCGAAATGGCATCCAGAAGTTCAGGGGATGAAGCAAGAGGTGGATCAGATGAATAAATATCACCGTCTATATTTAACGTTCCATCCTTATTCCGAGACTTCCCGTTTTCCATAAAGGCCCGATAGAGAGCCCAGGTGGTCTCCGTTTTAGCCATCCAGAAAGGCTCTATCTTAACGTCCTTTTCTCCTCCTAACTTGAAGCTTCCACCCTGAATCGGCACGAGATCAAAGGCTACCCCCTGAGCTTTAGGAACAGTCTCAGTATAGGCCTCCAGAGGAGCCTCCTCTTTGTTCAACAGGGCATAAATCTTCTCTGTCACTGGAAGAAAATGTGGATTCCCAGAAGGTAAGGCTTCATCTAACAGGGTAGCTGTTTTCAGCTCAAATTTAGCAGCAGGCTCCGGCACCTCCAATGGTTCAGGATCTAGAAATGGATACGGTTTACGATCACAACAAGATGAAAGAACCAAGGCCGTAAAAATCGGAAAATAGAGTCGCATAAAGAATGAATAGTCACATTTTAGTCAAACCCGAGCCAACAGGCTCAAATTTAGTCCACCCTTTGGTGACGATTTCAGTGAGGTGAACGGAACGAGGACCGCTTTTACCATCAGGAAAGCGCACCTTAACGATGAGAGGAATGAATCTAGACTTAGTATCTTGAAGAAGTTTTTGAAGCTCCCGTTCAAGAACTGTCCCACGTTCAGAGTAGCCATAGAGCCATTCATCTTCATCGCGAAATTCCAGCTGATAGGACTGAAATTTTGTCTCATCAGAAAATTGGAAATTGTAGTGTTGGGCTTTTACGAGCAAGGCCCGCAGCTCCACCTCTCGACTTGGACGCTCCTTGATCAAGCTCGCCACCGAAATGGGCTGGAAACATCGCTCAGATTCCCAATCGATTAAAAAATGCTCCCCAACCTGTTCTAACAGTGCCCGCCCCATGGACCCATCCTTGAACTCGAGATCCACTGCGACGATCGGTAACTTAGAAATCGCTAAAGAATGATATTTTGTGATAAACTTGTATTCCCTAGATTCCAGAGGGTAACGGTCTAAATGAGCAGACACTAAAGGTAACACTCGATTTTCATTTCTGATAACCCCCTTCAAATCTTCTGGATTTTCTGCGGCGTAATATTTCGTGAGGCTATACTCAAGCGCTGCGTATAGCTGCTCAGCGGACAGAATTTCTTGCCGAGAGAGAGCAACCCTTTCTTCCGAGCTCAGCTTTGAACTCGAATCGCTTGTCATCGGCATTCCCCCTCCCTGCTGCCAAGAGGAATTTTCGTGATAAAGAAAGCGATAGCCTCCAATGACCAAGATTGCGAGAGCGACCATCCCGGATACGATATACCAGCCAATCGGCACTCCGCTGCGAGCCGGCATCGCCTCTTCGCCAGAAGAATTAGGCTCACTAGCCCATGCTAGTTCTTGCTTTTCTACCGCCTGGGTCATCGCTGTCCCGTGGTCGATTGACTCTGAGCTCTGCAAGCTCTCCGCAGAGCCATAATCACTCTCATCAGGTACTCTGAAAGGCAAATCAGGCTTCACTGGAAGAACCACGACGTCATCAGAGCGCTTCCGGATGGCTTCCGGGCGCTCTTCCAGAGGCTTCTGATCGACTTTCTTCATGTATCAACAATGTCAGACTCCCGACATAAAAGATGAGCCTACAAGATACGACCCCATTTCTCAAAATTTACAAAAAACATCCTCAACTCACCTGATGCGTTCCTGGAACAGGAATCGGAGGCACCGGAAAATCTGAGTTCAGGTCCGTAAAGTCCGGGGCAAGATCCTGCCCCGTCTTCCAGAAATCTTTCCACAGGAGGCGTTGCCCAGAGTGAGCAGCCTCTCGGCCGAATAGGCCAAGTGCTGTCGAACGAGCCATGTATTCACCCGTATTGATCGTATCTCCTGCCCGAAGAGCGGCGAAGAATTCGTTGTGACACACTTGATACATGTTTTGCTCCTGTCCTTTTTGAGGCCGTGACCTCCAGACTGATTTTCCGCTCGCATCCTTGATCGAGCAACGCCCAGGGGCATACATCGTCCCTTTTTCACAGAGAACCCGGTCTTTCACTTCGGTATGGGACTTAATCCACTGCCTCTGTCCAATGTGCGCCATCACGCCATTGGGATATTCGTAGGCGATGTTGTAATGATCATAAATATTTGAGGCATCATTTTTCTGAGCCCGCCCGCCAGTGCCAACGGCTGCTACGGGATCGATATCCCCCATTCCCCAGGCGATTTTATCGACAGAGTGCACACATTGCTCAACAAGTGGCCCAGAACTCAGCCATTCGAAGTTGAACCAATTACGAATTTGCCATTCCAGCGTAGACATCCCTGCTGGTGGAGCATTTTCACTCAGTGGCTTAACTGGATTCGCCATGTAGGTGCTATAGAGGGAGACGACCCGTCCCAGCTCGCCGCCAAGGACACGCGAGTAAGCCTCTCGGGTTCCAGGGTGAAATCGCCAACAAAAACCATGCTGAATGGAGAGATTCTTTTGCTTAGCGAGCTTCGCAGACTCCATGACGGAATGAACCCCGTGCATATCTACCGCCATCGGCTTTTCAGCGAACACATGCTTTCCGGCTTCAATAGCTGCGCGCAAATGCTGCGGCCGAAACGCTGGCGGAGTGCCGAGGAGAACGACATCGACTCCAGAATCGATCAGCTTCTGATAGGCATCTAACCCAGAAAACTGCCGCTCAGGGGTCACTTGCACTTGCTTTCCGAAACGCCCCATACGCTTGAGAGCCTGCTCCACGCTCCTAGGAAATACGTCTGCCATGGCCCATAAAACAACCCCGGGATCTGCGGCTAAAGCTTGCGTAGCAGCCCCAGAACCACGCCCACCGCAGCCAATGAGACCAACCTTGATCTGATCTGCTGTTCCCTGCGCCTTCAAGATATTTGGAGAAAGAGCAAGCACACTCGCAGCGGTAGAAGTTTTTAAGAGAGCTCGGCGATCTGTCATAATGAAATACTAACGAAAATCCTACGACGAGGAAATCTCCGATTTAGCACCGAAGTCTGGTATTTGTAAGAAAATTGCCCTCTTTGCATATTCGGCATTTTCAGCAGCCTCTCGGACTCCCATAATCGCGGTGATGAGTCTGTCCATCCGTGGAAAATTTTTTCTTAAAGAGGACTCGTACCATTTTCTAAAAGCCGTGACCTACGGCCCTTTCCCTCCCAACAGCCCTCACTCTCCAGCGCAGGATTTTCCGAAAATTTCTTCTGCCGGGTTTAATGCCATTCGCACATACGCTCTTCCCAGCCGAGAACTACTCGATGAAGCCCATCGTCACGACCTCCACCTCATCCCGACCTTACCTTGGGCCCACGGCTGTGATTTCATGGCAGATCCTTCGATCTTTGACCAAGCACTCGAAAAGCTCACCTCATTCCTCCGCCAGCTCGGCACCCATCCCGCTCTTGGAGCTATCCTCATCGGAAATGAAATCCCCTCTGACATGGCTCGCTGGATGGGCCCTGAAAAAGTCCGGGCCGCTCTCGACTCCCTGATTCTCGCCGGGAAAAGAATCACTCCTGACCTCCCCTTTGCATATTCGTCTTTCCCGACGACAGAATATCTTGAACCTGATCACGCGGACTTTTCAGCCTTCAATCTCTACCTAGAGAATTCTGATAAATTAGCGGCCTACCACCCCCGTCTTCATCATCTTGCTGGAGACCGTCCCGTCCTACTCACCGAGTTCGGGCTCGACACTCAGCGTAACTCAGAAGCTCATCAGGCGGAACTTCTCCCCGCTGCGCTCACCACGACTCACCTTGCCGGACTGGCTGGATTTACGGCTTATGCTTGGTCCGACCATTGGTTTAACAATGCGGAAACGGTGACGGATTGGTCCTTCGGCCTCATCCGCCGAGATCTCAGCGTGAAACCTGTGCTGCCAGCTTTAGAAAAAACACTCAAAGCCATCAGCGCCCCCCCTCAGCTGAAAACTCCCCCACGGATTTCAGTCATCATCTGCACCAGAAACGGGGCTGAACGACTTCCCAGCTGCCTTCAGGCAGTGCTACAGCTGGATTATCCGAATTTTGAAATCCTCATCATCAATGATGGCTCCACCGATGGCACCCAGAAATTGCTCGATCAAACGGAAGGCATCTCCACCTTTCATCTCCCCCCTTCAGGCCTCTCGGCAGCACGAAATTTTGGAGCAGAAAATGCCAGCGGAGATATTTTCGCCTTCACTGACGATGACTGCCAAGTCGATCCCCACTGGCTCACATGGCTTGCCCTGACCTTCGCAAAGACTGAGTATGCCGCCATCGGGGGACCGAACCTTCCTCCCCCGACCACCTCCGCACGGATTGCAGTGACAGCCACCGCTCCAGGGGCGCCGACTCATGTCATGCTCACAGACACTGAGGCCGAGCACCTTCCTGGCTGTAACATCGCTATCCGGCGACAACCCTATCAGGAAGTCGAAGGCTTTGACGCCATTTTTCATACCGCCGGTGATGATGTCGACCTCTGTTGGCGCCTGCGTGACGCTGGATATACCCTCGGCTTCTGCGGAGCTGCCTTTGTCTGGCATGATCGCCGCCCCACCCCATGGCGTTACCTGAAACAGCAGATCAACTACGGACATGCCGAAGCGCTTCTCTACCAGAAGCACCCAGAAAAATTTGCCCCCGGTGGTCGTGGCGGAATCCGCTGGGAAGGGTGTGTTTACACGGGAGGCGCACTGGGGATTCATCACGGAGACACCATTTACAGTGGGCCCACAGGCCAAGCTCCGTATCAATCTCTCATTCCACGAGTCCAACCGACTCGCCCTCTTAGCCCGGCCTTCGATAAGCCAAAAAATCAAATTCTCCTTAAAACCCTTACTTGGCTACAGCAGCACCTTCGACCTTGGTCTCGCCATCGTCATGGTGGGCCTCCGCGCCTTATCCACCGGCCAAATGAGCCTAGACCTCCTCTCGCCCACCAGCACCTTACCTTTACCCATCACCAAGGGCAGGGCCGAGAAGCACTTTACGAGGCACTTCTCTCTCACGGCTGGCTCCCCGCTGGACCTTCGGAGTTTGATCTCACAAAGGATGGCTCCCTCCTCTTCGCCGCGACAGAACAGTCCGGCTCTCGCACTGCCCGCACCTTTCTCCGCCTTCATATCACAGCGTCGGGCATTGACCCTCGAACCGAGATCCGCCACATCGCACGCGCTCTCGGCTTCGACACCTCCTCTTCTAGCCCCACGTCATGAAAACTTCTGACTTCCACTACCATCTTCCAGACTCCCTCATCGCCTCCCACCCTCTGGAAGATCGTGCCGCTTCCCGCATGATGCTTATCCGGCGTGAGACCGGGGAAATTTCTCACCACCACTTCCGCGAACTGCGAGATCTTTTACCTCCAGAAAATTTACTCGTCCTTAACGATACAAAAGTCATCCCAGCACGGGTCTTCTCGAATGATCAAGGTGTCGAACTCGTCCGCACGAATGCGCCCGATCCAGATCATTGGTGGTGCCTCGTCCGCCCCGGGAAAAAAATGAAAATTGGACGCACCGTAAGTGTTGGCTCTAGTACAGGAACCGTCGTACAAATTAACGAAAAAGGGGAGCGTCTGATTCAGTGGGACCAAGCACCAGATATTCACAAGCATGGCCAACTCGCTCTCCCTCACTACATGGAACGAGATGCAGAAGCCGCCGACTTCGATCGATATCAGACAACCTACGCAAAAGAAGAAGGAGCCATCGCCGCCCCCACCGCCGGCCTCCACTTCACTCCTGAGTTACTGGAAAAATTTGATCACACCTTCCTTACACTTCACGTAGGAGTCGGAACCTTCCGCCCTGTCAAAGCGGAAAACCCTGAGGAACATGAAATGCATTCTGAGCATTTCCACCTCAGCGGAGAAACTGCCGCTCGTCTGAATGAAGCTCAAAAAATCACGGCAGTGGGAACGACTGTAACCCGAGTGCTGGAACACCTCGCCCGCGGCTCAGAAACCTTTCACGAAAGCCACGGTGAGACAGATATATTTATCTACCCGCCCTATCAGCTTAAAGCGATCGACTCTCTCATCACAAACTTCCACCTTCCCTGCTCTACCCTACTCATGCTTGTCTCCGCCTTCGCCGGAAGAGAGCTCATGCTTGAAGCCTATAAAAAAGCCGTGGAAGCAGAATACCGATTCTACTCCTACGGCGATTGTATGTTGATTTTATAGGAGACCCCCTAGCCTCGACAGCGCACTCTACGATCACAGTCGTAATGCTTGGCGCGGTGGTGGAAATACCGAGGACGCCACGACTATCCCGGAGCTGATGACATTTTTTATCTGTCACACTCATAGTAGCATTTCCACAATTTTATAAATGCCTATTTAGTAGGCATTATAGGTGAATCAATATCCGCCAAGTCCTCTGGCTTCACTCCTTTCACCTCTCCATTAAATGAAAATTTTGAAGGACGGTATTCCCCAACAAAGTCGATTTTCGCGTCTGCTTTGATATCCTTATCATGGCCGACAGCCCAAAAGATCCCGTTTACCAAAAGGCGACGATAACTGTCATCGAGAAGATCTTGGGAAGCACCTTGGGTCGAGTGAAAGACGCGCGCTTTTTTCCCACTCTTACCGGTATAATATCGCGTCCAAGTCGAGGGGCTAGGCGGTTTTGTCTCATCTGGTTCGGAACCTTTTGTCATCCCATTAAGAGGCTGACTTTTCGTCAAGACCGTAAAAGTCTCATCCGGAATTCCCACATACGCACCAGCCATGCAGAGAGCATGATCCTCAACGCCACTCAAAATCACATGATCCTTCTGCTCCGGCACGATCTCGATCCGCGTGGCCTGGGAATGATTTTTTCCGTAGTGCCCGACCCAAGTGTTCCCAAGAACCTGATGACCAAATCCTTTTTCATACTCTGCGCCCTGATACTTGAAGCTAAAGCGTGAATATGTCTTCCCTTCTGGGATTTTAAAAGCATGAGAGGAAGTCCGGAGTCCCACCACTGGTCCTCCTCGATCCAGGTAGGCTACGATGTGCTTCATTTGCTCATCGGGAAGATTCAGAAAACGTGTAAAAATCACCATGAGATCTGCCGTCTCAAGCGCCTCTAACCCTTTAATATTTGAGGCTCCAGCTTTGATAAAACCCTGCGCATCAACCCCAAATAATACGGTCGTTTTAAAACCATGATGCTTCGCGAGAATACGAGCAAGTGCTGGGCAGGTTTCCTCAGTCCGGTATTCATGGTCAGAAGAAACAAAGACAATATGCTTCCCCTCACCCGGTCCCCCCTGACCTTCGTAGCTCACCTGCGCAGCCAACACTAAAACGCTCAACATCCAGAAAATGACAACTTTCATGGACAGACTTTACGCTAAAAGTTCGCTGAGCGTTACAAGAGATTTCCACCTCTAGGGCACATAAGTCGGAGTCTTATGCTGAGTGAAGAAATCCTGAGTCAGCGCCATCATCCCATCAGGATTTCCAGGGAAGGGGGTCGAATCCGGTGGGCGAGGTACATTTCGACCAATAGTCACGTCTTCAGCCTGAGTCTGAGCAATGGAAACTGGAGTCCCGACGCTCACGAGCCGGAAGAATTTCGGGGCGACATTTTTGTGCATTCTCAAGCAGCCACCAGAAGCAGGGAATGGCTTCATCCAGCCGGTATGAAATCCGTAGGCACTCTTGAACTCACACCAGTAAGGCATAGGCGTCCCCTTGAAAGCCCATCCAGCGGGTTTGTTTCTCAGGTAGACTCCACGCACGGTATTTCCCTTCACCGCATATCCGTGCGTATTTGCTCGGTAGTAGTGATTTTTAGATCGAATACGGAAAGAACCCTTAGGAGTTGGGGACGAACTTTTCCCTACCGTGACTGGCATTACGAGGAGGGGCTTCGAGCCCTCCATCACGTAAGCCATCTGATTCTTCAGAGATACTTTTACGCTGACATTTGAGCGATTGGTAGGCAGTGAAGCCGGGCGATCATAGGCTTCATAAGCTCGCTGAGCCGCGCTTCCAGAACCCGAAAATGAGGAATTGGAACAAGAACTACAGAGCAAGCTCGCAGCACAGGCGACGATGATGAACGAGAAGAATTGATGGATTTTCATAAGGATAAACGGGCTGCTGTATCGTTGCGAGAATCCGTGAGAGGCGTCAAGACACAAGAATTTGATATACAGCCGGAACGGAAATTGAACTCATCACAAATCACTCGTCTCGTATGACAAGGACTACTAGGATTATGCCATGAAAACGTATCTGATCTGGCTTTTCACGATTTTACTCATTCTCCCCTCATCACTCTTGGCTGGCTCTCGTGGAGTTTCGCTTGCCTTTCTGGATGCGACCGAAGGCACGCGCTCAAAAGCGAGTCTTCGCCTTGCCGAACTCATGGAGAAGGATATGCGCGCGCTCTACCTAGACCCAGAACTTGCCTCTGCATTTCCCTGGAGTGAGCAGGATCTGAAACTACAGATTCTATCTCCGAAAAAGACGGGCATCTCCTTCGATCGCCTCCTCAACACCAAGGACGGTCAGAAAATCTCCTCCCTATTTCATCAATCAGACGCTCCTGACGGTTTAATCGTCTTTACCCATGATCCGAAAGGCCGCTTTGCTCGCCTCAAGCTCTACAGCTGGGATGGAACAGAAGCCCTCCTCATCCGCATCCCTCTGGAAGGGAAGGACTCGGCGATGCCTGACTCAATTTTAAAAAATCACCGCCGAGGCGCACTCATCGCGATTGGCGCCGCCGTGCGCTGGAATCCATGAATTATAACAAACTTAAAATAAGCGCTTTATAAAAAGTTTATTTTTGTTTGAACAAAATCCCAGCTCAAGAATCTAACCAATCAACAAACTGCCTTAAGTAAGTAGTGTGTTTTTCATTTTGAGTGAACAATTCATCAGCTTGATCTCCCCGTGAGTGCGGATAAGAGATAGAGCTGATGGTCTTTTTTGACAATGGAACCGCCGGGATTTGCCTCCCGGCGGTTTTTTGTGCCGCCGAATCTGAAAAGAGCGCTATTGATGTCGAGATGCATCGGCCCGGGAAAACACAGGAAGCAGCTCAGCTCGCTCAGACTGCTCCCGGAAAGCTAGCGGGTCGATTGGGTAAACTCCCTCTCTGGCAGCAGGTCATGAGCCTGGCCCTGTGGCCATTCCTAGAGCAAATCCTGAGCTTTCTCGTGAGCTCCGTAGACCTCTTTCTCTCCACTCGTATGGTCGAGGGCGCAGAACGAGTAGCCGTGCTCGATGCGCTCGGACTAGGTGGCTACGTGACATGGCTCATGATGATTCTGCAGAGCGCCACCGCTGCAGGTGTGCTCGCCATCATTTCACGTGCCGCAGGAAGCCGATCCCAAGAAGAGGCGCATCATGGCCTCACTCAGGGTATCCTAGCCGGACTCGTGATCGGCGCACTTTCAGGGATCGGCATCTGGATTTTAATCCCCTCGCTGACTGAAATTTTCACCCTTTCAGACACCGCGACCCGATACGCGAAGGAGTATTTAGCGGTCCTTTGCTGGATTTGCCCGATCTTAGGAATCCTCTTCGCCTGCACCCACGCCTTGCGCGCGATCGGAGATACCCGCACCCCATTTTTTATCATGGTTGTCGTTAACGCCGTTAATGTCAGCCTGAGTTCTTGGTTTGTCTTTGGCACTCCAGATTTAGGAGTCGCCGGCCTCGCCTGGGGAAGCGTGCTCGCGTGGCTTCTGGGGATGCTGATCGCTCTCGCTCTACTCTTCCGCCCTTCGCCGAACTCAGAGGACCCAGAAGAGGTGACTCTTTCACTCCGGCACGCCCGCTGGACCCTTCAGCCAAAAATGATCGCCCGCATTTCCCGTGTTGGCTTTCCCCAAGGGCTGGAAATGTTTGGCATGTGGGCCATCCACGCCATCACGCTACGTTTCATCTCCCAGCTTCCATTCGAGGGCGTTCTTGGGGCACATTTTATGGCGATTCGGATCGAATCGATGAGTTTTCTCCCCGGCTTTGCCATCGGCACGGCAGGAGCGACCCTCGTCGGTCAATATCTCGGTGCGAAAAATCCCGAGATGGCAGCCAAGGCCATTCATACGGCGACTTTCTTCGCCCTGGTTTTCATGAGCGTCATTGGTCTTCTCTTCATCATCGCGCCCGAAAGCCTTGTCCATATCATCCTCCCAGGCGGAGATACTCAGGCAGCTGGTATCATCGCTCTCGCCGCGCCACTGGTTTTTCTCTGTGGAGCTTTCCAGCCAGCACTCGCCGTGGCTTTAGTGATGAAATCATCACTGCGCGGAGCAGGAGATACCCGCACGGTCATGCGATACTCCTTCACTTCCATGCTCTTTTTCCGCGCTCTCCTCGTGCCAATTTGTGTCACTTACTTTGGCTTTGGCCTCAAGGGCATTTGGTATCTCATGCTCACCGATATTACCGTGCAGGCCCTTCTCTTTTACCGCGTCTTTCGCAAGGGGGATTGGAAAACGATTAAGGTTTGAGCGTACCAGAAGCGTCTACGACCACTTCTTCAACTCTTCAACTTGAGGGCGGGCAGGCTTTTTTCCGATTGAAAATCGTAAAAGCACAGAAGTGCCAGCAAGGTTGTAACACTCGGTCCACCCACTGAAAGCGACACTCGAAAAATAGGAAGCGGCTCACCCCTTTCTTTCTCACTGTGTGGTTGCTTTCACGCCTGAAGTCCCTGAGAACTTCAAGTGTGAAAGTGTTTAATCCATGGCTTCTGATTAGCCACGTATTCATCGTTAGCCTTACTATTATTTTGCCTCTAGCGGCTCAGA
This sequence comes from uncultured Verrucomicrobiales bacterium, assembly GCA_937958875.1. GTDB lineage: Bacteria > Verrucomicrobiota > Verrucomicrobiia > Verrucomicrobiales > Akkermansiaceae > SW10. The sequence goes on along the minus strand of CALGMJ010000204.1, from coordinate 4,014 downwards.
CGGAGCCAGCAAAGATTGAGCCACTTTCTCTCAAAGCAGCGGCTCAAAAAATGGCCCAGCACCTTCCCGCTGGCTGCATCGTCACCGCGGAGTTCAAAAATCAAGCCACCGACAGTGCGGTCGCTGGCGCACCTCATGGCGACTTTCCTCCAGATAAATTGCTATTTGAAATCGGATCGATCAGCAAAGTATTTACCAGTCTCCTTCTTGCTCAAGCCGTCATTGAAAAGCGAGTCACTCTCGACACCTCCCTCAAGCAGCTTCTACCCGAACACAACTATACCAGTCCCGAAGTCGCTAACATTACGCTCCGCCAACTCGCCACTCACACCAGCGGGCTCCCAAGACTTCCTGGAATACTCTCGCTAGGTGCGGAGCAGCTAAATCCTTATGCTCATTTCGACCGAGCCACACTCGATACCGCCCTCGTCCATACCATCATCCCCGACTCCGGCCCTCACCCATGGAGCTACTCGAACTATGGGGCCGGACTCCTCGGAGATCTCCTCTCGCGCACCTATGAAAAGCCCTGGCCAGAACTCGTTCAGGAAAAAATTTGTATTCCGCTAGGGCTCATCGATACCACCGTGTCTCTCAGCCCGGATCAGCAAAAACGATTCACCCTCCCGCACCATGACTCGGAGAAAGTCAAACCGTGGACCTTTCAGGCCCTCGCGGGAGCAGGCGCTCTCCGCTCTACAGCAGCCGATCTCATCACCTTTGGCCAAGCCCTTCTAAATCCAGAAAACACCCCTCTCGCTGATGCGATCACCTTGATGATCAAAGAGCGTAGCGAAGATGGAAAACATGGCCTCGGCATTGCCCACTATTTGAGTCTGGGACAAGCTACCATGGGCCACAATGGAGGCACTGGTGGCTTTGTCAGTAGCTTCGAGGTTTTCCCTAAAACCAACACGATCAAAGTGATCCTTATCAATAACATCTTGGTAAATCCTAGTGATATTCTCAAAATGACTAGAGGCATCCCTACCCCATACGACCAAGCGCCAGCTCAAAAAACGCCCCCTCCTACTGAACTCATTCCATATCTTGGCAGCTACCAGCTCACACCCAGCCTAAAATTCACCATCACCGCCACTGATGGCCACCTCATGGCGAAACTGACGGGCCAACCATCACTCCCGGTAGAACAGAAACGAAAAGACTGGTTCGAATACCGTGCCGTCAAAGCCGCCCTGGAATTCGAACGCGATCAAAACGACAAAATCATCGCCCTCAAACTCCACCAAAACGGACTCATCCAGCGCGCGCCTAAAAATCAATAGCATTCGTCTTCCACGAACGGTTCCGTAACGCATATATATGATATTTAGCGTATTTCGGACAGTGATTCTAACGACAACTCAACCAACATGCTTTATCTCGGCACGATATTGATCACCTTCCTATTTCTAACCCTCCCAATAGGAATCTGCCTACGCTTAACAAGCAAAGGCAAAACCAGCTTTCCTCAATGGTTTTTCTGGTACGTTTTCTCCAGCCTGAGTGGTTTCGCTCTTACCATCGTATACTCTCAAATCACCTTATGGCATTACCAAAGCCTGCCATCTCCTACGGCTGAAGCGATGGACTCCGTTTCTCAAGAGGTTGGATTAGCTAGGACAATGGGTCTCGCCGTATCATCAATCTACGCTGGATTCTGGTTTATCTTAGTGGGGGGATTCTATTTGTTGATTCGCCTAAATGATTTTCAATTCAACGCCAAATCAGGCACAAAACCATAGCACTCCCCTCGAATCTCAGATCCTTAAAATCAACCCTATCTGACTACACATCAAATCTGTGTCACCCCATTAAGCCAGACACGGCAATCAATCTTAAATTCACTTTGTGGGCATTCAAATCAATTATCTTGACTAATCAAGATAGCGCGTTTAGAAAGGTGTCATGAAGCAACGCACCTTTCTCTTAAGCCTGATTACGGCGACCTTTTTTTCCGCCTGTGGAAAAAAGGAATCATCCACTAGCGATGGCCCTTCAGAATACCCTTACCAAGTCGCTGCCACTGTTGGCATGATTGCGGATGTCGTCAGAAATGTCGCAGGCGAGCGAGCGGAAGTGAAAGGGATCATCGGCGAAGGAGTCGACCCACACCTATACAAGCCGACCACCTCTGACGTGAAGGCCCTTCAGGCAGCTGATGTCGTGTTCTATAACGGGCTTTTATTAGAGGGAAAAATGGCGGACGTCTTAGTAAAAGTGGCCCGCACTGGGAAGCCAGTCTTTGCGGTCACCGAAGCCATTCAGGAACAAGGAGATTATGTCTTAAGCGATGAAGCAGAGCACTACGACCCGCATGTCTGGATGGACCCGAAAGGCTGGATCAAGGCGACTGAAGTAATCTCCACTTCACTAAGCAGTTACGATCCCGACGGCGCAGATGCGTATCAGTTAGAAGCTGCCTCCTACATCAAAGAGCTCGAAGCCCTCGATGCTTACGCAAAAAAAGTGATCTCCTCGATTCCTAAAGAGCGCCGTGTTCTGGTCACCGCACATGATGCCTTCAGCTATCTCGCCCGTGCCTATGACATTGAAGTTCGCGGTATTCAGGGAATGAGCACCGAGTCCGAAGCAGGAGTACGAGACATCGAAGAGTTAGTAAACTTTCTCGTAGAGAAAAAAATCCCCGCCATCTTTGTCGAATCTACCGTCTCAGATAAAAATGTCCGGGCTCTCATCGAGGGGACCAAAGCACGTGGACACGAAGTCAAAATTGGCGGTGAACTTTTCTCAGATGCCATGGGAGTGAGCGGAAGCTACGAGGGAACTTATATCGGCATGATCGATCATAATGTCACCACTATCGCACGCGCTCTAGGTGGCAAGGCTCCTCAAAAAGGCCTCCACGGCAAACTCACTCACACGCACTAAACAGCGTCTCCGAAGATTGTGATTTTAAAGACCTTCCCCACGATTCTGACTCTGGGTGCCACGCTGATGACAGCGCAGGCTGACACCTCGGCGATCACTCCTTACTTCAGCACATCTGTTGATTACTTCTCAAACCTCGACGGTAGCATCTTTCATTGCCGCAACACGGCCCAACGCGATTTTTAACTCAACCGTTCTTCCCTAGTCCTCATGAGTAAAGTCCTCACCACCCTTTCCCCTCCGGGCGATGCCGCTGCGGAGGATCTTTCATACCACCCGGAAAGCGTCCCTCTGGCGGTTCATGATCTCACCGTGGCCTATCACCGGAAACCCGTCATCTGGGACGTAGATCTCGATATCCCAGATGGCAAACTCGTCGGAATAGTAGGCCCGAATGGGGCTGGAAAGAGCACTTTACTCAAAGCCTGCCTCGACCTTATTCCACGGGTCTCTGGTGAAATCGGCATCTACGGTGAACCTTACCAAAAACAACGCCACCTCGTCGGCTACGTGCCGCAACGCGAGAGTGTCGACTGGGATTTCCCGGTCAGCGTGCAGGAACTCGTCGCAATGGGGACCTATCGCTCACTTGGCTGGTTCCGCCGCGTCGGGAAAAAACAGATGACTCTGGCGATGGAAGCGCTTGAGCAAGTTGGCATTGCCCATTTAGCAAAACGCCAGATTTCACAACTCTCAGGAGGTCAACAACAGCGCGCCTTCTTAGCACGAGCGCTGGCACAAGACGCGAAGCTTTACTTCATGGATGAACCCTTCGCGGCCGTCGATGCTGCTACCGAAGAAGCGATCGTAGGCATCCTCAAGGATCTCAACAAAGCGGGAAAAACCTGTGTAGTTGTTCACCATGACCTCGCAACGGTGGCGACCTATTTTGACTGGGTCGTCCTGCTCAATATGCGTGTCGTGGCAGCAGGCCCGGTGAGCGAAGTCTTCACGAAGGAAAATCTCGAAAAAACGTACGGGGGACGTCTGAGTTTACTCAATGACGCAGCCCATGCTCTCAGTAATGTTATTCACTAAGACGTCATTTTTCCCTCTCATCCTCTGGCTTTCGCTCACGGCACCCAGCCTCGCCAGTGAGCTCACTTGGCCCTCGCTAGAGGA
>CALGMJ010000203.1 GCA_937958875.1 uncultured Verrucomicrobiales bacterium | reverse complement strand
AGGAGTTGTATTCTCACTTCACTTTGTAGTAATCCAATGAGACATTACTGATTTGTTTATATTAGTTACCTTTTGACAAAGCAGCTGCATTGTTTTGACAAAACTAGATGTTATATCTTTGCTGAAAATATGTGTCATGTTGTTCATGAATATATATTTTTTAATGGAAGAGTTGTCCTTCTGGATCAATGGTGAGGAGGTCAGCTTCGTAGTTATTCGGATCCATCGGGTTCGTAGCCTGAGCATATTCGATGAAGTTTGAAATCCCGTCTCCATCGGCATCTTGGTTTCGCTCGTTGTTGGGGGAGGTGATATTTTGCTCAGCCCAGATTTGGTAGGTCAGGTTGGGGAAGGTGATATTATTCACGGTCCAGCCGATTTCCCGGAAGGCGGTGAGGGTGAGATCAGGGTCACTCCGGCTCAGGATCGTGAGATTGGGTTCCATGAGGAGGTTTGGAGAGGCGCTTGGGTTCCAGTGGGAGATGGAGCTTCCACGGGCGAGAGCAGGTGGGGCATTCATTTGTAGCATGCCGAGAGAGGTGCCAGGGAAGCGGCCAGGAATGATTTCAATCTCTACCGGGGCGGAGCGTAATTGCTGGCCCGCAGCTTGGCTGATCATGAGTGAGGGAATGCGAGTGACGAAAGAGGGATCTCCACCCATGACGATCACGCCTTCGGGGACGTTATTTGCAACGACGACGGCCCGCGCTCCGGCATCTTCGGCACGCCTGACTTTGTCTACAAAGTTACAGACCCCTCGATCGATGAGGGCGATATTTCCCGCAAGTTGTGCGCTATTGATAAAGGGTTCTTCGCAGCCATCGGCGCGGGGGGCGGTGCCATCATCAATGAGAATGAGCGTGCCACTGATGCCAGCGCTAGGGAAGCGGGGGCCGAAGCCAGCGGCGAGAGAAATGAAGCGATCGTTGCCCACTTTGACTTCCACAGAGCCGCTAGGGCGATCAGCAAGAATTGAAGGGATCGCGGCTGTAGTGTTAGCACCATTCCAGACGAGAAAAGGATCATTAGTCGCTGACGCCAGTCGTTGACTATCGGTCATTTCGGGCCAGGTGAGGCCATTGCTGAGGTCGAGCAGGTTCCGCGAGTAAGTATCTGGGAGGTTGAGAAATTGGCTTCCACTTTGGAGGCTGACGAAGGATGTCATGCCAAAGCCATGGCCAAGTTCGTGCGTGAGGGTGCTGAGTAGGTCGGCCTGATTACCAGAGTTTGCATCGAGGCCGTAATAGTAGCCAGCCCCGCCGAGACAGCCGGTATCATCATCGATCGCAGAGTTAACGATGACCTGAATTTCCGCTCTTCCGGGGAAGCGGTCCTGACCGCTAAGATGGTTTACGAGAGCGGCTGGGTAGGTGACATTTCTTAGAGGGGCACCTGGAAAATTCCGCTGAGATGAGAGTGGGCCCGCAGAGGCTAAGACTCCGTTTGATTGTGCGCAGGGCTGCTCTTCGAAAAAAGCGAGAACCTCAATGGGGGCATCTGTATCGAGATGGATTCTCCAGACATCTGCCGCGGCCTCCAGCACTTGGCGGCGCTGTTCTCCAAGGGTTGTTCCCGTGTTTCCATTGATCGGGGAGCGCGGTGAGGTGTCATTAAAGCCAAAGCCCGGAGGATCTGTGTAGCGGAAAGTGATTTCCGCCTGGAGAACGAAAGGGATGATCAAAAAAGAGATTAGGAGAAATTTCATCGCGTTTCGTGTTCGGTAGGGGTGGGCTCTGGAGAGCGAAGAAATGTCTTCATCGCTTCAGCGGAAGTGAGGCAACGTTGCTGGAGCGTTCCATCTGGTGCGATGGTCGCCACGCTTACGCTCTGAAAGCGACCTTCTAAATCGACCTGAATGGCACCATCTGGCATGACACGTTCTACCAATCCATCATCCTCCCTAGAAAGGGAATGAATGACTTTCGCACTGGCATCCTCCTGAGCAGGAGCTGAGCTGAGGAGGGGATTGATTGCGATGGCGACGAAGGCCAGAAGGGCAAAGAGAAGGATCGGGTAAAAGCGCATCATCTCAGGTAGGATACGCTGAGATGTCTTCTTATTCCAGTCAGGGAATTGAGAACTGACAGTTTCGTCGTCTCTAGCTCGCGGCGACAAGGGTTCCGCCGCAGGATGATCCCGCTCCTGCAGTGCAGCCAAAGCAATGCGATGCGGTCAGAATCGGAAGCTTGGAGAAGGCTTCAAGATCGAGATCCCAGATCCTGGAATCTGGATTTTTATCCAGAGTAAGATCAAGTTGTTGATTAAAATCGCAGTCGAACAGCCGTCCCTGCCAATCCACGCTAATAGTATCTCGGCACATGAGCCCATCGATGGAAGCTGGATTAAAGGAATCCATGAGAAGCTGCTGATACTCTGCGAGTTTCTTCTGCCGCTTGAGATAGGATGCATAGCGGGCGATGGGCATGTTCGTGATGCAGTAGAGATCATTAAAAACGATCCCGAAATGCTGCTTCATTTCACGTTTGTAGTCCTCTGTGAGTTCTTCCTGTGGTGGTGGGAGAGTGGCTCCGCCGGGATTGAAGACGAAGTGCATCTTCAGGGCTGGGTCTGTTCCGTAGCCGAGTTTGTTCAGCTTTTGAAAGGCAGAAATGGAAGAGTCAAACACACCTTCACCCCGTTGCGCGTTCACATTTTCCGGTGAGTAACAGGGCATGGATGCGATGATGGTGAGCTGGTGACGGGCATGGAATTCCGCGACCCACTCAAAGCCAGGCTCGTTAATGATGGTGGCGTTTAACCGGGTGATAATTTCCCGAGGTTTTTCGAACTGACGGACTCTCTCCACGAGAGCTTTGAAATCTGGATGCATTTCCGGGGTGCCGCCGGTCAGATCAATGGTTGGGATTTCTGTTTTTTCGAACCAGTCGAGGGTTCTTTCAAGATCTTCATGTCTAATGAGTTCCTTGCGATGAGGCCCTGCATTGACGTGGCAATGGACGCAGGTGAGATTACAGAGTTTCCCCAGATTCAGCTGTAGGACACGCGGCGTGGTCCTAGTGAGAGAAAGCTGAGAGGTAGCGAGTGCTTGATCAAAGGAGTTCATGGAGAAGGGGGCGTAATTTTTCGATGGTATCGTCTGGCCACAGCTCCCGAGGGGTGGCGAGAGAGTGGGCTAGCACTGAGTGCTCAGGCCAGTCGGCCTGTGAAGGGATGTCCGGGATCACGCGAGCGAGAATTTTTTTCGCATTTTCAGCGTTATCGAGGAGGTGCTGGAGGACGGACTTCGTGGTAACGGCTTCTTCCTCGGGTTTCCAGCAATCGTAGTCGGTCACCATGGCTAGAGTTGCGATGGCGATCTCGGCTTCGAGAGATAGCTTCACCTCCGGAATATTGGTCATGCCGACGACATCGAGCCCGAGTTGGCGGTTGATTTCAGACTCAGCTCGGGAAGAAAAAGCAGGCCCGTCCATATTGACATAGGTGCCTTTCCCGTGAACCTGAAGGCCAGCTTCCCGGGTGTGTTTTTCCAGAAGGGCGCGGAGTTTCTTACTGTAAGGATCTGCGGCAGAGACGTGGGCCACAATGCCATTTCCAAAAAAGGTGGAGTGTGGTCGCTGGCAGGTGCGGTCTGCATATTGATCTGGAATGACGACCTCGCCAGGAGCGTATTCTTCCCGGAGGCTACCGACGGCAGTGACACAGATGATAAAGCGAACACCAAGGGAGCGGAGGGCCCAGATATTTGCGCGATGATTGATCTCGGTAGGGAGGAGGCGGTGACCACGCCCGTGACGAGGAAGGAAGATAATTTCCCGGCCTGACAGCCTTCCTTTTATGAGATTGTCCGATGGATCTCCATAGGGAGTGTTCACATGGATTTCCTCAAGATCGGTCAGGTGCTCTAACTGGTAGAGCCCACTCCCGCCAATGACGCCAATCAACGCTGGTTCACTCATGATTTAACAACAGTCAGTCCCGCAATCGGTGATAGTTTCCCGGTAATCTTCGCCTTTCGTTTCAGAAGGCTGGCGGATGGCGTTGCGTCGGCAATCGAAGGGTTTCGCTTCTGATTTCGGGACCTCGGTGAGTGGGTCGATGAGTTGAAAGGAATCTGCGTAGGGTGCTTTCTGATAGATTTCGTACGTCTTTGCGCATACCGCAGTGCGAACGCCGCGGTCGAGCCGGTGGCCATCATCATCGAGGACTGATTTAAAGGGACCTTTATAAATGACTGCTTGATTGTGGTCCATGCAAGGGCCGTCTTTTCCTTTGAAGGCCTGCACCGTAACGGAGCGGAATTCGATGCCTTCGTGGGTTTGCCAAGGCTCACTTTCGAATTTAACGAACTCGACTCCGTAGAAGCCGACTTCCTCAAAAGCTTTCAGGAAGTCCAGCTCAGTATATGAGCCGGAAATACACCCGCTCCAGAGCTCAGCGTCGTCAGCGAGATGCTGAGGGATGGGTTCATCACTAACAATGTCAGAAATCACGGCCCGGCCACCACGTTTCAGAACGCGGAAGATTTCTTCGAAGAGTTTCTTTTTCTGATCAGCTTCGACAAGATTGAGCACACAGTTAGAGACGACGACATCGATGGATTCACTCTCAATCAGAGGTTTTTCTTTTCGCAGTCTCTGGGAGAGGGACTCAATGGCGAGGTAATCTTCCACGCTATTCACAGGCGTGGAGGCAAGTTCTGCATTCAGAAGTTCGAGATCGAGTGAGAGATCCTGAATGCGCCCCTTACGGAATTCGACGTTACTGTGGCCAATATTTTCTGCCACTTCAGGGGCATAATGGCGTGCGACCTGGAGCATGTCATCTGTCATGTCGACACCGATGACTTTGCCTTCTGGACCCACCACTTGGGAGGCAATGAAGCAAATTTTCCCAGTGCCAGAGCCAAGGTCGAGCACGGTTTCGCCGGGAAGCAGATGTTTGGAGGGATCTCCGCAGCCGTAGTCACGCTCGATGACTTCGCTGGGAATCGCTTTAAGATACTGCGGATCGTAGTCCACGGGGCAGCAGAGATTCACTTCGACTGCTTGGGAAGCGGCGGCGTAGCGTTCTTTGACGGAGGTTTCTGTGGTTGCAATCATGTAGAAGAAAGAAATTGGTTGAGATTTGGGCAGTGGGGGATGGCTCGATTCAGGGAGTCTAAGTCATCGATGTCCTCAAGGGTTTCAAGTTGGGTGGGATGTAGATTAAGAGTTGAGAAGCGCTCCATCGTGCTATGGAAGACTGTCTCACTGCTCCAGCAGATGTCTTCAAAAATTTTTGGAGAATGTTTATATAGGCCGAGAAGCCAGTATCCGCCGTCTTTTGCTGGGCCGATTACCGGCTGTTTTTTTTCCAATGCCTGGGCGGCGAGGTGGAGGTGCTCTGTTGTGATGGTAGGGCAGTCTCCACCTAGTAAGATGACACTTTCTGCCCCGTCAGCGAAGCTTTCCTGGCATGCGGCGGTGAGGCGTTTCCCTAGATTTCCTTCGCTTTGTGGGTGAAGTGAGACCGAGTTCCCTAGCCATTGGCGCATCTCCTCTCTGGCATCTGCGGGAGAGAAGTAAATGCGGGTGGGCCAGTTCTCTGGAATCTGTTTTAAGGTGGCGAGAGCGAGGTGGCGATAGACATCACAGGCGGTTTGGTTTCCTAGATCAGAAGCCAGACGTGTTTTCACCGCTCCCGGTTGAGGAGCTTTTAAAAAAACAAGGATTGTGGGGTTAGGCATCGTATTCCAAGGAATTTGATGCTGTCAGAGCGTTCTTGGAAACGATTATTCCCAGAAAATTACGCCAAAGGTAAAATGGTCAAAAAACGCTGCTTAGTCTTATTCTAAAGCTGGCGCTTGCGGCGTAATTGACGTTGACTTCGGCCGCAGTGCGTTTCTCGTTTCTGGAGATACAGCCTTTTAATTTAGCCTTATTTTGTTTGTGATACTTGATTGGATTTTATGGATCATCTTCGGTTGCTACTCGCTAGCAGCAATCGGTTTGATGATCTATGGTTTGAATACTTACGTGCTTTTGTTTCTTTTTGGGAGACGGATCGAGGAGACTCGCAGTAGGCAGGCTGAGCAGGAAAAGACCTTCTTGGAAAAGATCGAGGGGCGGGGAGATGAGGCCTGGCCGATGGTGACGACACAGTTACCACTCTATAATGAGCTGAATGTGGCCGAGCGGATTATTCGTACGGTGGCGAAGCTCGATTACCCGAAAGGGCGGCATCAGATTCAAGTGGTGGATGATTCTACCGACGAGACTCGTGAGCTCGTCGATGGAGTCGTGGCGGAGCTTCAGGGAGAGGGCGTCGATATCATGGTCTGCCGTCGGGATGACCGGGTCGGCTATAAAGCAGGTGCTCTCAAGGAGGCTATGAAAACTGCGTCTGGAGAATATTTTGCGATCTTCGATGCTGACTTTGTTCCAGATCCCGATTTTCTGAAGAAAACCGTACCTCTTTTTCAGAACGAAAAGACGGGGCTGGTGCAGGCTCGGTGGGGGCATCTCAATGCAGAGCACTCTTCGCTGACCAAAACTCAGTCCGTGGGGATCGATGGACACTTCGTCATCGAGCAGGTAGCGCGCGCCGAGAATGGCCTCTTTTTAAATTTCAATGGCACTGCGGGCATCTGGCGGAAGGAAGCGATCGAAGATGGTGGTGGATGGCATGCGGATACTCTCACGGAGGATCTGGATCTTTCTTACCGTTGTCAGCTGAAAGGCTGGAAGCTGGAGTATGCTATCGATGTTGTCGTGCCGGCTGAGCTGCCGGAGACTTATTCTGCCTTTAAGAGTCAGCAGTTCCGCTGGGCAAAGGGTTCTGTGCAAACGGCGAAAAAGCTGATGAGCACCGTCATGGCTTCTCCCATTAGTTTGCTCGCGAAAACTCAGGCGGCCTTTCACCTATTGCACTATGTCGCGCATCTGATGATGTTTACCTTGGCGCTCCTGTCTTTACCTCTGACCCTGATTTTACCGAAGTTTTCTGGAATCGGTGGGTCTGTCTTTCTGATTATCCCGTTGATCATCGCGACTCTGGGGCCGAGCATTTTGTATCTCACGAGCCAGCGCTATCTTCATCCTGAGAAGTGGACGGAACGAATTCTTTGGCTCCCAGGGATGGTGACGATTGGTTTTGGCGTTTGTATTTCAAATAGCCGGGCCGTGATTGAGGCTCTCCTAGGCGTGAAAAGTGGATTTGTCAGGACGCCTAAGAAGGGAGAGGCGATTAAAAAGACTTATCGTACGAAAGTTGATTGGGTTCCATTTGCTGAGATTGCCGCGGCCTTTTATTGTCTGGCGACGATGATTAGCTTTGTGGTGCAGGGCGTGCCTGGTGGGCTGGTCTTTTTCTTCTTCTATGGAATTGGATTTTTAGTCACCGGACTTCGGACATTTCAGGAACAGCGAGTGCGAGCGTGATGGCTCAGAAATGGCGATGGCTGGCTTGGAGTGGGTCTTTCTTACTACTCCTGATGATCGGGTTTTCCTGGGGTCAGTTGGGGCGCATTCAGGAGGCCGGGAGCTTTCGGGCCGGATGCCACGCCCTTCTCTGGGTGGGGATGATGGGGATGGTGTTTGCCCTTCCTGCCTTGGACAAAAAAAAGACACTCATCTTGCTGGGAGTGGCCGCTGTTTTGGTGCGACTCTCATTTTGGCAGGCCCCCGTTTCTGATGATGTAAACCGCTATCTCTGGGAGGGGAGTTTACTGTGGAAAGGGGAGAATCCTTACGCGACCGTAGTTGATGATGAACGATGGATTCCCCATCGGGATCAATACTGGGCGGATGTGAATCACCGAGATCGGCTCACTGCCTACCCTCCGGGGATGGAGCTCATCATGGCTGGTGCCAGTTGGTTGTGGTATGATTTACAGGTTTTCAAGATTGTTGCTCTTTTGGGAGATTTTTGGGTCTTAGGGATCTTAGCTCTGCTCTTTCTAGAAAATCGTAAACCGCTGCGCTGGCTTTCATTTTATGCCTTTAATCCCATCGTGCTAGCCTCCTTTGCCGCGGAGGCTCATTTCGATTCCCTCATGGTGGGGGCGATGCTGACCGCGCTCTTTTGTGCTCAGCGGAAGAGGTGGGGTTGGGTGTGGTTTTGGTTTGGCGTCGCGGTGCAGATGAAGTTCATCGTGATGATTCTGTTCCCATACTTCCTCGTGCGAGGTGACTGGCGGAAGAGTTGGATTTTTGCGCTTGTTCTGATCTTGCCCTCGCTGATTTTTGGAGAACATCTATTACAGGGATTAATTGGTCTTCTAGGTTTTGGGAAAGATGGTGCTTTCAATGGAGGAGCGTACGAAAGTCTTCGGATTATGGGCTTTTCAGATTCTTTTTCTCGAGGTTCTACGACGCTTCTTTTTGTTGCGGTGGGGTTACTGTTCGGATGGCGAACCTTGAAAGGACAGGAGAAGGATTGGCTTAGTCTCACTTTTATTCTCATTGGGGCCCTTTTAATCTGCTCGCCTGTCGTTCATTTCTGGTATCTGACTTGGATTTTGCCTTTGGTTGCACTCAGGCCATCGGTGAGCTGGCTTCTACTCTGTTTGACGACTTCAGCGTATTTTTTTGCCTGGGAAGGTCTGGAACACCGCGATTCCTGGGGGTATCATCGGGGATGGGTAGTGGCCACTTGGCTTCCATTTTTCGGCCTTGTGCTATGGGAGTTTAGAGACGCCTGGAGGCGAAGAATGCGGGAGGATTTCTCTGAGGCAAAGACGGTGGATCTGGTAGTTCCGATCTATCAGGCCGCTAAGACTCTGGAGAGTTTCCTCAAAAAGCTCAGAGAGGTGAGTCCGGAGGTCGGTCGAATCATCGTTGTTGATGGTGGGTCTAGTGATGGCTCACCAGAAATCGCGAGGCGAAATGGCTGCGAGGTGCTTTCCTGTCAGCTAGGACGTGGAGCTCAGATTTCGGCCGGATTGAAAGCTTCATCGGCGGATCTAGTCGCGATCATTCATGCGGATACGGTTCCTCGGCAGGATTGGATGCCTTACCTGATGGAAGTCGCCCATCTACGCCCTCGCAGTGCGGCTTTTGCCTTAGGTCAGAGATTTTCTCGCGAATCTCCGGGTCTACTTTTGGTGGAGGTTTTGAATGAAGCACGGGCAATTTTCCGGGGCTCGGTCTTTGGTGATCAGACCTTGATCGTTAGGCGTGAAGCTCTAGCGAGGATGGGAGGATTTCCTGATCAACCTCTTATGGAGGATGTCGAGGCGAGTTGGCGGCTCATGGAGCAGGGGCATCTAACCTATCTGGGACAAGAATGGGGCGTGTCAGCTCAGAAATGGAAAGGGCGTTTTAGGAGCCGTTTTCAGCAAGTGGTCGGGCTCATGATCCGCTACCGCTGGGTCCGGCGACGGGGGCGAAATGAAGCCGCTGAGTTTTCTCGCGAGCTGTATCGGGAGTATTATCCGAATCGGGGGGAATAGTGGTGCCTCGTCTCAAGGCTTGCACCCCTCCGGCTGACATCTTATTTCCACATTCAACATGGCTCTCATTAACGAAAACTTTCAGAAGCTCAAAGCTGGCTACCTTTTCCCCGAAATCGCGCGTCGCGTGAATGCTTACACTGATGCGGAGCCCGAGAAGGCAAAGCGTCTTATCCGCTGCGGTATCGGTGATGTCACCGAGCCCGTTCCAGTCGCAGCTCGGGAAGCGATGAAGAAAGCGGTCGACGAGCTAGGCGAGCGCGGCACTTTCCGTGGTTACGGACCTGAGCAGGGGTATCCATTTCTTCGTGAGACAATTGCCGAGAATGCCTACCAAGGTTTAGGAATCGATGCGGGTGATATTTTCGTTTCGGACGGCTCTAAGTGTGATTCAGGGAACATCCTCGATATCTTCGGGCCGGGAAATAAGATCGCAGTCACTGATCCTGTGTATCCTGTTTACGTTGATACCAACGTCATGGCTGGAAATACTGGCGAAGCAAACGAAGCCGGAGAATATGCCGGACTCGTTTATCTCAAGTGCACCGCCGAGAATGGATTTGTTCCTGCGATCCCAGAGGAAAAAGTGGATCTCATTTATCTCTGCTACCCCAATAATCCAACTGGGACGACTGCGACTCGCGAGCAGCTCGAAGCCTGGGTAGCCTACGCAAAGGAGTGTGATGCTGTGCTTCTCTATGATGCCGCTTACGAAGCCTTCGTGCAGGATGACTCCGTGCCTCGCTCAATCTATGAGATCGAGGGCGCTAAGGAGTGTGCTATCGAATTCCGTTCTTTTTCTAAAAACGGAGGATTCACCGGAGTGCGCTGTGCCTACACCGTGATTCCTGAGACGGTGACTGGAGCGACCGCTTCAGGTGAGCGAGTCCCACTGCGTCAGCTCTGGAGCCGCCGTCATTCAACGAAATTTAACGGAGCATCCTATCCTGTCCAGCGTGGTGCCGAAGCGATCTACTCTGATGCAGGTAAGGCCGAAGTAGCAGAGCTAGTGAAGCACTACATGGGAAATGCGAAGCTCCTTAAGGAAGCTTGTGAAGCGCTTGGGCTGAAAGTCTGGGGCGGTGAAAATGCTCCTTACGTCTGGGTCGGATGCCCTGAGGGCGTCGATAGCTGGGGCATGTTTCAGAAGATGCTCGAGGAGGCACAAGTCGTCGTCACTCCAGGAGCTGGCTTCGGTGCCGCGGGAGAGGGATTCTTCCGAATCTCTGCTTTTAACTCTCGTGAAAACGTCGTTGAAGTCTGTGAGCGACTCAAAGCACTTGTTTAATATT
>CALGMJ010000202.1 GCA_937958875.1 uncultured Verrucomicrobiales bacterium | reverse complement strand
CGATCATTCGAAAACGGCCAACCCCTTTTCTCCTTAGGCCTCGATAACGACGAGCAAAGCAATATCATCCTCCGCCTCGTTCGCTCCACGGACCTCATCACCTTCGATGAAATCATCGCCACCAATGAGACCACAAACTTTCCCGATCCAGGAGACGACTTCTTAGGAGTGAGCGACCCAAATCCCCCCACAGGAGGTAAAGCCTTCTACCGCCTCGAAGCCGAACGACGTGATCGATTGAGCAACTAATCCCCGCCAACGCACCAACAACACCATCCTTTCCGGAGACCTCCAGCAAAACGACATCCCAGTCCGTGGTCCCTACCTCGATGGCCTCACCGCCTACGCCGATCACCTCCGTGGCAAACCCAACGCTCTCCAAAAACTCAAGTCGGCCCTCACTGCTCAGCAAAAACTCCCTCAGGACAAAAACAAAAATCGCTCCCACACTCAGCGCCTGAAAAAATTTCTCAAAGAGCCCGAAGCTCCTTCGACCAATTGAGCTTTGGAGTAAGACGACGAATTCACCGCTTACACCAATCCCCTGCGCGGTGACAAAAAAGTCTCCCCCCTGGAAGAACTTTCATTCTTTTTCTAAAGGGCACCTCCGGTAACTTGCTTTCGATCCAAAAAGCAGGTTCAGATTTTCTCAGATCAAGGCGGTTTTGGACTTTTTGAATGAATTCATAAGGTCTGAAACCAACGCTGAGATGGGGGAATCTGGGTCTGTTTTTAGAAATGAAGTTACCGGAGGTGCCCTAAATAGAAGAAGGTATCATTCACTATCTTTTGCCCTTGTATTCACTTTATTTCGTTCTAAAGCATCTCATAGTCACAATCGCTCTTTCTCGTCCATGCGCACCATCCTCATCTTCTTCCTCTTCTCGCTCTCCCTCCTCCACGCCGATATTCCTCAAGATGGACTCGTGCTGCATTTCGACTTCGAAGATGAGCCTAATCAAACTGTCGTTGGTAACCTCGTTTCCACCACCAATCCCGTTCCTCTTCCCGATGGGACTCTCGAAGGTGGCGCTACGTTTGGCACAACGAATCCCATCTTGGGCTCCTACCTGCAACTCGATGGGAATGATGACTACGTCAATATTGATGACACTACTCCAGGCAATCCTTTCTTTGACAACATACCCAATCAATGGTCGGCAGCAGCTTGGTTTCGGCCCGACCGCGCTCCTGTCGAATTGGAGCGATTCTTCGTCTTCGAAACCTCCAACGGTTTCCCTATCTCTCTCGGGCTGAGAGAAAGCGCAAGCAACTCGCTAAACACCATCGTTGAGGTCTTCGCAGTTAATTCTCAGAGAATTCAAATCGACATCCCTGATACCCAAATCACCGAATGGAATCATATCCTCATCACCTACCAAGGTAACTCTAGACCTTCCAGGGACGGAGGAACCCTCGCCGTCTACCTCAATGGAGGAGCACCACAATCCCTTTCTATCACCTCTGATCTTAATGCCAATACCGATGGCTTCCATATCGGAACCTTCCGCAGTGCTAACAATCGCTGGTTCCCCGGCGCTATCGACGAAGTGGCGCTCTGGAATCGCGCGCTCACAACCGACGAAGCCAGAGACTTCTTCACCATCGTCACAACCAACGAAGACGAAGACGATGGCGATCTCACTCCTGAAAATGGAAACGGCACTTCTCTCCGGGAAGCCATCAACCATTCCTCTGGTAATCAAATCATCTTATTCGACCCTTCTCTTGATGGCCAGACCCTCGTTCTGACAGAAGAGGACCAACTCATCATCGGTGAAAGCCGAATGATTTGCATCATCGCCCAGCCAGACGGCTTCACCATTGATGCCAATGGACAAATCACCAACCACCGCATCATGGAAATTCAGCAAAACGCCACCGTGGCCCTCCACGGCCTCACCTTCACTGGGGGGAATGCAACGGGTGACTTTCCTTCCAACATTGGCGGCGCCATTTTCGTTAATGGTAGGGGGACGGGCACTCAAACTAGCCTCAGTCTCAACAACTGCACCCTCTCCGGCAATTCTTCTAACGGCCGCGGCGGCGGCATTTATAACCAAGATGGAACCCTCACTATCAACAACTCCTCCATCTCTCAGAACCAAACTCAGAGAAACTCTGCAGACGGCGGCGGCATTTATAACCTAGGTGGAACCCTCACTATCAACAACTCCTCCATCTCTCAGAACCAAATTCAGGGAAACTCTGCAGACGGCGGCGGTATTTTTAGCAACACCAACGTCATAGGAACTCAAACTACAACCCTCAACAACTGCACCATCAGTGGTAATGATGCCGTGAATGGCAATGGGGGAGGCTATTTCAATAAAGCTGGTCTTACGGTCATCAATCATTGCACTATCGTTGATAACACAGCTCTTTCCGGAGCAGGAGTAGTCAGCTATGGAAACGACTTAACCCGCAGCGAAATCTCCCACTCCATCGTGCAGGGCAACATCGGCGGAAATGATTTAGATTTAGTCTCTTTTAGAGATCTACAAAATTCCTTCATCTTCACAAACAACCTCATCGGCTCAACTGGACTAGAAATAGACAATACTTCAACCAACTCAGAACCCGTTCTCCTCACCCCCCTCGGTGACTACGGCGGCCCCACCCAGACCATGCTCCCGCTCCCCGGATCACCCGCCATCAACGCTTCTACGACTTCTACCCGCACCACCGACCAACGCGGCTTCCCCATCACAGAAGGCTCTCCCGACCTCGGCGCGGTCGAATACCAGGGAAATACGATAGAGCTTGAGCTAGCCTTCGACGAAGACATTGACAGAGACGGCACCTCCGTCGGCGTCGAACTCGCCCTCGGCACCGATCCCTTCACCACTGATGCGGATGACCCCGCCAACCTCTTCCTC
>CALGMJ010000201.1 GCA_937958875.1 uncultured Verrucomicrobiales bacterium | reverse complement strand
ACCTCTGGAGGCCGTATCCGTCCGACACCTCGAAAAGTCCTCAACGACAACACCTTCTCCTTTCAAACCTATCGTTACGAAGCTCCGCGTGATCTTCGCGGTCAGACCATCTCACTACACTACCACCATTACCAGCCACCGCCTCTCATCGGCAACCTCATCGTCTACTTCCAAGAAGAGCACCTCGGCCCCGCCACTCTACTGGACCGCGTCCACAACGATGTAAGCGTCCTAAAATTGCCCTTACCCTTGGTCTCTTCGTTGGATTTCGTGGACCTGGCGGGGCGACTCTTACGCTGCGCCGACTTCAGGCGCGGATCCTTGCTCCTTCGCCTTCGCCACAGCCGCTGGGGTCAGAGTCGCCGGATCGACTGACGGATCTCGCAACGCTTCGATGATCTCCACGAAGTATCTCTCTGGATCAAGCCCATGAGCTTTGCAGTTCTCGATCAGGGTGTAGAAGAGCGCGGCATCCTTTCCGGCTCCGGCGCTCCCCAGGAACAGGTAATTGCGAAGCCCCACTTTCATTCCTCGGATTTTGTTCTCGATGCTGTTGGTGTCCAGATCAAGGCGGGCATCATCAAAACTCGCTTTCACTTTATCCCATTGGTTCAGGGCGTAGGTGAGCGCTTTGCCCAGGTTACTTTCCGGCAAGGGGCGGAGTTTTGCGATGTCATCAATGAGGGCTTTGAGCTCAGTAAAGGACTTACGACTACGAGAGGCGCGAATGAGACCCCGACACAATGGCGGAGCGTTGCTAAGCTTCATGTCACGCTCGACCCGGTAGATTTCCTGGATCTTTAAGAGCACCGGAATGGTCTTCTCGGGCAGTTGCTTGTGGGCTTCAAAAAATTTCCGCCGCAAGTGAGCTAGGCACCCTGCCAGGCTGAGCTGGGCATAGGCTTTGGCGATCTTGTCGTAGACTTGATATCCATCACATTGGATGAGGCCGGTGTAGAGCAAGGTCTTGCTTGCTTGGTCAAATCCGAGAACTCCAAAAAGGCATTCCATGGCCCGGCTGGTCTGCCAGTCAAAGTAGACGACACCGGTGGTGATGTTGCGGTAGGCCCACCAGTAGCCTTTCTGGGCCTTGCCTGTGCCGGGTTCAAGGTAGTCGCCAGGCGTCTCATCAATCTGAAGAATCTCCGTATTCAGAAGTTCGTCTTTGATGGCGAGCCCAATGGGGGCAAGGTATTGCGCTAGCTTGGCGGTCCAGGTATTAATAGTGCTTCGCTGGAGTTCAATGCCGTGGCGGCGCTCAAAGCGCTGACTCTGGCGGTAGTGCGGAAGGTGATCGCAAAATTTATCACAGACGATTTGGCTGATGAGTTGCGGAGCGCAAAGCGTTCCAGGGACGCTGGCCATGGGAGCAGGATCGCTGATGGGATGCTCCTTTTTATCGTCAATGCGAGTGAAGCGCCGCATGCGGGTCACTCGCCAATAAATGGTAGCCCGGGTGGTTTCGAGTTCGCGGTGATCTCGTGGCTCGATCTCCCGGTAGAGTTCAGGGTTGGCTTTAACCTCCTCCGGGACGAGTTCTTTGACAATGACGCTCTTGAGCCAGCGTGGAAAGAGGTGGTCTTTGGTGCGGCGCTTACGCTTGGCCTTTTTTCTTTTTTGAGCGTCTCCCTCCGGTTCGGATGTTTCGTTGCCATCCGGTCCGGAGGGTTCGGACTTTCCCAACACCGCCTCCCCGAAGTCGAGATGTTCTTGAGTTGGGTCGTAACGCTCACTTTTTGAACCATGAAGTTGCTGCCGGTAGTATTCATTAAGTTCTAGGGAGGCAGCGAGAGCTTCTTCGAGGAAGGTGATGCGCTCTTTAAGCACCGCAATTTCATCTGCTGAAGATGGCTCTGACACGCAGGTATCTCTAACAAGTCAAAGACGCTCTGGAAAGCCAGATGTACGATATGTCCCAGATTTCATTCGAGTTGATACCAATCTCGTCTCCGGGAGTCCTTGAGATCGATCCCGTCCAGAAGAAGCTGAAGTGCTTCTGGAGCGAGCTTGAGCTTCTTGTCTCCAGGCTGAGGAGGCTTGGGCCAGTTGAAAGAACCGCGCTCCAATCTTTTGGCCGCCACCCATGTCCCGCTTCCATCGAAGTAGAGTAGCTTGAGGCGGTTGCAACGTTTGTTGACGAAGGCGAAGAGGGCTTCGCGAACCAGCTCCTGGCCCAGATGCTCAGTGGCAAGTTCACTGAGGCCCTGAAAGCTTTTGCGCATATCGCAGGGCCGTAGAGCGAGATAGATTTTAAGTGAGGCGTTGGTGAGACTAATCATTGCGCGCCTCCTTCCCGCTCCAGCCTGCGCTTGAGACGGATGAACTCTGCGACCAGAGCGAGATCGCGCTCACTTTCGACCAGGATCCTCATCCCATCGGAATATTCGACAACAAGACGAGGCTGGATCGGCCCAGGGAAATCCACCTCGGCAAAATAGACTTCGGAGCAACGCGAAGCGTATGGGTATTTGGATGTCGTTGACATAGACCACCCTTGTAACACGGCGCAAAGCTTTCGGGTAGGTGGTCAATTTTAGGACGCTTACATCTCTCTGGGAGTGGAGGTTTTATCAGGCAAGAAGAATTCGGCTGCTGTCGGGGTGCCGGG
>CALGMJ010000200.1 GCA_937958875.1 uncultured Verrucomicrobiales bacterium | reverse complement strand
TTGAAGGGACACTTGATCTGCAATCTTACGATACAGAAGTCGAAATCGTTTCTCCAGCTCTAGACTCTGGCCTTCCAGCTCTTACCTCTGGCTATGAATATCGGACTTTCCGCTTAACGCATTCACTTGACGATCATAATTCTGGGTTCATTCGGGTCAAAATCGAGACCTCGCCATCTCAATAAATTTGGAGATCCCTCTCCTCCTTCTTCGTTAAGAAAGTCCAATACCCGTACAAGGAAAGAGTCCCCCTGAAAACAGAGGAACTCTTTCGCACACACATACACATGAATTAATAAACCAAAGGCTCATCAATCAGTATGTATATTGAGAGCATGAAGAATGCCAAAGAGGTAAGAAAATGTGACATTTTTCTCACATTTGACTTATGACCGCCCCTTTAAGAACTCACTAACTCCTGTAATTCCTTGAGTTCTTCAGTAAAACCGGCCGAAAGAATGGGAAATCGGCACCATGTTTTGGGGTCTAAATTTTGATCATCAACATGAAAACTCGGAGCATAGCGCTCTCTTTTCCACTGATTCCGACACCAAAGACGGAAAAACTTCGTGACCCACTCAGCCAATATTACCCTACCATACTCAGGGTAGGACATTTTGACTGACGCAAAAACATCAAGGGGTGACTTTTTGTCACGGATCGCGGCGCGCTCTATATAATCCAGTACGGGATAAGGCATAAGGTCAGTTTCGTCAGTTTGATTTTCTGACTGAGGGCGAAGCTCAGCGGTAGGCTGCTGATCATTGATGTATGAAAGCTCAGAAATAGGCCCACTTTCGGGAAGGCCATCTTTTTCTAACCAACAAAGCCAATGGCGCAGAAAATCCTTATCAATCCCCGCAATCGGGCTCAGTCCACCGCAGGTATCCCCATCCATGGTGGCATATCCTACCGCTGCTTCGGAACGATTACTAGTGGCCAAGAGGAGAGCCCCTCTTAAGTTTGCCATCATCCACACTCCAGGCGCTCTCACTCGAGCTTGGATATTTTGGCGGGCGAGGTCGTCTTTTTCCCAGTTTAGCTGACGCCCCAGGACTGTTTCTACTCGGCTCTCACAGCCTTCGACAAATTCGTCCACTTCCCATTCGTGGTGATCGGCACCGATGGCCTTAGCAAGCTCGCGAGCCGCGGTCCGGGTGACTTCACCACTATTTTTTGTTCCCTGATAGACGGTGAATAGAAGCTCTTTTATCCAGCTCGAACGCTCAGAAGATAGATTGAGGTAACTCAATCGTTGGCGAAGTTTTTCTTCACCAAGCTCATCAGCAGCGAGGTCGAGCATGATCTTCGCAAAACACGAGACAGCAGCCGAATCCGCCCCTCCACTCAGAGAGACGACAAAGCCACGAGACCAGCTTTTCCGCATGTAGTCGAAGTATGCGAGAGCCAGAGCTCGGGTAAACTCTTCTTCCTTAGACATCGGTAGCACAGGCTCATCGCCATGCCACCGTTGAACCTCAGGCCAGTGGAATGGGGCCTCCACTTCACTCCAGCCCTCTACATCAACCTCTCGACTCACGGTCCGAGCCTGATGCAATCGGTTACCATGTAGATCAATCGTTCGAACGGTGAGAGTGACCTCTTCAAAAGAAAGTCGACGACCTTCGCCCTCGATCTTTCCGCAAGATGCGATCAGGCCACCACCATCATAAACAGCGCGACCTGCTTCATTGCCGAGAAGATTTGCATAAACGTAAGCCACTCCAAATGCCCGAGACCCCTCGATGACAAATTGCTCTCGCACTTCCTGTTTTCCAAAAGCGAAATGACTCGCACTTGGGTTTAAGATGACATCGACCCCGCTCCCAGGGAAATTACGGCCTGGCCGATCTGCCACCCAAGCGTCTTCACAAATTTCGACTCCGATCTTCACTCCACCCACGTCGAAAATAGGATCACCAATGGGCACCCAATCTTGCTCGATAACGACGCCTTCAGGCCAAGCCCGAAACCAGCGAGGTTCATAGTGGAGCCCATCACCAGCGAGATTTTTTTTGCCACGAGACCCGCGACCTCCCCATTCACGAGAAGAGCGACACAATTGTAGACCGCATTTTTCACCCACACCGGGAGCCCGAGTGCGATTACCATGCCCTCCGTCTTCGGAGCGATTTCCATCAGACTGTCCCAGGCTCGATCGGAAAGATCCCGCGAAAGAAACTGATCTTCGCAACCATAACCGGTGATGCAAAGCTCAGGCAGACATAAGAGGGAAATCTCTTCCTTTCGTGCCTTTTCGATACACTCTAAAATGCGCCGACGGTTCCCCGCCCAATCCATGGGGATCTGGTTAAGGCAGCCCGCTCCTACTCGAAGGTAATTCGCCATACCGACAGGCTAGCTGGGCAGCTTACCACGTCAATAGGATGGGATAGGCAACTGAGCGCACTCGCCCTTTTCTCCCCGTGCGATCTTCACTTTCCTCGACTGCAGTCGCGATTCCATTTTCAAACTCTACTGCCACCTTGGACTTTTCCTCCTTCGTCGTATTCACGAGCTGACGATAAATTCCACCAGTGTAGGGATCCCGAACATTTGCGTAGTGCTTCACCGTTTCATAAACAATGAATTCCCAAGTGCCGGTCGATCCATTCGCGGTCAGGCGAGCATTCGTCTTGGTCGGTTCACCCAAAGATTGGGCGACTTCATGCTCTGTCATGCCGACAGCGACTTCTTTATGAGCAATCAAATCTCGGACAATGAGCTGTCGCCGATAAATTTGTTTAAAATCATCCACAAGATTCGGATTTTCCGAGGCGAAGGCTTTTGGACTCACCCAGCCAGAGACCCCTTCTCCATTTGATCGAGTGCCCCGGACTTGAAAGGCGCGCTCATCAAAGCCAACTAGCTCGACCTTACTGCCAAGCTTGAGTCGACCCCGCTTCTGCTTCGCATCCTTGGTTCCGAAAACCATCATCGCCTTGGACACCTTAAGCTCCATCCCCTCAGGGGCGAACTCTGTCGTGTAAACGACCTTCGGGTCAGAATCTAATAAAGACGCCTGAATCATGCCAGTTAGCACCAAGAGTAATGTCCCAGCTAATCTCATAAGTCGCACAATACAATGTATTGGCAACAAATCAAGAAATTGAGACATCCCCCTCTGTAACTACCTCCGAGAATGCTTCAGCTTATCGAAACGTTTCTCTCTCTCGATAAAGATCGGCAGGAGTTTTTCTTCAATGTGAGTAAATCCAGCCTGTAAGCCTCCTTCTTGATAAACCCGGCCAATCTCCGCTTCCACGGCAGTAGGATTCCCTACCATCCGGAGGAAATCATTGGTCGTGAAACGCACGAAAGCTTCACCATCGATTTTCCCATTCTTCTTCAGAAGCCACTCGCGAGCATAAAGCGCGAGCACGGCATCGCCGACCCAGGCTTCCTCGCGTTCCTTATCGATTTCTTCAGGGTTGCGTTTTTTCGGCGGATGCATCTTTTCGTTGGGCTTTCATTTCTGCTCGCAGCTGATCCTCAGATTCCCGATCCCAGTATCCGCTATCGAGTTCGATAAAGACATTGGTGTAAGGAAGTGCGGTCTTAGTTTTAATGACAAGCACTGCGAATTTTTTTGAATCGCTCTGGGCCAGCAAGCTCAGCGCGCGGTGATCCATCTTCCGAACATCGTGTCCATGCAAGGCTTTCTTGAGTCGAGCACGAAAGTCATCAATTCCCGGAGCACGGTCATTCTCCACATAAGCGAGCTCATGAGCGGTGCTGAAAGAAGGTTTCACGTTTTCGGAGCGATCAAAGTAATCGACGATGTAATCAACCATTTCCGGCGTTTCGGTGTCCACCACCACTGTTCTTACCCCTCGCCGAGAGTGCACCGGGAAGGAAGACTCGGCCACAATGATCCAGTTCCGATAGCCGAGCGCTTGTAGCTCACTATTCAGTTCACTAGACCATGCTGGTGGCTCAGGCAGAGCCTGATGGCTACAGCCACATACGGCTGCAATTGCCAATCCTGCTAGGAGAGCACACTTTTTCTGAAACGACCGGAACATAGCTTGGTGCCGCTACATTAACCGCGCACCAGCTTCTGCCAACTCACTTCTTTCTCCCCGACTCAGGGTGACATGAGCTGCAAATTCCTGCCCCTTCATTTTCTGACGCGTAAATACGAGCCCATTTGACCGACTATCAACGTAAGGATGATCGATCTGAGCTGGGTCTCCCACCATGACGAGCTTTGAACCGCGAGACATCCTCGTCACCACCGTCTTCGCTTCCTTCGGGGTCAGCTGCTGCGCTTCATCGAGGATGAAAAAGCGGTTTGGGATCGAGCGTCCACGGATATAACAGAGTGCTTCGACCTCAATCACGCCCTGCTGCATGAGATCCTCGTAGGGCTTCGAGATCGATTCCTCACCACCCTTGGATTTTTTTCGTTTCGGTCCTTGGTTATTTTGCGGACTCATCAAAAGTTCGAGGGCATCGTAAATCGGCTGTAACCATGGCCGCATTTTCTCTTCAAGGGACCCTGGGAGGAAGCCTAGTTGGTCACCCATCGCAACGACCGGACGACTTACGGTCAGCCCATTGTAGTCGCGCTGGAAAACACCATTTAATCCAGCAGCCATCGCAACTAAAGTCTTTCCCGTACCTGCCTGTCCGTAACATGTGACGAGAGAGATCTCTGGATTCAGTAAGGCATCGATAAAGCATTTTTGACCTAGATTCAGTGGTTTCAAATGATGCCCATCCGGGATGCGAATCACTTCGGGCACATTCAGGCGAACGAGTCGATGTTCTTTAGAAAATCGAGCAGGCATAGTCTGCTTCGCTCCCGCTTCTAGAAGGACATATTGATTTATGTGAAGGATCGAGAGACGATCTTCTTCTAACTCGAGACTTCCTGAGCTAGCAAAACGTTGTAGCTCATTTTGATCCACTGGGATTTTGAGCATCTCACTTTTTGCCGCCTCTTGAGGGTCTACTTTATCGTTAAGATAATCCTCACAAGCGATGCCCACCGCACGCGCCTTGAGCTGCATATTAAGATCCTTTGTGATCAGCCGAACTTCATTCTCGATGGAAGCTTCCAGTAAGATCGTGCAGGCTAAAATGCGATGATCGACAAGCTCTCGATCTGGGAAAGTCCGATGAAAGCTCTGAAGCGCCTTATTATTTTCCTCGCAGGTCGCAGGATCATAAATAATGAGTCTTATTGTGCCGCCACCGGGGGTGGGGACTCCTCTCGTTACCTGGTCACTATCCTGAAAGACCGAGGTAAGATCACGGTGGATTTTACGGGCATTCGCACCTCGCTCAGTTTGCTCGTTTTTGAAGCGATCTAGCTCTGAAAGTACATCAGCAGGGATGCAGACGTGATTCTCTTGGAAGCGGTCCAGACACGCTGGATCGTGCAGCAGCACATTTGTATCGAGGACGTAATGCTTTCCCGTTGGAGAAGGTGAACAGAGACCAAATTGTTCGCGTTGAAGTTTCTTAAGTCCGGTCGCTTTCTTTGCTGTTTTTCTGGTTCTAGGAGCAGCAGCTTCTAGAGTTTCAGGTTGAGTTTCGATCATGCCTTATGGCGGGTGTTACGAATCAAGACGGTGATAAAAAAAGACCGCAGGGAGGACCGTCGTTGCCTCGCTGCGGTTGTTAATGATGAAATAAAAATCATTTACTTACCTAAACTATCCACCTTCTCCGGCCCTCGCACAACCTTAAAGGTGAAGAAATTCTTTCATTGCGACTCGGTCTACCTTTCCTAGACCACTGCGGGGAAGAGAAGTGAGACGCCTCCACGAGCTTACTCGCTCGGGACCGGGTAAGCTCAAATTCATCTTTTCAATTTGGCATTCGCTTGCTTCATAAAATAAATGAAGTGTTACCCCTCGACGTTGATCAGGCATGGTGACTAAGGCCGCGGCACCTCCTAGCTGCCTCTGCCACCAGGACTCCAATGCCTCCAAATCGACCAACTCTCCAAGCACCTTCACCTGCCTGTCAAAGCGACCTAGATAATTAAGCTTACCATTGCTTATCTGAACTCGATCTTGTGTTAGAAACCAGCCGTCCTTTTTGGGATCAGAGAACACCCCATCGATTAAATACCCTTTAAAAAGCCCCTCACCTTTGACTGCCAGCTGTCCGTCTGACTCCTTAGCCTCCCAGCCAACCAGCAAGGGAAGACCATCACCCGTCGCGATCTGCGAACCCGTCTCAGTCATGCCATAGCTCGGTTCAACAGGCCAACCGAGATCACGGGCCTGTGCCTTCACCTCATCATGTAATGCACCTCCACCGACGACAATGACCCGAAGCCCAACAGGAGCTTCGAGCTTCGCCTTAACCAAATCCGCGACCTGAGTAGGCACAAGCGAGGTCACAGAGACCCCGTCTACCCAATCCGTAAAACGCCTGGCATTCCACTTCCCCTGATACCGCTTCAAGCCTGCTCCTGAAAAATGACAGCGCGCTAGAATACCAAATCCGCCGACATGATAACTCGGCAACACTAAGCCCAGAGTATCCGCCTGCGTAATCTCTAAATGATCAATCACCAAGCGAGCAGACCAAGCCAAACTCTCGCGAGTGTGAGCAACCCACTTTTCAACTCCACTACTTCCTGAAGTACGAAACAGAATGCAATTCTGCACCTCCTCAGGAAGATCCCGCATCGCTACCGATCCGTCCCCCAACACCACAGCCTCCTCACTTTCCCAATCGATCAAACCCTCTTCCATGGCAACCTTTCTAACAAATCATCAAAGCCTAGACCCACTCCCTCTGGAGGACAAAACTGCGGCCCGAGTTCACCCAGAGCCTCCGTGAAAGCATCCTTCTCGAAAAGACCATGCGTCTGAAGGCCGCATATTTCGCTCACCCTCGCTCGTCCTGCCTCCCAAGCGGCGAAAGCCTGCCCCACTGGATGGTCCATGTAACTTGTCACTACCAGTCGAGGAGCGTCAGAAGAAACTTCTTCTACGGCAGGCTTAATGACACGCACCGGAGCTTCACCAGAAAAACGATCTGCGGCTACAGTGACAGGAAGATCTGACCAATCTCCAGCTTCCGGTAAAAAAGGATCTTCTACGAAGTCGATACACGCGCACTCTTCCGCAGTCCAATCCTGAAACATATTCGGCTGCCCTGTCCCATTGAAATCCAGACGCCAGACAAGATCACTATGCCTCGCTAAAAAAGCCCTCACGGGAGAAGGGTCTCCCTGCACCTTCACCTTTAAATGTGTAAACCCTTGCTCACGGCTTTCCTGTATCGCTTCTTCACTCAACTCAGGCAATGTGGCATGACTCTGAGGTACGATAATCCCTCGAAAGAGAGATTCTCCTTTTTCTCGAGCCTCCGCATCAAGGGCTAAGCAAGCTAAAGTCCGCCTCCCAATGGCACACTGCCTGAGATCAACTAGACAATCTTTTAGACTTGGATCACCGAGTTCTCCCCAAGGATGAAGACACGCAAAGCCTGCTCCTTTTCGCAAGAGCATTCCGGGGAAGGATCTACGCTGCGAAACTGCGTTCAGACGAGTCGCCGAGCGCAACTCATACCTCCAGCACCACAGCGCTTCCTCTTTCATTAATCCCAGAGGTAGGATTTTTTCTCTGCTACACGCTTCTTGCCCTCGTAGAGAGAAATTCGCCATGAAACCACCCTCCCCTGCCTCAGATAGGAAGGCCCGGTCACCTCAAATTCGGCTTGCCCAGTCTTTGAAGGAGGAAACTGAAGAACTTTCTTTTTCACCCGTGAGCCCGAACGGGCCTGTCGATATTCCATCACTACTCTTACTGGCACCGTCCCACTAAGATCCCGCCAGCGCACACTATAATACTGCCCCTTCTTCGCCTCCCGTTCTTTCGCCGATACTTCTCCGTAAAGGCGATAGTTCATCTCCGAACGCACATATTCATTGCCAGAAGGCACCTTTGCCTTCCGCAGATGGAACTGCCTCACAGTGAGCATTTCATCACTCCCACACGATACCAACAGCAGCGCCAGTAGACCCAAAATCCCTTTCACCCCCACAGACTCGATTTTCAGCGTTTATTATTCAACCCAAAACCCTATTCTCTCTCTCATGGAGCATGATATCCGCGAACGTCTCGACGCCTTTATTAAAAAGAAAGGCCTGCGCAAGACCTCTCAACGCGACGAAATCGTAGATATCATCTTTGCAAACGATGAACACTTCACCCCGGATGAGCTCTTTGACCGCCTCCGCTCAGCCGGCTCCCGCGCCTCTCGAGCCACCGTCTATCGCACTCTGAGCCTACTCAGTGAGGCGAATCTCATCCACGAAATCGACCTCGGCGATGGCCAGACAACCTACGATCCAAATTTCATCGACCGTCCCACTCATAATCACCTCGTCTGCGTGGACTGTGGAAAAGTGGTGGAATTTGAGGACGACCACCTCGACCTTCTCAACGACTGCGTCACTCGCCGTCTCGGCTACCGCCCCGTGAGCCAAAACCTCCGCATTGAGGCCGCCTGCGAAAAGCTCCGTAATACTGGAGGCTGCCCTGACCTTCTTCAGGCCCGCCTGAATGGAAAGCGTCTTCCTAACCGGAAAAAATAACGTAGCTTTAAAAAGAAAGAACATCCTCGCCAATAGGTGACGCTCGCTTCATGAATAGATAAATCTAATCATGAAGTTTACCACTCATATCATCACCTTGGCTCTCGGCTTAGGAGTGGGCATCTTTTTAGCTCAAACACAATCTCAGCCAGACTCGACAAGCGTCAGTGATCAGGCTTCAGAAAAGGAACGTATTTCTGCCAGATCAACATCTGGTAACTCCTCCAACTCCCTGCTCAGCTACACCAGATTCACTCGAAAGGATCAGCAAATTCTATCTGACTTCTCCCGACGTCTTCAGGAAACGAATACTGACGACTACAAAGCGCTTTTCGAAGAACTGGGTCGCAATGCCAATGAACTTAGCACCACCGCCTTGGAGGAAGCTTATGACCAGCTTTTCTTTATCTGGATGCAGGCGGATCCAAAAGCGGCCATGGCGATCGCTCTCAATGATAGCTATCGCCATTACGATCATCTTCTAAAAGCAGCCGGTCGAATCGCAGAAGAGACCCCTCAAAAAGCAATCGCTGATATTGAAGCATTTGCGCCTTCTCCAAGAGCGAAATCCTGGCTCATTCAACAAACCATCATCTCAATTTCAGCGACCGATATCGAGCTCGCCCTCAAGCTGGTGGAAGAACGACCAGGGTATGCCTTAGGAGAAGTTCTTGAAAACCTCGCAAACAAAGATCCTCAACGGGCACTCGCGATGGCGGAAAAGCATGCCCGCTACGGGGACTCACGCCTCATCGCTTCTACCTACGAAAGCTGGTTCAAAAAAGAGCCTCAGGCCGCTCTCGAAGCCAGCCTCGCTCTTTCAGGAACACTCAGAAGAGAGGTCATGCGGTCCTTGATCAACCAATGGTCCATGAAAGATCCTTGGGCTGCAGCCGAATGGGCTGCGAAAGAAAAAATTCTGACTCATCGATCCTGGGCAGGCAACAGCCTCGTCGAACGCCTAGCCGAAAAAGATCCTGCAAAAGCCTTGGAGTGGGTCCGGTCTAACTTCCCATCAGCCAAAGCAACCCAAGCGTCTCAAAGCGCTCTTCGCACGTGGATGAATCGTGACCCCGAACAAGCCCTCGCTTGGCTCCAAAAACAGCCGAACCCAGGCAGCCTCGGGCATGGAATCGTCGGCCCTATCTCAGAACTGGCCAGAGAAACTCCAGATGAAGCACTGCGTCTTCTTGAAAAAATCCAGCATCCGACCATTCGTGATGAAGCACTGGCTCGAATCTCCAGAGAACTCTCGAGACGGGACCCAGAACGTGCCTTAAAGCTCGCTGCTGAAATTAAAAATGCCGATCACCGCAGCAGTCAAATATCCTCAGCGCTTGCCGCCCTTGCAAATGCCGAACCCGAAGCAGCCTTATCGAAAGCGCTCGCCTTTTCAAAATCGGCCGAAAAAGAAGCCGCCGTGAGAGCCGTGCTAGGCACCATGGTAAATCTAGATCCCGCTCTCGCCGAGAAAACGCTACTGCAAATCAGTGACCCTAGCCTCAAGCTCGCGGTCACTCAGAGCGTGGTGCGACAGCTCGCTCAAGAATCCCCCAAGCTCGGCCTGAACCTAGCCGACCAACTCGAAGGCGACGTTCGGGAAAAAGCCATTTCTGCAGTCCTTGGGGAATGGCACAGTGATCCAGAGGGGAAAACAGAATACCTCCTGACCGCAGCCCCAAGCCCTGCTTTAGAAAAACATGCTTGGGGCACAGCGACCGAATACGCCCAAGCAAACCCCGAAAAGGCTCTCGAGCTCACTCGGACTCTTGAACATAGCTCGGTTTCCAAAACCTTTGTGCAAAGCACCTTTACCGCACTCGCTAAGAAAGACCCAGTAGGAGCTGCCGAAGCCCTTACTTCACACGACTATAACGAGCACTTCAGCAACGTCGCTTACCGCTCTGTTGCTCATACTTGGGTCGACCAAGATCGAGACTCAGCCATTGCCTGGGCAACATCGATCGAACATCCGGGAGGCCAAAATCAGGCCTACGCCGCCATCTCAGATAGCCTCACTCGAAAGCAGCCACAGAAAGCCCGCGAATGGATCGAGACCCTACCTGAAGGAAACGGCCGAGATTTTGCGGTGCAATCCTACGTCTGGAAACAGATGAAAATCGACCCCGCCTCGACCATCAACTGGGCCACCACCATTTCTGATGAAAGTCGCCGCTGGAACCTCACCCGCCAGACTCTCAGTCAGTGGAATGGGAGAGATCCAGAAGCAGCTCAACAATGGATGGACAATGCTGGCTTCACTCCAGACCAAGTTGAGGATGTCAAAAAAGGACAATGAAAGATCATTAAGATTGAGCACGATTACTCCAGCGACTCTCCCGCCGCGCGGAGCACATCGCCCAAACGCTTGACCGACGCTTTCGCATAGATGCTGGTATGACTTTTGGTGTTCGCATTTCTGAGATGATTCCTCCGGTAACGCTGAAGATCACTCACCTTCCGCTCCCTGAGCTCCTGCTGAATCTGGCTTTCAAAATTCAGCCACGCCTTCGCCTCCACTCCTCCTACTCCAGTCTTTCCCAGCCGATTGAGTTCACGCTCTATCGTACGAAGCCCACTAGATCCCAGAGCTTTCACATAAGGCATTTCCTTCATCCTTAAACATCGTAAATACCGTAAGCGGAGATCCTCTAGCTGGGATACCTTTTTATAATAATTGGAAGCCCAGTCCTTCCACCCCTCCTTTCCTAATCGCTCTTGAAAGACATACACCCTGATCCACTGCCTCAGAGCAGGCGCACCATGCTTCGGAAAATCATGCCCCGTCAGATCCCATTGATCAAAGAGCACCTTGGCCTTCAGCTTTTTAAACCGTTGTTCCAGCCGTGCTGAATTGATGTAGTTTTCATCAAGAATGCCACATCCGATGTAAACCGGCTTTCCCTGTGCTGCCTCTTCATCCAGGTAAGGCATTCGGGATAAGGCACCAGCTCCCAAAGGCATCGCCCCAGCGATATCCTTCTGCGACTCGAGTAAAAATGCTGAAATCCATCCCCCCTTACTAAATCCGGAAACAAATATTCTTTTCTGATCAATGGGGAAGCGTTTCAGCAAAGCATCCCGCACCGTCTGATAGCTCTTCATTTCATTTTTCACCTCTTCTCCATGCACCTGAAGGAGCCCCCTCTTGGTGTAGGCCATCCCGATGAGGTAACATTCTTCCGACCCACCTACTACATGGCTGATCAGCTGAGTCGTCGGCCTCCCACTCGTCCCATGGTAGTAAAAAATGACAGGATACTTCTCCCCAGCCTTCTCCTCGCTAGGCCCTTCGATAATGATCGGCTCCACCAGATGCGGAAAAGTCATCGTCTCCCGCACCGCATGCGCTACGCCCACACATAGCCATGAACAGAAGAGTAAGAGAAAATATCGCATTTCATTGAATCTATCTCAATCTCCTCTCAGTTACAATCACTAGAAAGCTCAAGAAATGGCATCGGCAAAGAGATTAAAAATCGTAACCATCGCAGACGTGATTAGGCCACACTCTCTCCTCCTATTTTTTGCCTTTCTCCTCGCCTTGGTGATTGCCCAACCGATCGAAGCCCAGCTACGTATCGATTCGCAGAGCTTTGGTGGTGTTGAAAAGGAAATCCGCGCGGTGACGGATTCAGTCATCGCATCCTTCC
>CALGMJ010000199.1 GCA_937958875.1 uncultured Verrucomicrobiales bacterium | reverse complement strand
TTCCTACTATTAGTTCCAGTAGGAATTCCACTGCGTCGGATACTTGGATTAGAGTAATGCTGAGTCCATCTTCTCTGTAGGGAAGCCCACATAACAGTATGAAGTCCATCGGAGAGTCTATGCCCGTGGCCGTGAACTCCGTTGAAATTATGCCCGAGTTCATGTGGCATATTCTGGCTATTTCCAAGGAAGTCAGCATTAGTCGCACTGTAGAATCCGGGAGTGTTAGCCCAGCCAACAGCTCTTGACTCTCCGCCGCCACCTCTTTCGGTCGTGATCAATGACACGAGATCTGATCTTTGTTCACGCTCTTCTCTTCGCGCTTGATCCCGAGGAATGTTCTCGTTCCTTGTTCTTCCTCCGCCTCTCAGGTCATTCAGATTTCCGAGAAGAGTTAAGCCTCCTTCTCTATAGCCAATTCTTCTGCTTCTCATGAGTCTGAGAGAGAAGTTCGCTCTTGACTGTCTACTGGTGCGATTAGTCACCTCAACTCGAGTGCGCAGTCGAGACTGAATTTGACGATCTCCACCATTCCGATCTCTGGCCCCATAAGTATAGAGTATGGACAGCCTTGATTCAGCTGCTTGGCTTTCCGCTATCGGACCAACAAATAGGGTGACCAATAGGATGGATTTCATCCAGTTTTTTATTATCTTCATTGTATGTGTTTTCTGTTTTCTTCGATTTTAGAACACTAGTTCTAAAAATATTTTCTAAGTCTCTCAATTTCCTATGGAACCCACCTCGTCGGTGAGGAATGGAGAACAATGAGCGCAATTAGGATCATTCGGATCATGAGGGCCATGAATAGCTAGCGCTTGGGCATCGCCATCGAGACGGTTCATGATGAGTTCGCCGTCCTGGCGAGAAATATAGTCGTAAAGAAATTTATCTCCGGGTTTGGTATAGCTAATTGCCCAGATTCCATCTGTTCTGGTGGGGATTTTTTTAAGAAAGAAATGGCAAAAATGGCGATGCCAGCGAGGAATGCAACGATGCCAATAAGGTTAAATCGGTTTTTCATAATTCGGTCTATGGTGTGTCTTGAATTGGGTCATTACTAATGATGGAGCGAGCCCAACCTTCGATGTCTTTGCGTCTTTCTTGATCGTGAAAAGCCTCTGCTCCCACCAGAGCCGCTTCGGGATTGAATTGAATATTCTTTTCAAGGTATCCCGCTAAGATGTCATCAAAGAATCGTTCCTGATTTGCTTTGCGCTGAGCGGGAGTTTCCGTTTCTGAGTCGGGTAAATATTGCTGATCGAGAAACTCTTGTGAAGAAAGCAGACTAACGACTTTTTCAGGATCGTGCTCGGTAAGGCCGCCAATCGCAGAGGAGACAAGCATGGTCCGCATCTCGTTGGTTTTAACAGGGAGTCCAGCCAACCAGTCAAACCAATCATCAGCGTCCTCGGGGTATTTCATCAGAGAAGATTCTAGGAGATTAGCCAAGTTAGCAGTCACGATAGGGATGTCGGCATGTTGTTCCAAGAAGGTGACTACCTCTTCGATGGTGTTTTCGTTTGCGAAAGTGGTGGCCTTTGTAACCACGTCGGCAAAGATCGTCCTGTCGTCCAAGTCTATCTGATCGCTATCGGGGTCATACTTGAAACCCGATGCCCATTCCAAATATTTGGAGAAGTGCTCCTGATGCTCATTCTGGAATACTGACGCCGCCACCGAAATGTGATGAGATTTTGCCGTTGTGCTCTCTTTCTCCAGATAACTAAATATTTCAGAAACGTCATTCTCCATCCAAGAGGTAAATGTTTCTCTTTCAAAGTCGGCGACTCCAGGGAGATAGTGAAAAGCTCCGATCAAAAGGAGGGCGTTTTTGGGATTTGTTTCTGCGACCTTTGAACAAAGCTCAATAAGAAGTTCAGCACACTCTTCCTTACTCCCTTGCAGAGATTGCTCAAATTCAGTCACGAGGCCAAGTACCTCATCATGAGAGAATTCGCTGATTTGATCTGCCTGATTGAAGTTTCCCTGCATTGCCTGGAGAGCAATCTTTTTCGTTCTGCTTGTACTAGAATTATCCAAATACGCCGAGTGTAACCTTTCAGCAGTTGGCGATGGTAAATTATCATCTATTATCACATTATGCTTATTAAAAGCGGCGAAGAATAGGCTTCCGATCAGAGTGAGAATGCCAATAATTGGCATACATCTGCATTTTAGGTGCATTGATAACTCTATGTATTGATCGCCTATTTTTGTCAATACGTATTTTATCCTATGAAGCTTCTTATTAGAGCGATTTGTTAGAAGGTTGATTCTGGAAATGTGGCGGTTTTGATGAGCTGGGTTACGGCCTCGTTCGGATAGGCTGTGTCGTTATTAAATGCTGTGTTGAGCGATTCATGAGCATCCAGGTTGTTGAGGGCCAAGAACTCACTACGAAGTAATGCCAGATCTCCACTCCTCGAGGATGACAGAGCAGGGCACGAATAGCTGATATTCGCGACGCCAATGGTTTTTTCTACGCTGACCAGTGCCCTCGCTGGGCTTACGCAATAGGCAGGGGGTGCTCCTCACCTTCTTGCAAATTCAGGGCAAAGTATCAGGTCTCAGACTTGATCAATCCAGTACCAAGGTCAGTCCAGTTCCAAGTCAGGGCACCAAATTGCTGCAGGCCAGGAAAGAAAGATACAGCGTGCGTTTTTCGGTCCGTCCATGGCCCACTTTGCTCTCGCTCTCCCAAGCGGTGAACTGCCCAAGGGCTTTTTGAGGATAACCTGTGACGCGCGAGTGAATTAATTTTTGGATTGCCTTGAGTTTCTCTTCCAAGGGTCGTTGAAGTGCTATTTGTTTAGTAGGGGGGATGGGGGAGTTTCTGTGTTTCTTATGTGGTTGTCATTGGCTCAAGCTTGTGATCTTAGGCTCCATGCCATCAAAAAAGGGGGGATTCGCGCTTGTAAGTGTTCAAAATACACTTTAATAAATGCGAATGGATTCACCACTTCTGACCGATCTATATCAGCTTACGATGGGCTACGCTTACTGGAAGCATGAGATGGCGGAGACTGAAGCTGTTTTTCATCTGTTTTATCGCCGGCCACCATTTGGAGAAACAGCGGTGCTTGTCGCTGGGGTAGAGCCTGCCGTCGATTACTTGGCGAAGCTGTCTTTCACGGATTCTGAGATCGCCTATCTCAAAACTCTGAAAGGCGCTGATGGTGAAAGCCTCTTTGAGCAGGGTTATCTAGATTATCTGAAAACTCTAGATTGGCGCCTCGATGTTATGGCGATCCCTGAAGGAAATGTAGCCTTTCCACACGAGCCTCTACTCAGGATTCAAGGTCCCTTGATTCAGTGCCAGTTGGTCGAGACCGCCTTACTGAATATGGTTAATTTTCAGACTCTCGCCGCAACAAAGGCAGCAAGGATTTGTGAAGCTGCTGAAGGTGATTCAGTGTTGGAATTTGGACTTCGCCGCGCCCAGGGCCCAGATGGAGGAATGTCCGCCGCGCGTGCTGCTTATATCGGTGGGTGTGATGCGACATCGAACGTTCTCGCCGGCATGCATTACGGAATCCCGGTGAAAGGGACGCATGCGCATAGCTGGGTGATGAGTTTCGATGAGGAGCAGAAAGCATTCGATTGCTATGCCGAGGCCATGCCGAATAATGCGATCCTCCTCGTGGATACTTTTGATACCTTAGAAGGCGTTAAAAAGGCCATTGAAACAGGAAAGAAACTTCAAGAAAAAGGCCACCAACTACTCGGGGTCCGCCTTGATTCCGGAGATCTCGTTAAGCTCAGCCGAGGAGCCCGGCAGCTTCTCGATGAAGCGGGAATGAGCTCGGCAAAGGTCGTCGCGAGTAATGATCTCGATGAATACGCTATCCGTGACTTAAAAGCAAAAGGAGCCTGCATCGATGTCTGGGGTATCGGGACAAAGCTGGTCACGGCCTATGATCAGCCTGCCCTCGGCGGAGTCTATAAATTGGGAGCCATCCGCGATGCCCAGGGAGAGTGGAAGTATCGCGTGAAGCTTTCTGAAGATCTCATCAAGGTATCAAACCCCGGAATCCTTCAGGTAGCGCGGATTGAGAATGAAGAGGGTGAAATCCAAGGAGACATCATCTACAATGAAATCGATGGTCTCAGCGAAATTCCTGAAAATCATCGGGTGCTACTCCAGAAGGTCATTGATCAGGGGCAGCGGGTAAAAGAGGGCGAGCCCATCGAGATCGCTCGTGAACGAGCTCTAAAGGTTTGGCCCAATCGCCCTAGAGGAGACCAAGCAATCGTGTGCTTGGACCCAAAGGTGGAACAAACCAAGAGAGAGCTCCTTGCTCAGAATGGTTTCCCAGTTCAGTGAACCGAAATTTGACCCCAAAAGAATTATGGAACCCAAACTCAATCTTCTCGTCATTCGTTGTTCTGATATCGATGAATCCGAGAGCTTTTATCAAGCTCTGGGACTGAGCTTCGTGAAGCACCGACACGGAAAGGGGGCTGAGCACTATGCTGCGGAAGTAGAGGGTTTCACTTTTGAACTCTATCCGACCACTGAGAAATTTCCCGTGAGCATTGGCACTAGAATCGGTTTTGTTGTCGAAGACGTAGATCAACTTCTTGTTCAACTAGACGACTGTGCAAAAGTGCTGACGGCTGCCACCGAGTCTCCGTGGGGGAGGCGAGCCGTCATTGCTGATCCAGACGGATATCGAATCGAACTCATCAACCGTTGTTAATTCATTATGCCAACCTACAAATATCCCAGACCTGCGGTCACCGTGGATACCATTCTTTTATCTAAGGATGATAATCGTACGAAAGTTCTCTTAATTCAGCGGGCGTATTCTCCGTATGAAAATTGTTGGGCCTTTCCTGGAGGCTTTGTAGACGAAAACGAAGATCCCGATCATGCCGCGCAACGTGAACTCGAAGAGGAAACTGGCCTTCGGGGCGTCAGCTTAACGCGCTTTAGTTTTTACGGTCGCCCTGGAAGAGACCCTCGGGGTCATACCGTGTCACTTATTTACACCGCTTCGGTTGATTCTTCAGAGTTGCAACCAATCGCTGCTGACGATGC
Source organism: uncultured Verrucomicrobiales bacterium (assembly GCA_937958875.1). Classification (GTDB taxonomy): domain Bacteria; phylum Verrucomicrobiota; class Verrucomicrobiia; order Verrucomicrobiales; family Akkermansiaceae; genus SW10. The sequence goes on along the minus strand of CALGMJ010000199.1, from coordinate 861 downwards.
CAGGGCGGTCGAATGGTTTTTTATCGACGACCTTCCAGAACTTGCGTTCGACCATCGTGGGATTTTGGATGATTTTTTAAGAGTAGGAAGTTAGTTCGAGCTGGCATTTCATGATGAATGAAAGTGCTTTTAATTTCATAGTTAAAAAATCAAAAAATGGGTTGACTTACTACTCCTAAAATGTAGTTTCCCCTTCGTTGCTCAGAGAGATCCATCAAACAATTTTTTAACCATGAAATCGAATAGCCAGAATTTCTCAACTATATCTCAAGCCGATTGGGCTATGAGTGTGTGGGAGAATTTCGGTCTCGATCTGAACTCTCCCAGTGCTAATCCGGAGATGAATCTCGATCATGGGATTGAGAGAAATTTTAACCAGATTAGAAGCAGAATGCTGTAAATAAGTTACTTAAAACGAATTTCACGAGCCCTGCTTCCCATTCGGAGGTAGGGCTTTTTTGTTCTCTCTACTTCGAAAAAGTAACCGATCATGAAAACACGATGACAAATTAAGAAGACGATTTTTAAAATAGAACCTCAAAAAATGAAACCGCCTTCAGCGGCAACTGAAGGCGGTTTCGACAGCGAGACCAGATTAGATCTGATGAATCACTGCGCAAAATGATTCTAAATTTGATAATAATTTGGTCAAGAAAGTTTCAACTTTATCACTTTGATAAAGAACGAAATTTTTGTGCAATTTTTTTGAGCCTGAATAGGCTTTTTGGAAGATGTGCCATTGAAACATCGAAAGGTCCGCCGAGAAATTCCTGCGGCCACGGTTCCAAAAGAACGGTGACGGTGTTTGTTCCTGAAATTGGTTATTTAGAAGGAGTGGATAAGTGTTCGCTCCTTCCAAAT
>CALGMJ010000198.1 GCA_937958875.1 uncultured Verrucomicrobiales bacterium | reverse complement strand
TCGCATAAGCTCATCTACCGAGCCACCGGGCTTGTTCAACTAGGGGTGCAGTCGGATGCGTCGTCCCGACGATCCGCTACACCCTTTATTGTTCGGCATCGGGTTAATCAGGGCTTACAATAAAAATGCCGCCTCCAAGTTGAGTTTGCCTATCAAGAACCTGAGATGCCACTGATTCAAAGCCTTTAACGACAGCAACAACGACACCATTCCAGCTCTCCCATTCGCAAAACCACACCCCTTGGGGATAACCCATCTGAGTTCGATGATGTGAACGCCGCGTATTCCCAGCCACCTGTTCATTCAATAGGACAGCGGCCAGACTTGCTTCCACATCCCTTCCAATACGCCGTCCTATCTGAATAGCTCTAAAAGAATCAGGTTTGGCTGGTCTCTGACGAAGATTCTTAGGAGTAGCAAACCAACAAAAGAGTGAGTAGCTCGCTAGAAATACTGCATACAATCCACACGATGCCAAAAAATGTTTCATGTCAGCTGTCAAAAGAACAACCGCAGACACAAGTATCCAGATCAATGTGATCGAAACAAGAATGGAGTAGTGAAAGCCGTCGCGTCTCATTTCTTAACCGAACGTTTGAGCTCTCCGGCGGCTAACTCGAACTATCGAAAAGCTCTGTCACCGAAGAGACTTCCACAAACTACACATTCGCCCCGGGAACTCAAGAAGCTGTTAGTCGTCGGGAGCAGCGCCTTCCATGAGAAGGCAGTCAACCAAAAACCTCCGTTTTATTCAATTTTTCTTTGTTTCTCCGGGCTTTCGAGAAGAAGCGGCACTTTACTTCTTTTTGACATCTGCCCGCACGATATCCTCCCCGCTTCCCCCGAGGGGGACGGGAGGGGGCGCCCCCGGCAAGGGATCCTCTAGCTGGCGAAACGAACAATCAGGCTTCCATCCGCACTCTTCCCTCCGATCCTTAGTCACCGAGGGGCAGACTCTACTTCGTTCTGCGGTGCATGAATTGATCCAATTCTAGTTCTGTTTCATTTCATATTAAAAAAGAGGAACGCTGCATTCTTGTTCCCGCACTCGTAGCGAGTGGCTGCAGTGCTCAGTGAGCTTCGCAGTCGCTCCAAGGAGTTGGAAAATTCTCGCCAGTGCATTCGCTGCTTCGCAGTCATTCCAAAATCTTCGATTCATTCGATCCGCTCAGTTCTATTAAGCACATCTACGACTAATTTCGTACTCCCCACCATTCTTCAGTAAACTCAACATCACCACTGCTAGTTTTCTCGCTGTCGCCACCACCGCTTTTTTCTTAGCTCGTCTTCCACCACGCTCCGCTAAACGCACTCCACGCTGCTTGAGATCGCAATCCGGCCCAAAAGGACCGAGGATGTATTGCGCAGAGCCTACTAAGAGACAACGCAGATAAGTATTCCCTTTCCGACTAATGCTCATTTCTTTGTCAACATCACCCGATTGATCTCGACGCGGCACAAGCCCAAGGTAAGGGCCAATATCACGCGGACTCGCAAAGCGTTCCACATCACCAACGACCAGGACAAAAGTCAGCGCCGTGATCGCCCCCACCCCGGTGATCTCGCGTAAGCGATTTGTCTCGGGGTAACGGGACTCGGCCAAGGCCTCGATCTCCCGGTCCAGTAATTTGATCTGATCGGTGATCGCCTCAATACTGCTGAGCATGGGTTCAATCAAAGCTAAGGATTCTTCGTGCTCACCAGACATTTGCTTGCGAGCGTGTCTCGCAAAGTAGTTCGTATTCGAAAGCTTGAGTCGCAAGCCAAGGCTCTTGAGAACTCCTCTGACTGAGGAGATCAAATCCACCCGACGTCTCACCAGGCTATCACGAAGTTTGATTTGCAGGAGATCTCTCTGGGCTTGTTCAGACTGGTGCTCGATGGGATGCAACATGCTAGGATCGAAGCGTGCCAATTTGGCCAGCATACGGGCATCGTAGAGATCACACTTACGGTCGTTTTCAAAAATCGCACGAAGCTTACGAGGATTCGCCACAAGAACTTCATGGCCAAGATCCTGTAAAAAGCGAGTGATCCACGGACTGTGACAACCAACCTCAAGAGCAATCAGCGAGCCGGGATACTTCTGTGACAAACGCCGCAGCGACTCACGATGATTGGTGATCGTTCTCTCATCGACTCGCTCACCCGAGTCACGCCGGATGACTGAAGTCACGTGATTCCTATCTCCAAGATCAAGGCCAATAACAAATTCAGATAGATGATGTTTCATAACAGGTCAGCGTATCACGAATCGATCTCCGATCCGATGCTGCCTTCTCATCTATTCTTGTTGTGCATTGCTGGTTGCTGCTTGTTTGGATACCCACGAAGAGAACGCAGGCTCTGAAACAAATCTATAAGGAGCATGATGGTCATCATGTCCCTCGCCACACATCTGCACACATCTTAAACGTCCAGACCGAGGAGAGGTAGATGTCTGCAGGTAAGATGGGATATACCTACCGGGAATCGCGTCTTGCCGAAAATCTCCATCCAAGATACTCAGAGAGTGAATTACATCTGCGGAAGTGATGCGTAATTCAATCACCCGATCACAAGGTAGCACCAGCTCACGTGTATGAAAATCATCTGCCGAAGCTGGGTCGCTAAAATCTAAACCAAGAGGATTCGAGGGAGAAATACGCTCGATGTCAGCAGCACCAAAGTTCCCATCTGGACCGGGGTAGTGAAAATGCCAACTAAACTGTTTAGCCATCACCTGAACCTGTAAATCGGGAGCCTCGCTAGAACTGGAAAACGCAACATCTTCCATGAGATTACTGACATCATAGAACAATTTCCCGATGGCAAGGAAGTAGCCACATGCGATCCCAATCAAAAAAGTAATCGAGCCAGTAATTATGAGATCGGGGCGCATTATTTTGGCACGTTCAGGGTCTGCCGCAGGCTACCGACAGCGCCCCTCCGAAACAAGATTAAGGTTCTTAATCGTCATTAGACCGCATTGCGCCAAGTAGAATGACACCGAAGCAAGCAAGCCTTCGAAAACTCTCAGCGCGTATCTTATTGCCTACTCTGACTTGTTCTGCTCGTCGGATTTAGGAGCTCGCGTGACTAGCATTCCATCTCCTTCAAACACCATAGAATCACCGTTCACAGCTATCTTCGCATAGGCTCTTTCTCCAGTATATTTCATAGTAAAAGATCTTCCTTTTGAATCTCCCTCCACAAGAATATCTCCTTCAAAATAGATGTAATCGCCATCCGAAGAGATGGAAACATACTCACTTTTGAATATTAAGCCCTCAGGAGAAGTGACAGTAACATTCCCAGCCGCACTTCTTTCTCGCACACGATCTGCCGAAAATTGGTATCCTAAATTTCTAATTTTTTCGATTGTTTGATCAGTTCTACGTCGCCTTTCTGATTTGGCCTCAGGAAGATTATCCGAATAATAACTTGAGGAACCATCAACACTATTTTTAGGAGAAACTTTTCTCCCGTTTGTTGACCAATGATCATTTTTTGACTCTGTCTGAAAGAGCCACCAAGTAGCCACCATCAACAATCCTGCTGCGACGATCATTAGTGGATGTTTCATTTTCTGCAGAGACCCTATGGCTGCCGGTTAAGCCCGGCGTAGCGTTTCAGGTCGATTGTTAATTAATTGAAAAGCGATGCGTCTGGTTCAAACCGTGGGCTATCTCGCACAGAGCGAAACCTATCCAACATCCATTGTAATAAAAATGAAAACGAACTCAGACACATCAAAGACACTCTACCTCGGACTCGACGTTCATAAAGCAGAAACCGTCATCGCCATCCTCGAATCTCACCGTGACACAGAGCCTCGGCATTACGGAACCGTTGCCACCACCCTACATGC
>CALGMJ010000197.1 GCA_937958875.1 uncultured Verrucomicrobiales bacterium | reverse complement strand
GCATAACGAATCAGGCCGAGAGCGGTAGCGTATTTAGGATCCGTGAAGTAGGCGTGGGAGCCACTAATTTCTGGTGGCTGAGGCCACTGGACGGGAACTCCAAAGTGATCAAAAGCAAGCTGGCCGATACCTTTCATCTGACTGGCTCCACCGGTGAGAAAAACACCACTGCCGACTTTTTTCTGCCATCCTTCCGGGAGACCTTCGAGGACAAAGCCGAACGTTTCTTCGATACGGGCTCTGACGAGGTTGTTCAGTAACTCCCGTTTGATTTCTTCTTCCGAGAATCCTTTATCATCTGGAACTTTGATCATGCCCAACATGTCGGCGGCTCCAGCAGAGGCATTCCCTTCTGTCACTTTCACTTTCTCTGCCTTACTAAAAGGAATGTGTGTCACGAGGTGGATGTCATTAGTAACATGATCTCCACCGACGGGAACACAACCTGACGCAGCGAGAGCACCATCGATATAAAGAACGTAGTCGGTCGTGCCTCCACCCATATCGATGACGAGGGCTCCCTGTTCTTTATCTTCCTTACTCAGAGCAATCTGCGCGGAAGCGATGGGGGCGAAGACGATATCATCGACATCCAGCGGGATCTCGCGAACGCATTTTATACTGTTCTGAATCCGGGTGCGGATGCCATGAACGATGTGGTAGTCAGCTTCAAGAGTTCGCCCGAGAAGTCCGTAAGGAACAGTATTATGCTCCTGCCCATCGAGTTTAAATTGGCGAGGGAGGTGGTGAAGGTAGACGTGCTCGGTAGGGATGGCAATGTCCCGTGCGATATCTCGCACTTCTTCAATGTGGTCTTCCTGCACTTCATCCTCATCATCAGGAAGGCGGAAGGTCCCGACATTATTCTGCCCCTTAATATGAGATCCAGTGACAGCTAGAAATACGCTCTTGATGACGACGTCACTAACGTCTTCAGCCTCGAGGAGCGCGGCTTTGACACAGGCGTGAACTTGCTTGTAGTCAGCGATTTCTCCCTTGCGGACTCCAGCGGAGCGAGTCTCTCCTAAGCCCAAAATTTTGACTGAGTGGTCCGGCTTAATTTCGGCCACTACCATGATGGTTTTGGTGGAGCCGATTTCAAGACCGACATGGATTTTCGAACGAGGCATCGTGAGGAATTTCTGATGAGTGGTTCTTAGCGATATTTGACTGGGACGAGTCGGTATGGGATGAGGTTAGCAGAAGCCAACTGCTCCCCCCGATCACGGGCATGGATGATGAGCTTTAAAAAGTTATCAAGCTGACGCTTTTGGTCAAAGTAGGAGAAAACAGCGCGTGTGCCATTACGAGTAGTGGCTTCAAGCGTGATTTCATCTTTAATAATCACGTAGTCGAGATGGTCGTAGTCGCCGAGAGTTTTGACCATTCCAGCGACGAGACAGAGGGCTTCGGAGAGGCCTTCATGAGTTACTTTCTGGCCAGGCACAATGGAGTTAGCTGGGAGTTCTCGGCCGTAGATGACTGGAATCTGCTCCTCCTGGACAAAGTTTGCGATGCTTTTCGCCTCACAGCGAAAGGGCACTCCTTCTCGATCAATAAGCAACCCTCTTTCAAAATCCTTTTCGACTAACCCGAGAGAGGAGGAAGCGAGCCAGGCGACAGGGATACGCTCTTTCACTTTAATTTCAAAGCGGTCTGGGAGTCGGCGAGTGACTTTGACTTCCGCGATCTCTGGTAGCGCTGAAATAGTTTTCTCAATCTTATCTGAGTCGAATTGAAAGATGGTTTTCTCACCACCATTCTTACGAGTGACGAGACCGGTGACCTGAGACACCCGCATCTCAGAGAGGAACTCAGTATGCTCCCCTTCCATGGTATGAATGGTGATTTTTGCGAGACCAAACTCTGAGACATTGTGAAGAAAGAGCTTTTCCCAGGCTCCTTTCGCGAAGAAAGCAAGCGCCCCTACGATAAGCATCAAAACACCGACTTTAAGGAGCTTCCCACCGAAACGAAGGGACTCAAACATTAAGATCCGAGGAGAATTCACCCGGAGCTCTAGCATGCGATCACGGGATTTACGTGATCGCCGGGAGGTCTTTTTTTGAAACATGGGAGCGAAGGGTTCGGTGAATTCAGTGGGATGGAGCGCTAAGCTCTCTCGGCGAGAGAAAGCTCAGCAATCTTAACGCATAGAGCACCAAATGGGTAGCCTGCTTGAGCACCCGCTTTCGGGAGGAGACTGGTTTCAGTCATTCCCGGAATAGTATTGGCTTCTAAAACGTAAGGATTTCCTGACGAATTTAACAACACATCGACCCGAGAGTAAACTTCAATTCCTAGGGCTTGGTAGGCTTTTTTAGCAGCATCCTTCACGGCGGCTTCTTCAGCCTCGGTGAGACTAGCCGGGCAGAGGTATTCGCTCCCGCCAGATTTCCCACTAAGCCAAGGATATTTGGTCGCCATATCATACCAGTCACCATCGGGAGGGATGATTTCTACGATGGGAAACACTTCCCCATCGAGGATTCCGACGGTGAGTTCACGTCCCTCGACGAATTCTTCTACTAGGAGTGTTTTGTCATACTCAGCGGCGTGAGTCATGGCGTCCATGGCTTCGGCAGCTTCTTTTACGACGCGGATCCCCACGCTGGAACCTTCACGCGGAGGCTTGACCACGAAGGGAACCGGCATTTTAGGAAGCTGCGGACCCGCCGAGCAATCAACGATTTCTGAAGCTGGAGTCGGCACGTCTTTTTCGACGAAACAGGCCTTACTGAGATTTTTATCAAAGGCGACCTCGCTCGTCGCCGCGCCCGCTCCCGTGTAAGGGATGCCAAGATTTTCTAAATACTGCTGCAGTCCGCCATCTTCACCAAAGGTGCCGTGGATGACATTGTAAGCCAGCCCAGTCCCCTCAGGGAGAGCGGGAGATTCGTCTGTTACTTCGACTCCGACCGCATTGTACCCCTGCTCCTGAAGCGCATTTAAAACAGCCTTTCCAGAGGCAAGTGAAACGTCGCGTTCCGCGCCCGGGCCACCCATGAGGACGGCGATAAGAAGATCTTTATCCAAGCTCATGTGGCCGCTAGAATCCTTTGATTTCGCCGAAAGCTCAAACGGGAAAATGGAAAATATTTCAGATTTCCGAAGTTTTTCGCCCAAATCGAGCTCTCAAGGCGGAAATCCCACGACCGATGGTCCCCCAGATCTTCGTCGTGATGATGACGGCTACGATCCCGAAGATCAGGAAAACAAAGAATCCCACTGCAGGAGCAAAACTCATGAGGCCCAGACCTCCAAGCACGAGCCCATCTTCTGACACACTGGCCACGGCGTTTGAAATCGGTTCGGGCGAGAGATTAATGAGCAGACGTCCACCTGCTTTCAGTGAATGAGAAGCAAGCGATGCTCCGCCAGCCATGAGGCCTGCAACGACGCTCATGGCAGGATCGAGATCCCCCAGCGCATTGAGCGCGAGAAAAATCCCGCCCACTGGCCGCACGATGGTATGCAGAACGTCCCAAGCTGAGTCGACCCACGGGATTTTATCAGCAAAGAATTCGATGAAGAACAAGAAACCCGCTACTCCGATAATGGCAGGATCACCCAAGACCGCGAGCGATTCATGAGTGGCGGCGAGATCGACCCAATTAAAGCGGACCGCGAGTCCCGTAACAAATACCGTCAGGTAGAGGTTCAGCCCCGAAAGGGTGGCAAAGCCAAGAGCGAGGCCAAGCTGTTGCAAAATATCCATAGACAAAGGCTACCATGCCCGCTTTCCACGGCGATGAGAAAACTAGCTCTGTTTTACAGCGCTGAAGATTGAATAAATTTAGAAAAAGCCTCGGGATTCTCCCACGGGGCACGATGACCAACTCCCGGAATCACTGTTGCGTGAGCCGGAGCAAGAGCTCGAAATTTGGCATCATTTTCACCGACGACCCAGCTCACCGAGGGCGGGAAATCCGTAAATCGCTGCTGACGACCGAGCGACCAAGCTCGAAAACTGCGCGCAATTTCCTTTCGGCGAGCCGCAAGCTTCTCACGATCTCCCCAACGCACGGGAGGTAAAATAGCCTGCCCATTCCATTCGCGGAGAAATTCATCCCAGTCCCCTTCTGCTTTTTTCGCCCACTCTTGGTCTGTAGCGAGACGCTCGGCCTGACCTGATTCTAAACCAGGGTGTGCCGAAACCAGAATCACCTTTTTCCAGCATCGATGGCCCAAAGTATGAAGAGCTAAGCGACCTCCCATGGAATAACCGATGAGAGTATCACCGTCCTGAGCCAAGGCTGCGATTCGCTCCCCCGCTTCAGCAAGCGAGCATTCGCCATCTTCTAAAAATTGCCAGAGATCGATTCCTTGGACTGGAAACGGAGCCCAGTCCTCGGCCATGCCAACCGCTCCATGTAGCGCCCAGATCATGGCTTCCAGAGACCAAAGTATTGTAAGGTGCAGGCAATCCCAAAGGCACGTCGATCTTTCCACGGCTTATCAGGCTCCATGAGCCGCCACCCCCGCTGCTCCCCTTCCCTACGGATGCCGGGAAGTGGATTGATGAGGATTTTTTCATCGCACAGTAAAAGCATGGGCACATCGGCACGGGAATCGCTGTAACCGGCTACCCCGTCGTGGATATTCAGCTCGGACAAACGCCGTACTTTCTCTTCGCTTTTATGATTCTCGCCGATCATGTCGGGAAAGAACTCGACCGTTTCGCCCCAATCGAATCGAGTCCCGAGACTCTGATGAAAACCTAGTGCTTCCCCAATCTTGTTGACCCAAAGATCCGGACTCGCTGACGATAAAATCACCTGCCGCCCAGCTGCCTTGTGAGCTTCGATTTCAGCGATGACCTCGGGATAGGTCAGCTCAGGGAGCCATTCATCGACAAAATTCTGAGCCAGCTCTTCCAGACGCTCCCGTTTCATCCCCCAGAGGTAGCAATGAAAAACCCGCTTGAGTCCAGCCGCCTGAAGGAGCTTCGCGAAGGGCAAGAAAAACGGAAAGACCAAGCAACCGAGACGACGCACCGGCTCCTGCCTGAGCACGTAGCTACGAAAAACAAGCTGGGTATCCCAAGGAACCACCGTTTGATCGAGATCGAAGAGAACATTTTCCCGCACGCCTGTTGCGTATGGTGATTCTGTGAAAAATGGAATTTCAATCTCATGAGAATCTGGTGCAGAGTAGAGAGATGAAACGAATGATAGCAGCACTCGCGCTGGCGATAGCCCCCCTCAAAGGGCAAATCTATGCGGATATTGAGGTCTCACATGGAGACGATGATCTTGGAACGATTCGTATCCTCCTAGAACATGAGAAGGTGCCCCGCATCGTCGCGAATTTCATCGGCCTGGCCACTGGGGAACGAGCATGGATCAATCCAACAACTGGAGTGGTTACCAGAGGGACGCCTTACTATGATGGACTCATTTTTCATCGCCTTATTCACGACTTCGTCATTCAAGGAGGAGACCCTCTCGGGAACGGTAGTGGTGGCCCTGGTTTCGTCATTCAAGACCAATATGATCCTAGCCTAAGACACTCAGGGCGCTATCAAGTATCATGTGCAAAGACATCTAGCCCAAATACCACTGGTTCTCAATTTTTCATCACTCTTGAGGCCGCTACCTTACTTGATGACAAGCACTCGATCTTTGGCACCGTGATCGATGATGCCACTTTCCCCAATAGCCGCGCCATCATTGATGGTTTCACATCTACTACCGACTTCCCCGTCGACGGAAGCACTCCTACCCAGCCAATTACGATGAGAAAGGTCACTATCTCGGGCCCCGATCTCGCAGATTTTGACATCGCAGAGCCATCCCATCGCCTCCCCTATGTCATCGAACATCAGAACACGCCTGGAATCAGAACTATCGTCGGAACAGATGGAGAAGAAGATCTACTCTTCGATATGACTTACGATCGAAAAACGACTTTCAACTATATCACCTATAATTCGTCTGATCTTAATAGTTGGTCTACCTTTGGCTTCAATCTTAGCCTCGATGATGAAGTAGATTTCAGCGAAAGCCGAAATCAGGGAGACCTCTCTCGCGGATTTTTTAGGCAGGCTGCCGTCGACTACACTCAGCTACCACGCCCCAGTGAAGATATGATCCTTGCAGGTTCTGTAATCACCTTATCGACTCCTACCGGCTCGCTGATTCTCACCTCGGATGGCATGGGCGGAGGCACGTGGCAGGATCCCTCAGCCGGAGGCGGAACACTAAGTTTACTCGAATTTACAGATTCCGCGCCCTCGAGCGGTAGTTTTGTGAGTGGTACTAGTCAGGCCCACTTCATTCCATTGATGGGAATTAGAGCCAGATTCGAGAACCCTGAAGAAGGAGGAATTACACTCATTCAAGGCACGCTATCCTTTCACACTGATAGCAATGGAGGCTTCGAAGGGAATGTCTTCCGCACGAATTCCAGAGCCAGCCGTAATTGGCCTTTTCTCTTTATTCAAAACCTCTAACGCTTTCCTTTTATGGAAACCATTCCCACCACTTCCTACGATCGCCCAGCGGAACCTTGTGAGCTGATCCCAAAAGATTATTTTGCGGAGCTCACGGTGAGCGATTATTTCGAGAATGACGCCCCGCTGGAAGTTGATCTGGGTTGCGGGGATGGCTCCTTTCTCCTTGAGATGGCGCAGCACCATCCTGAGCGGAATTTCATTGGCGTGGAGCGCCTCTTGGGACGAGTCAGAAAAGTCTGCCGAAAGGCGGATCGGCTGGGGCTTACCAACCTAAAAGTTCTCCGACTAGAAAGTCTCTATACTCTGGAGTGGCTCCTTCCTGCAGAGTCAGTCTCGCGCCTCCACCTGCTCTGCCCTGACCCTTGGCCAAAGGCAAAACATCATAAGCGACGCCTTTTTCAAGAGCCCTTCTTAAAGGCAGTCAGTAGAACCTTGATCCCTGGCGGTGAGTTTCTTTTTAAAACAGACCATCCCGAATACTTTGAATGGTCTGAAGAGCACCTCAGTGACTACCCCGCTCTTGAGCGCCTTGACTGGCCAGAGGATGCCTTTTTCTACCCAAAGACCGATTTCCAAATCCAGTGGGAAGCAGAAGGAAAAACGCTTCAGGGACTGAGATCTCGTAAGCCAGCCTAAGCGTTACATCCACTCTAAGATGTCTGGCAGACCATCAAAAGCAGTCCCTGGAGGTTGTATCATTGGCATGGTGGGGATAGCTGCTATTCTAGGCGGAGTTCTTTGCATCTTCGGCTTTTTTGCCGCTTTAGATGCTCCCCCAGATCGCCCTCCAATCATCGAGGCTTGGAAATTTGGCCTAGCGGCCTTCCTATCCATCGCCTTTGGGCTTTGGATTATCCGTCTCGGCTGGCGACTCGCACTTAAGGCTGACATGACAGATCCTGATGACCCGAATAAGCCTACGATGCGTTTTTGAAGGCTCTCAAATTAGAATCTAAAAAGTCCCATAACCCGCACCGCCGGGTGTCTCGATGCGGATACGATCACCAGGGGTCACTTCAAGCGCGATGATTCCGGGGAGATCACGCCACTGGCCATTCTGAAAAAGCTGCTGACGCCCCGCTTTCCCAGCTTCTCCACCTGCCAGCCCTTCCGGCTGTGAAGTACGACGTTGCGTCAAAAGAGAAACCGTCATCGTTTCGAGAAATTCGATTTCACGAACCAAGCCTTCGCCACCACTCCATGCCCCCTTACCGCCAGATCCGGAACGCAGGCCAAATTCACGAACACGCACTGGGTAGCGCTCTTCCAGAATCTCTGGATCAGTAATCGCGGTATTGCTCATGTGAACGTGACAGCCACTCCGACCATTCCAAGATGGCCCCGCTCCAGCTCCACCGCCCATCGTTTCATAGAAACCAAACCGCTCGTTACCGAAGAGAAAATTATTCATCGTCCCCTGACCCTGGGACTGAATACCGAGAGCGGTGAGTAGCACATCCACGATGCGTTGACTCGTTTCTACATTCCCTCCGACAACGGCTGGACATTGGGCGGGATCATCAACGAGCGGAGGAGATAGAATTCCCTCCTCAGTAATGATTTCCACATGCGCTAAGAGCCCTTCATTCAGTGGTAAATCTTCCCCCACCCATAGACGAAGAGCATAAAGGACAGCGCTACGAACAATCGCCGGAGTCGCATTTAAATTTCCAGGATGAGTTGCGGCTGAACCACAAAAGTCGATGACGAGCAGCTTCCCAAAATGGACCTTCACCTGAATCAACGAACCATCGTCGAGGGTCGAGGAAGCTTGGCTTGATCCATCACTTTGCGAAAGCTTTACCGCCATGAGTTTGGCCGATCGTTGATAGAGTATTTCCATATAGGAAGCAGGCGGGATCTTCAGGAATGCTTCGATACCATGGCGGTTGGCCGCAACCTGCGCAGCGAGATCAGCAATATTATCGCGTGGGTTTCGCGACTCATGGAAAAACGCCTCATCAATTTCTGAAAGCAGAGTGGGTGGAATAACGATCCCCTCTTCAGCAAGACAGCGAGCATCCGGCGGCATTGATCCCGGAGTCTTTCCACCAATCTCCGCGTGATGGGCCCGATTCGCCACAAAGGCGACGAGTTCTTCTTCGCGGAAAATGGGACTGATCACGGTGACATCAGGCAAGTGTGATCCGCCAAAGGCAGGATGATTCACCACCATTGTCTCTCCCTCTTGCCAGTGATGATTCTCAGAGACTTTACGAACACATAAACCCAATGCGCCAAGGTGCACCGGAATGTGCGGCGCATTAACGACGAGTCGCCCCTGAGCATCTAAGAGCGCACAGGAATAATCGAGGCGTTCTTTGATATTTGTCGAAAGCGCGGTGCGTCGTAGCAGCATACCCATTTCTTCGACGACACTTTCGTAGCGCCGACGATAAAGCTCCTCTGCTACGACTTCCGCTTCGACCGGCTGTTGACACTGCGCTTCTTCAAGATCGAGCCGAACCGTACCCATCGATCCTCGAGAAAGGCTCCACCCTTTTTCTAACACTAAGGTCGCAAAAGCATCCTGCTGAATGCCATCAGACACAACCCGCTCGCGCGTTCCAAATTCTTCGCCCTGAATCTCAGGCTGTTCAGCAGAGCTCTCGACTCTTACCGCGACCCATTCGATCGGGCGATCCACTTTACGACCAAAAAGCTGGCCGTAGCGTGTCTTGAAATCTCGCACGAGATTCTCATAAGATTCCGCCTCAATCTCCAAGGCCGAGTCCTGACCCTGCAGCCTCAACTCATGTAAACATCGTACGTGAGGACCAGAGGACAGCTCTTCGATCACGCGAGAAAACACCCCTTTCATCTCAGCGAGTGGTTTTAAAACCTGGCGAGTCTGTAGCTCTTTATGACTCGCGTGATGAAGTCCCCAGGCACTGAGGAGACCGGCATCTCGTGGAATAAGCACGGTGGAAATACCTAGCTCACGAGCCAAGGCGCAGGCGTGTTGAGGGCCAGCACCACCGAAAGCGATAAGAGCATGTTCGCGGCAGTCATACCCATCGCGAGTGGAAACCTGACGGAGAGCTTCAGCCATATGCTCGATCGCGATTTGGCGAAGCCCGGTGAGAAGATCCTCTGGAGAAATGGAACCAATCTCAGCGGCCAGCGCATGCAAAGCTTCCTCCGCAGCAGATTTAGAAAGCGGAATTCCAGCACGCCCCTCATCCATGAGACCGAGAAGAAGATTCACGTCGGTGACCGTAAGCGGACCTCCCTGTCCATAACACGCGGGACCAGGACTCGAACCTGCACTCTCAGGACCGACCTCTAGCCCTCCATTTCGCCACTGGCAAATCGAGCCCCCACCTGCGGCGACCGTCTCGATTTTCACGGCGGGAGCGAGCACTTTAACGGGGCCAATTTCCTGCTCGTATCGATAACTAGGCTCGCCCGCGATACGTGCGACGTCAGTAGAGGTGCCACCCATATCAAAGGTGAGCACTTGGGAAAATCCCGCCGCTTTCGCTAGGATAGCCGAAGCAGCTACCCCACCCGCGGGACCACTGAGAAGACTATCAATGGGACGAAAATCTTGGCTCTTTTTTAACTGTCCCGCACTAGTCATGAGAGAAAGCGGGACTTCTGGTAAAGCGGTGTGAAGATTCTCGACAAAGCGCTCCATCACGGGAGTGAGGTAGGCATTTGCCACCGCCGTTTCCATCCGCGGCCAGAGCCGAATCACGGGGGCGAGTTCATGCGAGACACTACCACCTACGTGAGATGCGATTTCTTTTTCATAAGCTGGCGCGACATCGGAATTAATGAGCGCAATCGCGACAGGGCCATCAATCGCAGGCAGCTCTGAAAGATCGAGTTCTTCCAGCACAGAGCCATCACGATTGAGCCGTCCCGGAAGACCAATCACTTCTTTGGTGATCGAAGGGGTGATCACGGGAGCGAGTTCAAAAAGATCAGGCCGACGCTGATCACGCACGAGCATGAGATCTTCGAACCCAGCATTGGTGATGAGGGTGACAGGCTCGCCTTTATTTTCTAGGAGAGCATTTGTCCCTCGCGTGGTCGCCACTCGTAAATCCGCTGCAGGGAAAGCACTCCCAGGCGAGGTCCCAGTCAAAATCCGGGCCGCAATGACAGGGGCATCTTCCTCAGTAAAAAGCTCGAGCGTTTCTCCTGATTCAACGTTTCCATCGAGTAAAATCCGAGATCCCTCCGACTTCAGCACTCGCCTTCCGCAAGCGGTCCGAAAACCAACCGGAATATGAAGAGCTGTCTCAAGAATAGCCCAGCCATCTTCCACCGCCTCCACACGTGTTCGCACGATCCCAGAAGAGAGCACCTTACATCGATGCTCACGCCCATCAGGATCAATGGCCCAGCCATCGGTAAAAGTTCCGCCGACATCGATCCGGATTTGCCAGGGAGAACTCATGTGAAAATTCGGAAACCGTTTAGCCTTCGACTAAGCGCTTGAGCTTACGCTTCACGGAAAGCTTGCTCGCTGGACTCACCCGATCGGTAAATAAAATCCCGTTGAGGTGGTCAGTCTCATGCTGAATGGCACGGGCGAAAAGGCCATCAGTCTCGAGAGTGATGGTGCGGCCATCGAGTAAATGAAGGGTAGCCTTCACCTCAGATGGACGCTGTACTTTGGCATTGATCTCCTGAATACTGAGGCAGCCTTCCATTTCCAGCTCCTTCTTTTTTCCAAACTCGAGTTCAGGATTAAAGAACACCAGCGGCATGAGATCTTCTAGCTTAGCCTCTTCCCCATCCACGCGGAGGTAGCTGATACATTCAGGATCATGGGATACGTCCACAACCGCGAGTTGCAGATCGACATCGACCTGAGGAGCCGCAATGCCAATCCCTTGAGCATCACGCATGGTCTCGATCATATTATCAACGAGTTCCTGAAGAGCATCATCGACTTTCTCGACGGCTTTGCATTTCTTTCTCAGGATGGGATTTCCGTATTGGGTAATATCAAGGATCATCGGGAGTTATTCAGGTGTATCGCGGCGGACGCGGTTTACGATTTCTGAGGCCGGGTAGCCAGCCTCGATCGCAGCAGCGTGCGCTTTCAGCACGGCACCCCAAGGGCAGGATTCGTCAGCACGCATTTCCAGCTTAAGATTTGGCTGCTGCTCTCGGCTCGCACGGAGGTATTCTTTGAGAAATCCAGACGGAACCGCAAGGCCATCGATTTCTGCCGCCCCCTCGGTATCGAGAGAAAGCACGATCCGCGTTTCGGTGATGGTTTTCACTTTCTGAGAGTTTGCAGTCGGGAGGGTCACCTTCATCACGGGACGCGGATGCTTACGCTCCATTTCGTTCATCGTGACGATAAAAAAGAAAAGCAGAGTCACGAGAATATCGATCAGCGGCACGATCGGCACCGTGAGCGGTTTCTTAACTGG
>CALGMJ010000196.1 GCA_937958875.1 uncultured Verrucomicrobiales bacterium | reverse complement strand
GCTAGGTGTAATTGAAAGTCGTGGTCAGAGATGAATGGCACGGACTTAAGCCTGATTTCACTGATGCCTATATTGCAGAGCCTAAGAAAATCAGTGAAATCTGGGTAATCAGTGGTTTTCTTCCGCTAATACCTCAGGTTTCGCCCAACCTCTGCTCTGAATTTCTCCCTTGTGTAGGGACCCTGCAGGACGAGTGACTCATTTATCCCTCCAGGAATGTAGGAATACCTTTATGCATCTCTCACCTCCGCACGGTGACCAAGGATCGGCTTGATCTTCTCGATCGTTTCTTCGGGCCAATGGTGTGGCTGGGTAAATATAGCATTGTTTAATGCCGAATGTTCAGGCCAATTCGGGCGAGTAGGAATCTGGGCAATAGCACGCCTGATAATCTTCGTACTTGTCTTCAGATTGGCCGCAAGATTACGCCCGACCTCGGCTGCATCTACCGCAGCATGTCCCTCGCGCCAGCAATCATAGTCTGTCACCATGGCAAGACTCGCAAGGGAAATCTCTGCTTCACGAGCGAGTTTGGCCTCGGGAAGATTAGTCATTCCAATAATATCGAAACCTTGGTCTCGGTAGAACTTTGACTCAGCCCGTGTAGAAAAACTAGGCCCATCCATGCAGACGTAAGTTCCTCCATTATGAATCGCCACTCCTTCATCAAGTCCTGCCTGATAGAGAATCTCTCGGAGATTTTTACTGACCGGATCGGCAAAACCAACATGAGCGACGATGCCCTCGCCAAAAAAGGTGTTATCCGCACGTTGACTCGTCCGATCGAAATACTGGTCATGTAGAACCACAGAACGTGGTGGGTATTTTTCCTGTAAGCTCCCGACAGCAGTGGCACAAATCACCCAGCGGACATTCAGCGAGCGCAGAGCCCAGAAGTTGGCACGATGATTCACCTCGCTTGGCAAGATCCGGTGCCCTGCCCCATGGCGAGCTAGGAACCAGACACGACGATCACCAAGGTAACCTCCGATCAGAGTATCTGAAGGCGAACCAAAGGGAGTTTCAATGACTCGCTCTTCAATATTTTCCAGCCCCTCGAGCCCGTAGACTCCACTCCCACCGATGATGCCAATTGCTGGTTCGATCTTTTCCATGGTCTAACTTCCTTTTTGAGATTTTTTAGCGAACCGCTCGACCGCGAGAATCAAGACAACTCCGACTACAAGAGCTAGCAGCTCCCCCCAAACTGAAGAGGAGGAAAGATCTGGCAAACGCCAATCTTTAAAGCCAACAATTTTCGTCTTCGTCTCACCATCCTTGATAAAGGTTTCCGTGATCTTCGTTTTCCACGGCCAGATGATAACTAAAGAACCGACGACAAAACCCGTAATGGCTCCCACGGCAGCATCATGATGAGTCTTGAAAAGCCAGCTGAGAAAGCGAGAAAGAATCAGTAAACCCACCACGGCACCGATCCCGACTGGAATTAAAATCGGTAGGGCTTTTCCGATCTCTCCATCAAAGAAATCGCTAATCGCATTGAGCATGATGAGTTCGTAGTTCCCCATCAATAAGAGGACAAAGGAGCCACTCAAGCCAGGAATGATCATGCTACACATGGCTGCGACACCACAGGCACCGAGATAAAAGACATTATCGTTCGGGTTAGCGGGCTCTAAAAAGGCCATGGAAACGGCAATGATAAGCCCGATGATGAACGTGATCGCAGCAGGTCCCCGCCAGCGAGTCACGACCTTGGCAAGCGAGGGAATAGAAGCGGCAATAAGACCAAAAAAGAGCGCCCAGATCAGAACGGGGTATTCCGAAAATCCCCATTTGAGAATTTTTGCGAGAGAGGCAAAGGCCAGAATCACCCCGCCGCCAAGAGCGGCGAGAAATCCCCCGTCCACCTTTTTCCAGAGTTCCTTAAATTTAAATCCTGCCGCCAACTTAACAGCTTCGAGATCGAACGATTTCAGAGCTTCGATTAAGCGCTCATAAATGCCCGTGATAAAAGCGATGGTGCCACCGGAAACACCCGGGACAACATTCGCCGCGCCCATGGCAAAGCCTTTGAGGACGTTCGCAAGATGTTCTTTCATGGATGGAAAAAGAAGATTCAAAAAAAAGAGGGACTTCCTGAGCCCCTCTTTTCGTTGAAGATTAAATACTGTCGATGATCTGATTGAAGGCAGCACTTGGCCGCATGGCCGCAGTGACTTTTTCTTCGTTCGGCGCGTAGTAGCCAGCGAGATCTAGCTTTGCACCTTGCGCGGCATCCAGCTCAGCTACGATGGCGCTTTCCTCTGCGGCTAGCTTTTCAGCGATCGCGGTAAACTCTGTCTTGAGATCGGCATCATCATTTTGTGCCGCAAGTGCCTGTGCCCAATAAAGAGCGAGATAGAAGTGACTACCACGATTATCGAGTTGGTCAACTTTTCGCTGAGGCGATTTCCCAGTTAGGAGAACTTGAGTGGTGGCATCGTCAAGGGTGGTTCCCAAGACCTTCGCTTTCTCTGTTCCGATATGCTCGAAGGACACCGCAAGGGCAAGAAACTCACCGAGAGAATCCCAGCGGAGGTGATTTTCAGCGACAAACTGCTGAACGTGCTTCGGTGCAGAGCCACCAGCTCCAGTTTCGAAAAGCCCGCCCCCATTCATCAGAGGAACGATGGAAAGCATCTTAGCGCTTGTACCCACTTCGAGGATGGGAAAGAGATCAGTCAAATAGTCACGCAGGACATTCCCAGTGACAGAAATGGTGTTTTCACCATTTTTGAGTCGCTCGAGAGTTTCCTGACAAGCCTCCACTGGTGAGAGGATACGAAGGTCGAGGCCCTCGATTTCGTGATCAGCGAGATAGACTCCAACTTTTTCGATGAGTTCGGCATCGTGAGCACGAGTCTCATCAAGCCAAAAGATAGCAGGTTCACCGGTGGCACGCGCCCGATTCACCGCAAGTTTGACCCAGTCCTGAATCGGAGCGTCTTTCGTTTGGCAAGCACGCCAGATGTCACCTTCAGCAACCTCGTGCTCGAGGAGAACTTTCCCGGCAGTATCGATGACCTGAATCTTCCCTGCGGAGGGAATTTCAAAAGTCTTATCGTGAGAACCATATTCCTCTGCTTTTTGAGCCATGAGCCCGACATTCGGCACAGTGCCCATAGTGGTTGGGTCAAATGCGCCGTGCTCCTTACAGAAATCTACGGTAGCGGAGTAAATGCCCGCGTAAGAACTGTCTGGAATGACCGCCAGGGTATCACGAACTTTCCCTTCCGCATCCCACATCTGCCCTGAATTCCGGATCATGGCCGGCATGGACGCATCAATGATGATGTCACTCGGAACATGAAGTCCAGTGATGCCCTTATCAGAATCAACCATCGCAAGATCAGGCCCAGCAGCGAGAGCAGCCGAAATATCAGCCTCGATGTCAGATTTCTGATCAGCAGGGAGAGATTGAATTTTAGAAATGAGATCGCCGAAGCCATTCTTAAAGTCGACCCCTAGTTCACTAAAGGTGCTCTCGTACTTCGCGAGAAGATCTTTAAAATACACGGCAACGGTGTGACCAAAAATGATCGGGTCTGAGACCTTCATCATGGTGGCTTTCATGTGTAGGGAGAACAAAGTCCCCTCCTCCTTCGCGGCGGCAATCTGAGCTTCTAAGAAAGAAACAAGGTCCGCTTTATGCATCACCGTAGCATCAAAGATCTCCCCTTCTAGAAGAGCAATCCCTTCCTTGAACACCTGGGCTGAACCATCCGCAGCAGTGAACTGAATCTTGACCTCGGTCGCTGACTCGATCGTGACTGACTTTTCGTTCGAACGGAAATCTCCGCCATCCATAGTCACGACACGAGTCTTGGAATCAGCACTCCATGCTCCCATGGAATGTGGGTTCGCTTTGGCATATTCCTTAACCGCTTTTGGAGCCCGTCGATCAGAGTTTCCTTCGCGAAGAACAGGATTCACCGCACTTCCCTTGACCTTATCATAGCGAGACTTGATGTCCTTTTCAGAATCATTAGCAGGTTCTTCAGGGTAATCAGGAAGAGCATATCCTTGAGACTGAAGCTCTGCGATCGCGGCCTTGAGCTGAGGCACGGAAGCCGAGATGTTCGGAAGCTTAATAATATTTGCTTCTGGGGTCTTCGCCAGCTGGCCTAGTTCGTCGAGATGATCAGCGATTTTTTGATCTTCGCTCAGCACGTCGGGAAAGACAGCCAGGATACGGCCTGCGAGAGAGATATCCCGAGTTTCCACCTGAATTCCAGAGGACTTAGTAAACCCCTTGATGATTGGAAGCAGGGAGTGAGTCGCTAGGAAAGGCGCTTCGTCGGTCTTAGTATAGATGATGGTTGGCTGGTCAGACATGATGGTTCTCAGTAAACAGTAAAAGGGATTGCGTATCGCTCGTGCGCCCGAAATAGGGCAAAGAATTGACCCGGTCAAGGTCACCTCGCGACGGGCTCTGGAAGAAAATGAAAAAAGGTGTAAAAGTTCTCTTGCCAGAAGGTCGCGGATTTGTATCTTTCGCCGCGTTCGCAAGAGCAAGCCAGCTTAGCCTCAATTGGTAGAGCTCCCGATTTGTAATCGGATGGTTGTCGGTTCGAGTCCGACAGCTGGCTCCATTTTTCTTCCGCTAGTTTTAGCATTCTTATTTGTAGGTCAACCAAGCGGTTCCATAAGGCCTTAAAATAATTTCCGATTTCAGGAAAATCTGATCCTCTCTCGCGAGTAAGTTTCTCACTTTTTCCCGCCCTGCGAAATACGTCGCAATGACCTCCTCAGGAACCTGCTTTTCCTCTGAGCTGAAATTAGAACAACATAGGACCGGATTTCCGTCCTCAGGTTCACGCGCTAAGAGGAACAAATCAGGTTCACTCGCAATGACGCGCTGACGCACCTTGGGATTAAAGGCAGGACAGTAACGCCGAGAACGTAACATGGAACAGAAGGCATTCAGAATCCACCCCTGCTCGCTCTCTGGATCATCAAGTAGCTCTTCTAGCTCGCTAATGAAGAGACGTTCACGGTTAATATCACGATTTTCACCGCCTTCACGCTGCGGCCCCTCGGTCCAATTTTCGCTACCTACGAGGGAATGAAAATACACTGCAGGCACCCCTTGGAGCGCAAGCATCACGGCCTGAGAACACATAAAGCGCCGAGCGCTCATTTCCTGATCATTCTCTACGGAAAGAGCATTCCGGTAGGTGACATTGAGCTCATAGACAGCAGTCTTTCCTCCCGGGAGATTTCGCTTTCCTAATAAGGCGCCCTTTGCCTCAACTTCTTCCACGAGCCAATCGAGCTCCTCGCCCTCAACCCACCCTTCTAGCCCTCGCAGACCAATGCCATCATGACTAGCTGTAAAATTCAAATAAGTGCAGCCACGCGGAATACTGGACAAGCTCGTCACCCAGCGCTGTAGCTTTGAGCTATCGCCACGTAAAAGAGCGTGAAGCAGCAAAGGCGGCAAGGTGAACTGATAAACCATATGTGCTTCATCACCACTCCCAAAGTACGAGATATTCTCAACGTGAGACACATTTGTCTCAGTAAGCAAGGTCACCTCAGGAGCCACCACGATGAGTAGATCCCTAAGAAGCTTCACCACTTCATGAGTCATTTCATGGTGGATGCAGGTCTCCCCTTCTACCTTCCAGAGAAAGGCAACAGCATCAAGACGGACGATGCGCGCTCCACGAGAGATGTAACCCAAGAGAATATCAACAAACTCGAAGAGGACATCAGGCTCCTTCCAGTTCAAATCGACCTGATCCCGGCTAAACGTCGTCCAGACAGACTTCACTCCATCAGCTGTTTCAGTCTCATGGAAAAGAGGCGACACTCGGGGACGAACCACCTTACTCCAATCCTTATTCGGATCATCGACTAGGAAGTAATTTTTCTCAGGCGCAATCCCCTGAGTGAAGGTTTTAAACCACGCACTTTCGCGAGAGCAATGGTTTAATACGAGGTCAAACATGAGGCCGACTTGAGCCTCCTGCCGAAGATCTTCGAGATCGTCCCAAGTCCCAAATTCTTCATCAAGAGCGCGATAATCTTTTACGGAGAATCCACCATCTGAGGATGACGGGTAGAAAGGCAAAAAGTGGACAGTGTTAATGGCGTGACGAGCACGCCGCTGAAGGAAATTCTTTAAAGTCCTTAGGGGTGGCTCACCTTTCTTTCTTACGATATCAGCATAAGTAATTAGCACGGCATCACGCTCGGTCCATTGTGGGCGCGTCGTGCGACTCTCAGTGGCATCGATCCCGTAGCGACCAATGAGATGATAAAGCCGGGTGGCGAGTTCTTCAGCTTGTTCTTTTCCGTATAACTTTGCGAGTCGGTCTCGCATGCTAAGGAAGGTCTTTCGGCGGAGTAGCTTCATGGCATCGTCTTAAGAGAAATTTGCGATCGCGGTAGGCAGAATTCGGCGAAGCGTCTCGTAGCCGTAATGTTTCACCGCGAGCTCGTAGTTACGCTCGACCATTTCTCGAATCAGATCTGGATCAGCGAGGAGACGTTCAGTAGCAGCGACAGTTTCATCTTCGACATAGCCATCCATGGCAATGGCCTGAAAGCCTTTGGGCTCGATGTCCTGCACGTAAACTGAATAACGATTGATCACGACAGGTTTTCGGAAGTAATACGTTTCTAAAAGCGCATTCCCAAAGCCTTCATAAAGACTCGGGTAAGTCACGAGATCTGCATGTGGATACACATCCCACAAAGTATAAACCTTTCTCCCCTGGCTATCGAGATGGCGACTCTCTCCGATGCGGTCAGCAACAATCCTCAAATCAACGCCCTCATTTTTAGCCATCTGCACCAGCATATCGCGATACTCAAACCCCTCGTCCCCCGCCTCGTGAGAAATGACTAATTTCACATCGCCTGAAAGACGACTCGCCAGCGTAATGGCATGCTCGATCCCTTTTCGAGGCACGATCCGAGTGGGCTGAAGAATAAAAAGATCATCGTCTGCGAGGCCTATTTCCTGGCGAAAATCAGCATTATAATCATCGATTCCCGGAGCCTCGTTTTCGAAACGGAAAACGTTTGGAACTAAATGCGAGCTAAGCCCTTTCCGCAGCGCAATCTGTTGTTGCGCGGCTTCGTTGATTACGGAGTGGACCAAATTTGGCAGTCTGGGAGGAAAGGCAAGGTCCAACAAATCCGGCACCGCATTGACCGTAAAACGAATCCTTTCCCAGTAGAAATCATGGTGATGCGCAAAGGCAGCCATCCCTGTTTCAGCAAGAAACTGAGTCACCGCTACTCCAAGCGGCACGTGCACAGGGATCGTAAGAATGTTTTCAGGAATGATGAGATCTAGCGAAAACTTTTCGACAAAGCGATAAAGCTGACTTTTCAAATACGTAGCGGCTTCATGAATCCGCTCACTCACCAGAGGATCCCTCTGACTGAAGCCCCAAATCCTTTCGGCAATCCAAGTATTCTCAGGATGCTCGAAATAAGCTTCAGGGACGCACATCGAAACCTCGTCAGGCCGATCACTTTTTCCACTAAACCAAAAAACCTCGTGACCCATTTCGGTAAATACCTCAGCCCATTTCTGAGCTTCAAGAGAAACTCCATCGGTTCCAGCGAAACGGGTCGACACAAATCCAATACGCATGATTCAACTAATGCTAGACCTGTGCCAAGTGGTGTTTAAATTACCCCCGAACCTATAGCTACGATCTTTAAGAGGTATTTTAATGCGCAGCCCAGCCATTTGGCTAGGAGGAATCACGCCATATCGCCCTGCTTAACCAGTACTCGACCCAACTCATGACTTGCGGCTCTCTCCTTTCTAAAAAACTCAGTATTTTGTTGCTCTCTTCAACTTGGGCTCAGGCTCTCCCTGAAGAAGTCACCTACAATGCTCATATCCGGAGTTTCCTCTCAGATAAATGCATCGCCTGCCACGGTCCGGACTCGAAAAAACGGGAAGCAGATCTACGCCTCGATACGGCCGAGGGTGCCTACGCCCTTCTCAAGGATAAGAAGAGCTACGCCATCGTCCCAGGGAAACCTGATGAGTCTCATATTTTTGCTCGGATTGATTCAAAAGATGAAGACATAGTCATGCCGCCCCCTCATTTTCATAAAAAAATCACAAGCGAGGAAAGAGAACTTCTGAAAAGATGGATCGAGCAGGGCGCAAAGTACGAACCTCACTGGGCATATACCCCGATTAAAAAGACGGCTCACGAATCAGAAGCCAAACACCCTATTGATGGCTTCATTCGTGATCGCTTGAAAACTGAGAAACTCAAGCCCTCTCCGCGTGCGAATCACGCTGCCCTCATCCGTCGGCTATCGCTCGACATCACCGGTATCCCTCCTAAGCCGGAAGATATCAGCCGCTTTGAAGAAGCCTCTGCGGTTGACCCTGAAAAATCGTATCTATTCGAAGTCAATCGCCTTCTCGAGAGCCCACACTATGGTGAGCGAATGGCCGTGCCGTGGCTTGATGCGGTGCGCTTCGCTAGCACGGTCGGCTACCATGGAGACCAGAACATGAGCATCTTTCCTTATCGGGACTATGTCATCAACGCGTTCAATACGAATAAATCGTTTAAGGATTTTGTTACCGAACAACTAGCAGGCGATCTCTTAGAAAACCCTACCGACGAGCAGCTCATTGCATCTGGTTTTAACCGCCTTAACCTCATGACCCGCGAAGGTGGCGTGCAACCACCGGAATACATCGCCAAGTATGCTGCCGATCGAGTCCGCGCAGTTGGAACGGCCTTTCTCGGCCAGACCACAGGATGTGCCGAGTGCCATGATCATAAATTTGACCCTATTTCGGCTAAGGATTTCTACTCCCTTGCGGCCTTCTTCGATGATGTCAAACAATGGGGCGTTTATCGAGACTACGCTTACTCGCCGAACCCTGAGTTAAAGGGCTGGGATAACCATTCCCCCTTCTCTCCCGAGCTGGCTTTCCAATCTCCTTCTCTGCTCGCATCAATTGAACGACAAGAAAAAATCGCCGTCGACTCTCTCTCTCGACACAAGGTCGATCCTGAAAAACTCAAGGCATGGCTGATTCAGATTAGACCGACTCTAAACTCTGAAGACGGCTGGGCTATCGCCACCCCCACCCTCGCCACGTCAGCAAAAAACACCCCACACCAAATACGCCCAGATCATAGCGTCGAATTTCTCGGAACACCACAGAAGGACGATCTCATTACTTTGGAAATGGAGCTTCCCCATCAACATCTCGGAGCAATTCGAATCCAAGCCTTACCTGGCGAATCGGGCTTCGTAGGACGTGGCGAAAAAGGAACTTTTCTCATGTCCGGTCCTCCGATGAAGGAAAAAAAAGGCAAACGCACTCTTTATTCACCGGCCATTACCTTCTCTTTACGTGCATCTGATGGCAGCGAAACACTCATTGATTTCGACTTCTCCAGAGCGGATCTATCCGCAGTTCACCAATGGGGTGGCAACGCCTTTCGGTCAAAAAATCCTGAACAACACTGGCTATCAACTCCCGGTCGCTGGGAATACCCTGCCAGCCTCGCTCAACAAACTCACAGCGCAGTTCTCTACCTAAAATCCCAACGACTGCTACCTCCCGATTCAACTCTCATCGCACGTATTTACTCGGCTGATATCGCTCGCTTGCGAATCTCTATCACTCCTTTCCTTGATCCTATCCCAGGAAGAAAAGCCATACCCGAGTCAGTCTTTTACGCTCTAAAGAATGAAGAAAACCCAGAGCTTCTCAAGGCAGCCTATCACTACGCTCATGGTGAAAGAAGACGCCTCCCGCGTGCCTATCAAAATGCACGCGCTACAATTCACAGCGCTCAGAGTGGCTGGACTCGCACCCTCATTTCCATGCAGGTCCCGGAACAGGAACGCCGGACCACCCGCATCCTTCCTCGTGGTGATTGGCAGCAGACTGATGGAGAAATCGTACAGCCTGCCGTCTTCCATTTCCTCCCATCCGAGTCTTTACCAAAAGACCGCCGCCTCACCCGTCTCGATCTCGCAAACTGGATCACGGCCGATGAAAATCCTCTCACTGCACGCCATTTTACTAATCGCCTTTGGAAACAATTTTTCGGAACTGGCCTCTCGAATGTTCTCAATGATCTCGGAGCTCAAGGCGAGTGGCCCAGCCATCCTAAACTTCTGGACTGGCTTGCGGCAGACTTCCGAGACTCTGGCTGGGACGTGAAAAATCTCATCCGCACCATTGTCACGAGTCAGACCTACCAGCAGCAAGCCTCTTTCCGCTCTGATCTAGTAGATATCGACCCACAGAATCGCCTCTATGCTCAGCAAGCAGCGCGTCGACTCGATGCTGAATTCATCAGAGATAATGCCCTATCCATCGCAGACTTACTCGACACCACCGCTATCGGAGGACGCTCTATGAAGCCCTATCAACCTGCTGGTTACTACGCTGCACTCAATTTCCCCACCCGTAAATATCATTCCAGTGGAGGACAGCAACAGTATCGACGAGGCGTTTACATGCACATCCAGCGTACGTTTCTCCATCCTATGCTCGCGAATTTCGACGCTCCCACCCGAGTCGAATGCTCTGCTGACCGGCTCCAGGCAAACTCCCCTCAACAAGCGCTGACCCAGCTGAATGATCCCACCTTCGTCGAGGCCGCTCGTGTTTTCGCAGTCCGCCTACTGGAAGATCCCTCCTTAAAAACTGATGAGGACCGTATCAAAGCAGCTTATCTTCGAGCCCTTGCCCGATCGCCTCGCCCTGAGGAACTCACCTCTTTACAAAAGTTCCTCACCATCCAGAGAGAAAATTTGGCACAGAAAAAAGACGACCCAAAGAAATTCCTAAGCGTGGGACGCTACCGTGCTAATCGAAAAATCAACCAAGCAGAACTCGCTGCCATGAGCCAACTCTGCCGAGTCATCCTAAACCTCCACGAAACCATTACCCGCTACTAAACCATGATCGCTACCAGCCCAGACCACGCCCTTCAGGTCAACCGTCGAAGCTTTCTAGGCCAATCATTTTCTGGTCTCGGGACTATGGCTTTAGGCTCCATCCTCGCTCGTCAAGCGCAAGCTGGCGATGCGTGGCCAGCCTATTACCGCGATGGAGTGCATCACCGTCCCCGCATCAAAAACATCATCCACCTCTGTATGGCTGGTGGCCCATCACACATCGACACCTTTGACCCCAAGCCAGAACTCACAAAACTTCATGGAAAGGCCTTCCCGGATTCATTCACAAAAGGCCAACAGCTAGCTCAACTCCAAGGCATGAAACTTCTCGCCCGAGGAAGTAAATCTGAATTTTCACGTCATGGAGAATCTGGTCTCGAATTCTCGAATAGCTTTAAGCACATGGCTGAAGTGGCCGATGACCTCTGTATCCTACGTGGTATGCAAACTGAGCAAATCAACCACGATCCCGCCCATGCCTTCATGAACACAGGCTCTATCATCAAGGGGCGGCCCTGCATGGGATCATGGACCCTTTATGGACTAGGAGCTGAAACAGAGGAACTTCCTGGCTACGTCGTCCTGATGACAGGCGGTGGTCAACCTATCTCTTCCCAACAATGGTCTGCCGGCTTCCTCCCTAGCCGTTATCAAGGAGTGCTATTTCAATCAAAAGGTGATGCCGTGCATTACGTTGGAAATCCCGCTGGGATTTGCCAATCCACCCAACGCCAAGTGATTGATGAAATCAAAAGCCTGAACCAATCTTTGAGCAACCATGTGATCGACCGGGAGCTTGAAGCTCGTATTTCCCAATACGAAATGGCCTTCCGCATGCAAACTAGCGTACCCGAGCTCACCGACATCGCCGGAGAGTCAAAACAAACGATGGAAGCCTATGGCGTCAAGGAAGCCGGTGAAGGAACTTACGCTAAAAACTGTCTACTCGCTCGCCGTCTCGTAGAGCGTGGAGTGCGCTTTGTTCAACTCTACCACCGCGGTTGGGATAACCACTCAAAACTCGACATCGAACTCCCAAAACGAATCCAAGAAGTCGACCAAGCCAGCGCCGCCCTCATCGCTGATCTAAAACAACGCGGCCTTCTCGATGAAACACTCATTATTTGGGGCGGTGAATTTGGACGTACTCCCATGGGTCAAGGAACGGGACGGGACCACCATATCAACGCATTTTCACTTCTACTCGCAGGAGGAGGGATCAAAGGTGGACACATCCACGGAGCTACTGATGAACTCGGCTACCGTGCTGTCGATGGCGTCGCATCGGTCCACGATCTTCACGCTACCATGCAGCACCTCTGCGGTATCGACCCCCACGCTTTTACTCACAAATTTCAAGGCTTAGAGTTTAAACTCACTGGAGTCGAAGGCGGAAAAGTGATTAAAGATATTCTTGCCTAAAAAAATCGTACTTCCTGCTCTCGCAGAAAGTACGATATCTCCTTTAAAATTCGTATTAGATGTTACTGCCTAATAATACGGAAGAAAGATGAAGGGTTCATTTCAGCATTGAAAGGAACCGTGAAAGTTCCTGCCCCGTCAGCATCGCTAGTGGTCGTAATACCGTCTATGGCTGGAAAATCCCCGGTGAGATCATCGCTCTGCCCTAGAGCATACGTCTGATTGGCAATATCGCTAAATTGGATCACGAGATCACCACCATCTGACACTGTCACTGATGTGACTGCTGGACGGGCCGCACCGATAATCGCAGGAACAATCTGCAAACCTTGCACAAATCCAAATTCTGCGTTGGTAGGATCCACCATGACCACAATGTAATCATTGTCCTCAATCGTTACGGTTCCTCTGAAGAAGTTTTGTCTCTCGATAAAAGTTGCCGGAGCCTCAGTAACACCGACCTCTGCGTCTCCAAATACTGGATCACCTCCTCCATCGGCAACCTGCGTCCCAAAAAAGACATCATAGGTCCGCTCTGGTTGAAATTCTTCACGAAGAGGGAGAAAGACATTATAAGAACCAGCTAAAAGCCCGTTCACCCTTACAACAAGATTCTCGTTATTCCTTGTAAATAGCCAATCACCGTAAAGACCCGTCCGATAAATAGAGTCACTGAGTGGATTAACAACAGTCTGCCCCGTCGACTCCAACGCTCGATCAAACTCAAAAGTTAAAACCCCGTTACCATCATCAGTAGCAATGCCAATATCAACTCCCACCCCCGGAACAGGCGCCCCACTAGAATCTAAGAGTGATCCAGAAGATGTTTCTGAGACTTGGTTAAACACACGGTCAGAGTCTCCAAGAATATTTAAGAAATGTGCCGGAGCCTGAATCACAGTATCTGGCGGCATCGGAGCATAAGCGCCTACAAAACCCCGTCCATCAGGCCCTCCGTCGAAGTCGAACTGTAGCGTCGCTTCTACCGGATCTGTTGAAGGAACACTATCAGCTTCGATCGGATCAGTCTCGAAGAAAACTTCAATAAAATCACTAAAGCCATCATCATCTGTATCAACTATATGTGGATCAGAAGCATGAACCGGCCCCCCAAGCTCTCCAGTTTCAGGATTTTCCGCTCCGTCTAACAAACCGTCTCCATCAGTATCTGGATTCAGAGGATCGGTTCCCGTGTCCTCTGGCGACTCAAAGCTATCAAAATTTGTCTCCACATGATCGTCATAACCATCAGCGTCAGTGTCTCTCAGCCTCGGGTTAGTTCCTAAATCAAACTCCTCAAAATTATTCAATTCATCTTCATCAAGATTACCAAAGTCTCCGTTGTCTCCCATGCTATCGGCTGGATCGATTTGGTTCTCGACCTCATAGCCGTCTGGTAGACGATCTCCATCTGTATCTTCGAGATTCGGATTGGAGATAAAATTATCATCTCCTGCGAAAACCTCATCACCATCATTCAGCCCATCGCCATCTGTATCAGGAGAGAGAGGATCTGTCGGTGCCCCAGGAGCGCCTAATGGAGCTTCTCCTGATACTTGCCCGACCCGATAAGCATTCTCAGTTCCTTCCACCTCATCACCATCACGAAGACCATCACCATCTGTATCAGGCTCTTGAGGGTCTGTTCCCGCGGCAAATTCACCCAGATTATTCAAACCATCACCGTCAGGATCCATAGTAGCATCAGCAGCACTGTTAGGATTCAGCTCATTTGCCTCTTCGTATGAATCTGGCAGACCATCCGTGTCGCTATCAACAAAGGCTGGCACCACCTCTTCGAAAGTTGTTGCAATACGGATCTCATCAATCTCCTGAGTTCCATTCTGGAACGAACCAAAGCCAATTCTATTAAACGATAGATCATGGTTCGGTATATTTACCAAATCCATCCCATCGGCAGCTGCCGGTTCAGTCGAATTTGTCGGGTTCAGATAAATCCTCACCGTGTCAACCTCACCTGCAGCTCCGTAGTCCACTCGCAGAACAACCAGATTGGCGTCGAAATTTAAGTCATTTGCCAAACTGATTCCTACCGCCTCAGAATCCTGTTTCTCGATCAAAAGACCATAATCTTCGGCAGGATTGAGCAGATTTGTGCCAAAAGAAAAAATCGTATCGGAATCATTTGCAGCCCCTCTCCAAAGCTCGAAGATGACTGCCTGATTAATGCTATTAGACTCACCTAATTTTTGGACAAAACTTACATACAGCGATGATCCCTCTGCTGGTGTTGCAATTCCAGCAATACCAGAAAGATCTAGAGAAACCCGGGACCCACTATTTTGTGAAACACTTCCTCCTGCTCTTTGAAA
>CALGMJ010000195.1 GCA_937958875.1 uncultured Verrucomicrobiales bacterium | reverse complement strand
TGTTCTTTGGTGGTCAGTGGGTTAGCAGTTTATTCAGCTATTCTTGGCTTATTTTTATGGTCGAAAGAGTATCGATTGTTCTTCCATGAGGATGAGAAGTTGTGTTTATTCCCAATAAATTTCAGAAAGTGATTTTTTCTGAATAAAACGTCCTGAAACTATGAAAAATCTGTCGATCACTTCATCATTTATCAGAAGCTTAGCGCTCCCTACAATGCTCATAGGCTCCTTGTCACAGCTTGCTTCGGGCCAGTCGGTGGCTCGCCAGTGGAATGAAGAATGTCTCGCGGGGATTCGTCTCGATTTTCCAGCCCCAACGGTTCATGCTCGGAACTTATTTCATTTCTCCGCTGCCATGTGGGATGCTTGGGCAGCCTATGACTCAAATGCGGTGGGAGTTTTTCATAATGAATCAGCCACTGCTGTCGATATCGAGGCTGCTCGGGAAGAGGCCATTAGTTTTGCCGCATACCGTGTTCTTGATTCACGGTATTCTATTTCCGTAGGCGGCACCACCGTAGTTGCAAATCTGCAGCAGAAAATGACCGATCTCGGTTACGATTGGACGATCACGACGACGACTGGCTCCAGCCCTGCTGCAGTGGGAAATCGCGCAGCCGAAGCCATTCTCGGGCGTTCGACGACAGATCGCTCTAATCAGGAAAATATTTACGTCGATAATATCACCAACTACGAGCCTCTCAATATGCCTTTAATCCTTTCGACTGGAGGAACGGGGCAAACTGATCCTGATGGTTTGGGGGGGATTAAGCATCTCACTCATCCGAACAATTGGCAGCCTCTCGAGTTCACTGAGGCGCAGACTCAAAATGGCCAGGAAGCGGGTTTGGTGCAGGAATTTATCGGAGCTCACTGGGGATATGTTCGTCCTTTTGCTCTCAGTGGATCATTTGTGGATGGGGTTTATGAAGACATCGATCCAGGCTTACCTCCACAGTTAAATCTTTCAAATGATCCTAGTGATGCCCAAGCCTTCATCGATAATGAGGCGATGCGTCAGCAAGTCCTCAAGGTAGTCGAGCTCAGTTCAAAGCTCGATCCTAACATCGGAACCATGGTTGACATTTCGCCTGGCTCGCAGGGGAATAACACCCTCGGGATGAATGACGGTCAGGGCCGTTCTGTTAATCCGGTCACGAACTTACCATACGCAGCTAACGTCGTTAATCTTGGCGATTACGGTCGAGCGGTTGCGGAATACTGGGCCGATGGTCCTGATTCTGAAACTCCTCCGGGGCACTGGAATGATCTTGCGAACGAAGTCTTCGATGATCCGCTTTTTGAACGAAGAATGGAAGGGCAGGGGCCCGAGTTGCCAGAGCTAGAGTGGGATGTGAAAGCCTATCTCGCTCTTAATGCGGCCCTCCATGACACGGCCGTAGCCGCTTGGGGGGTGAAGCGGAAATATGACTATGTGCGACCGATTACCATGGTGCGTCACCTTGCGGATCCTGATACCGGAGGGCAGGCGACAGATCCTAATCTCGGTCGCTATCGGCCACAGGGCTTACCTCTTGTTTCTGATTTGATTCGACTTAGAACGGAGCTAATTGAGCTTTTTCCAGGCTTTTTTATTCCGCGCGACATTATGGAACTCAAGGTCTGGCAGGGTGAACCTAGTGATCCTGAGACCGAGGTTGGCGGAGTAGGCTGGATCAATGCCAACGAGTGGATTCCCTATCAGCGTTCCACTTTTGTGACTCCGGCGTTTGCGGGTTACGTTTCTGGCCATAGTGCCTTTAGCCGGGCTGCGGCAGAGGTCATGACTGTCATCACAGGGACAGAATACTTTCCGGGTGGACTAGGCACTCACAATATTCCTGCTGGAGCTCTCGAGTTTGAGGCGGGACCTGAAACGGGCTTCGATCTTCAGTGGGCGACTTATTATGACGCTGCAGATGAAGCTGGGATCTCTCGGATTTACGGTGGCATTCACTTGCCAATTGATGATGGTCCAGGCCGGATCATAGGGTCAAAGGTTGGTAAATCTGCAGTGGCGAAATGTCTGACCTACTTCGATGGTGAGGTGCTTGAGGACTTTGACTCTCATGTTGTCTCTACCACCGATGGCGTGATGATGAGCTGGGAAAATGTTCCCGGGTATCTCTATAAGGTGCAGTCTGCTCCAGATCCAGATGCAGGTAGCTTTATGGATATGGGTGTCTTCTCTACAGACGTGGAAGATATCTCCACTTTCGAGGATACGACAGTCTACCCTGGAAATCGATTTTACCGGGTGGTTCGGGAGAATCCTTAAAGTTCAAATTTCCTTTCTTTTTCCGGTCGATTTCTTCGCTCTTCTCAGCCAGCGTTGCTGCTGATGGGAAGAGCGATTGAAGCACTGGGGACGAGTAAGCCATTTGGGACTTTGGGTGTCGATTGGCTGTGGCAGCGGAAGGCCGATTTGCCAGGAATGCTCGTTGTCACGCCCACCGCTCAGAGTGGGCGTTTGTTGCGTCAGGGCCTTGCTGAAAAAGGCGGTGTTCTCGCACCTCGAGTTGTCACTGCTGGGCATTTTATATCACCTGAAGGGGCCGCTTCAGAGTCGGTCGAAATCTTGGCTTGGGCTGAGGTTTTAGAGGGGATTTCAGATTGGTCCGAGTATGCGGAAGCCTTCCCTCAAGCACCTGATCAGGGCGATGGCCCGGGCTGGGTCATGGATTTGGCAAAAAGTCTTACAGGGCTTCGCTTTTCTCTCATTGAAGGAAGTTTCACCCTTCACTCTGCCGCTCGACGGCTTGCTGAATCGGTTGAAGGGCCACGATGGCAGGCTTTGGCTTTACTGGAAGAGCGGGTCGAAAAAGTGTTGGCGAGCTGGGGTTACGAAAGCCGAAGTTCTCTTGTTTCTCAGCAATGCTTTGAATGGTCAGATGATGTAAAAGAGGTTCTATTAGTCGGGATGCTCGATGTCTCACCGGCTGTGACGAAAGTGTTGGAAAAGGCCCCAGTTCCGGTCCGGATTATAGTCGCAGAAGGAGAGGGGCTGGATGATTGGGGGCGGCCGAATGAAAGCTGGGCTGAACGAGAAGAGCCTTGGCCAGAAGTGACCTTGAGTGGCGATTCTCGCCAACAGGCCGAGGCTGCTTTACAAAAAGTCGCCGAAGGTGGTTTCCGCTCAGATGACGTCACTCTAGGCTCTGCTGATGAGGAAGTCGCAGCGGAGCTTGTTCGCTCCTTTGGGCGTGCGGGATGGTCTTTGTATAATCCCGGTAGCCAGCGTTCTCCCTTGATCGTTCCTTGGCTCGCAGCTTGGCGTCGTTATCTGCAGCGGGCCACCGCCGCAGAGGTAATGGATTTGTTGAGCTTTCCTCAGACTGGCCCACTGGTAGGTTTTACGCGTCATCGTCGAGCAGGGGCTCTCAGCCGCCTCCGTGATAGTCACTTGATTCGAAATTCAGACGATGTCACTCGAGTACGATCTTTATTAGAGAAAGAGTTACTCGCGGCGGAAGGGTCAGATCGGGCAAAGCATGTCGAGCGAGCGGTGCAGGAAGCCATTTTAACCGAGGAAACAATGGCTAGGCTCGAGGATGCGCGTGATCGTTTTCTCCGCCGTGGTTTCCACGAGGGGATGGAGGAGTTACTTGAATCGATCGATCCGAAACGCGACTCAGGGGCACGGGAATGGCTCGCGACGACAGCTGGTCTGAAGGATCAGATTCAACGTCCTATTTCCTTTTGGCTGGAACTTATGCAGGCTGCTCTACCTGTGGTGGTTGACCCACCTCCGGAAGAACGAGTTTTGGATGTTTTGGGATGGCTGGAACTTTTCTTTGAAACAGGATCTCATCTTGTGATTTGTGGGGTGAACGAGGGACTGGTGCCCACGCGAGCCAGCACTGATTCATGGTTGCCGGAAGCGACTCGCCGCGTGCTTCAACTTTCGACCGATCGTAGCCGTCATGCTCGTGATGCTTATTTGCTCACCTGTATGATGAGATCTCGAGCTTCCTCAGGACGAGTGGATTTGCTGTTAGGGAAGTCAAGTGGATCAGGCGACGTGCTCCAGCCTTCTCGCCTTTTACTCGCCGCAAAAGGGGAGGAACTCGCAAGACGGGTTGAGAAACTATTCCGAGAAGTGAGCCCACCAGAAGACGGTCTGTCGTGGGACCTCACGGAACGTTGGAAATGGCTCGTCAATCGTGAGGAACGCCCGGAGAAAATGAATGTCACGGGCTTCTCTGATTACCTCGCTTGTCCTTTCCGTTTTTATTTAAAGCATGTCAAAAAAATGCAGCGGGCTGAGCCTGAGCGTATCGAATGGAATGCACGAGATTTTGGAAATCTCATGCACGAAGTTTTAGAGCGCTTTGGCCAAAATCATGAGGCACGGCATTTGCAGAAATCCAGTGAGATCGAAAGCTGGGTGCAGGACTCACTTCGTGAGGTTTTGCGAGAACGCTTCGGTGATCAGCCACCTGCGGCCGTGCGTATTCAGCAGGAAGTGATGATGCGACGCCTCAGTTGGTTTGCGGAAAAACAGGCTGCGGAAATGGAAGAGGGCTGGCGTATCACGGAGGTGGAGCGCAGTTTCGAACTCCCCGTGGCAGGTTTAGTGGTGCGGGGACAGATCGACCGTATCGAACGTCAAGAAGGCTCCGGGCGCTGTCGGGTCATTGATTATAAAACCTCGAGTCAGGCGAAGAATGTCGCAAACGCACACGGAGTGGCTGTTCGTGCTGATGAGGTATGGCCGGAGCACTTGAAAGAGGTGGATGCGGTGAAAGCATTCTTACCCGTAGGAAGAGCGGGGAAAGTGGTGGAGGCTCGTTGGATAAATTTGCAGGTCGCCCTCTATGCTGCAGCGCATGGCGAGGTTCCTGAGGTTGGATACTTTGCTCTCGGTGCGAGCGCTGGGAATGTAGGGCTATCGATGTGGCCTGACTTCGGGGAAGCTGAAATTGAGTCTGCACTCGCCTGTGCTGAATGGATCGTGCGGCGTATTCAGGAAGCCGAAGATCCTTTCTGGCCTCCGGTGGAAAAAGTGAAGTACGACGATTATGAAAGCTTACGATTTGGGAAATTACTGGAGGAGGTAGTACGATGAATCTTTCTAAAAAAATTCTCGATAAAAATCTCATGATTCTAGCTTCCGCTGGTTCTGGGAAAACGTATCAGCTGGGAAATCGGATCGTCGGGTTGATCGGAGTCAAAGGTGTTGACCCCGAGCGCATGGTCGCGCTCACTTTTACTCGTAAGGCTGCCGGAGAGTTTGCAGATTCGGTGCTCACCAAGTTAGCGAAAGGAGTGGTGGAAGATGAAGTTGCGCTTCAGCTCTTCGAGGATGTTGAAGGAGAGTTCTCAGTCGTCGAAGTCTTGGAAAAAGTAGTGGAAGTTCTCCCACGTTTTCAGTTGGGGACGATTGATTCTTTTTTCTCCCGGATCGTGCGGGGCTTTCAGTATGAACTCGGGCTGAGCGGGGGAGAGTTTTCCCTGATCGAGGGAGCTGAGCAAGAACTTGCGATGCGGCAACTCCTTCAGGATGTTTTAAGTCAGCTTCTTGATGATGACGATGGGGAAGGATTTATTCAGGCCTTCCGCCGAGCGACGATGGGGAAGGAGGAGTTAAGAGTTCTGCGTGATCTTGAAGGATTCATCGAGCACTGGCATGGTTTTTGGAAAGCGGGTGCCGAGATTTCTCATTTTGGCGAGCACGAATTATTTTCTCAATTGCCGAAAGCATCAGTCTGGGAAGAAGAAAAATTCGCTCGCGTGCAAGCCCTCCGAGAGAGTTTTGCCACCTTCGATGACTGGCCTCGCAAAGGGGCAGATATTGCCGTGGAGAAGATGCTGGATCTCATGGAGCAGCATACCATTGGAAGTGGTGTTTTGACCGAAGCGAGTGGCATTTTTCAGCGGGCTATCGAGTCGATTCAGGAAGGTGGGCCGCTGGTACTGAAATTTCATAAAGAGTTCGAAGTTGGTCCTGAAATTGGGG
Organism: uncultured Verrucomicrobiales bacterium; assembly: GCA_937958875.1. Taxonomy (GTDB): domain Bacteria; phylum Verrucomicrobiota; class Verrucomicrobiia; order Verrucomicrobiales; family Akkermansiaceae; genus SW10. The sequence goes on along the minus strand of CALGMJ010000195.1, from coordinate 3,256 downwards.
CTCAACTTGAGGATCTCATTCGGCTAGTTGCGGACTGTGAGCTGTCGCTCGCGGTAGAGCGAACGCGAGGTATTGGCATGCTGATTCAACGGGTCGATGAAGCCTGTGCCCGCACTTTACGAGACCGTGGTCTTCTAAGTTTCGATGATGTGAAGATCTTGCTCGGGAGCTGGAAAACGAGTGAGGAAGCTCGGTTGAATCGTGAAATGGTCGATTTCCGGCTTGATGGACGATACGACCACTGGTTCCTCGATGAATTTCAAGATACTAGTCCCACGGAATGGGATGGACTTAGTCCACTGATCAATGAAGCGGCGAGCGAAGGGGAGGGAAGTCTCTTCATCGTGGGTGATAAAAAGCAGGCCATTTACGGCTGGCGTGGCGGAGACGTTCGGCTCTTTGATCAGGTGCAGGAATACTATGAGCGTTCGATTTCGATGGCTTCAATGGAGAAGTCCTATCGTTCTTGTCCCGCTGTTTTAGATTTAGTGAATCAAGTTTGTGGAGATTCTGAAATGATTACTCGTCTTTTCGGTGCTTCCACCGCAGAGCGCTGGCAGTGGCGTGATCACGAAGCGGCGAATCAAGATGAACTAGGCGAAGCTCGTGTCGAAATCTCTCCGAAAGATAAAATTCCAGATTTACTCGTCGAACGACTGCGCGAGATCGGTGTCGGAGAGCGTAAGCTTCAGTGTGGAATTCTAGTGCGCACTGGGAAGCAGGTGGCCACCATCGCAGAGCATCTTCGTAGTGAAGGATTTTCAGTTATTGAAGAAGGACGTCGAAAACCCATGGAGGATTCCGCTATCGGAGTTGCGGTGATGGGGCTCATTTCCTGGCTCGCTGATCCTGCGGATCGCTTTGCGCGCCAGACGGTAAAGATGTCTCCACTAGAGTCTGTTCTTCAATATCGTTTTACTGAGGACCAGATACCTGCTTGGGAAGCTCTCCTAGAGGAAGCTTACGAGGAAGGTTTTGCGATGATGGTAGAGCGTCTCGTGGCTCCTCTTTGGAAAACCTTATCTCCTTTTGATCAACGTCGTCTGGGCGATCTTCTCGGGGCCTTTGCCGAGTTCGAAGCCCACGGCGGAGGGAGTGTCCGCGCGCTGAGAGATTGGCTCGAACGTCTTGAAATCAGCCAAGCCCCCGGTGAGGCCGCCGTTCAGGTGATGACGATCCATAAATCGAAAGGCTTAGGCTTCGATGTTGTCATGCTTCCTAATCTCAGTGATGAACAAGTGCCTAGTCGGGCCAATTACACTGTGGCACATGAACCTGGAGAATGGCTTCTGCAGCCGCCTGCTAGCTGGGTAAGAGCTCTTCACCCGCAGTTGTTAAACGTCGAAGAGCGCTGGGTCGAGGAGCAGCAGTACGAAGCTCTGTGTCTTCTCTATGTAGCGCTCACGCGTGCGAAACGAGGTCTTTATCTGTTCCTCGCAAAGGAGCCCGGTGGTCGTGCTAAGGCTGCAAAAGACAGCTGGACTTCTCCAGCAAATCTCGTTCGTCAAACCGTAGGTGAGTCCGATGAGACACGGATGACATGGTGGGAAACGGTTGATCGTCATGAAGGAAAGACACTAGATCTAATCGTTAATCTAGGAGAGCCAGTGCCTATGCGAGAGCGTCTCACTCCAAGTTCTAAAAAGACTCAAGAGCCTTCACAGGGAATGACTTTAGGAGGTGAAGTTCATGCTCTGTTCGAATCGATCGAATGGCTTGAACCAGAAGAGAAGCCGAAAACGCCCAAAAATCTCGCTGGCATGTTAGTGGATAAAGCTCTGGCTGTTCCTGAAGTACGGGAGATCTTTGAGAAAAAAGAAGTTCAACTTTATCGTGAGCAAGCAGTGGAGGTTATGCTCGAAGGTAAATGGCTCTCCGGAAAAGTTGACCGGATGCATCTTTACAAAGACTATATCGAGATTTTTGATTTTAAGATCGATCGAGTAGAGAACGCCGAAGAACTCATTTCGAAGCATCGCTCCCAGTTAGCTTTCTACGAACAAGCTTTGACTAAAATTTATCAAATGCCGGTAAGGTGCTATTGCGTTTCGACACATCTCAAAAGTGTGATCAAGATACCTCCAGCGGAAAGCAGGATCAAATCATCCCTCTAGCCAAGCCTCTTTCTCAAGAAAATCTGATAACTTTCCTTTGATCGAAATCCGGCAGACTGCTAGCGAGATCGGGCTACATGATTTCCAATTTAGGGTGTCAATCGCATCATGAAGCATGCTGCTAAAAATGAGGAGGGTATTTACTTATGAGCTTCTCCTTCTTGTTGCTGTTAGCCCTACGAGACTAAGAAGTAAAAGGGCTGAGCCTGTTGGTTCTGGAACTACGGTGAAACCAGAATCAAAAGTAAATCTAAATGATGAGCCAGGAGCGAAAGCGCCACCATCATCGGGAGTCACAGAAAGGATAAGGCCACCATGGGTTGGCTCGACCGATCCACCAATGAGGTTATGAACATTAGAATAGCGGCGAAAGGCGCCAACAGAATCATCACCAGGATTTAAAGTGAAATTAGCTCCACCATTGTAAGTGGTCTGAACAGTATGAAAAACAGGATTTGAAGGAGTGGCGATGAGATCGGTGAAAGTGAGATCTCCTTGCACATCTTCCCCACTAATCCAGGCAAGATGACCAAGTGATTGAACTAATGAGCCTCCAGAGCGGTCTGGATTTAGAGGAAACGCAGCACGGTCGTAGTCGAGTACAAAAGTCACAGAGGTGACATTTGTACTCGTGGCTGGAATAGTGACGTCAAATCGTGCTTGGGGACCACCTCCAATGCTTAAGTCTACGGGCCCTCCTACGGTTGTCATATTGAGTTCGAAACCATCACCTGGGGTCAGGCCGCTAGTTTCAGACACAACAAGATTGAAAGATGCGACTGCAGGATGGCTGAGGTTGGCTATATTATCGTTGGCACCATTCCAAGATGTGGCAGCTGTCGCTGTTACTGCGGTTAATATAAATAGGGTGGGTGTTTTCATGTTTTATTTTGAGTTATTGTTATTTTTATAACCAATATATAAATATTGCTATGTGTGTTATTTCAAGATGAATTTTAGGGGGGTGGAGTTACTACGTAAGGGAAGATGTTTAAAATGTCTTTATTTTTCAGGGTTTCAGTCGACTTTATTTTGATCCATTTTATCAGCTGACGATTTCGCTGTTTGGCGATGTCTTCGTAAAGTCCGTGGGGACATTAGTGAAATCAGGGTAACTGGTTGTTTTTAAAACAATCTCCAAG
>CALGMJ010000194.1 GCA_937958875.1 uncultured Verrucomicrobiales bacterium | reverse complement strand
GGTACTCCTTGTCGCTTAAATGGTCGTAGTATTGATTTTACGAAATGTGAGCGTCAGGAAGGTGACGTTGAGCCCTCGCTATTCAGCTATTTTAAAGATCGAATGACGAAAGGAGAGAATGACCTCTTTACCTTAAATCACTGGGCTGATCCTAAGTTCCACGTGGAACAACTTCCATGCTGGATTACGTGGACGAACCCTAAGACACACGATGTCATTCGAGACAACATCGATAAATCACCGATGTATTCTGGGATGATTGAAGGGATTGGGCCGCGTTACTGTCCTTCGATTGAAGATAAAGTGGTGAAATTTGCTGAGAAGGAGCGCCATCAAGTATTCTTAGAACCGGAAGGTAAGCACACTCATGAATACTACGTGAATGGAGTTTCGACTTCGCTTCCTTATGAGGTTCAGCTTGATTTTCTAAGAAGCATTGAGGGTCTAGAACAGTGTGAAATGATCCGGCCCGGTTATGCGGTGGAATACGATTATTGTCCACCGACTCAGCTTCGACATACTTTAGAGACGAAGGCTGTCGAGGGACTTTATTTTGCAGGCCAGATTAATGGAACTTCAGGGTATGAAGAGGCGGCGGGGCAGGGTCTTCTTGCAGGAACTAACGCAGCATTGAAGGTGGCAGAGAAGGGCGAATTCATTTTAGGGCGTGAGGAAGCCTATCTAGGAGTGATGATCGATGATCTCGTTACGAAGGGCTGCACAGAGCCTTATCGTATGTTTACGAGTCGTGCTGAATACCGACTTCTGCTCAGGCAGGATAATGCTGATGAAAGGCTTGCTCCTCGAGCTCAGGAAGCAGGTTTGCTGGATGCTCAGCGAGCATCTCAGTTCAGTGAAAAGCGTGAAAAGCTTATCGAAGCTCGCGACTTTATCAGAAGGACTTCGCATGAGCGAATCAAGCTTGATCACTGGTTCCGTCAGGGTGGAAATGACTGGACTCAGTTACCTGAAGAGATCCTTTCTAAGTTCCACGTGGAACTTTGGCCAGTTCTTGAGGCAGATTTCAAGTATGAGGGGCATATCTCGCGCCAGCGTCAGCAGGTAGAGAAGTTCAAGAAACAAGAAACTGGGTTGATTCCAGAGGATCTCGATTACCACGGCATTCAGGGAATGAAGAACGAGGCTAAGCAGAAATTCTCCAGTATTCAGCCTCGGACCTTAGGTCAGGCGGCGCGTATCAGTGGCATTACTCCGGCTGATATCAGTCTCCTCATGATTTATCTAGAGAAGCAGAAAAAGGCGGCGGCGGTGAAGGCTTAGCGCCACCTTGAAATTACTCTAAGTGACCAACCTGGCGTTCGGCTTCGTAGAGCACGATGGCTACCGCCGTCGCCAGGTTTAAGGATCGAGTTGATCCTTCTTTCATGGGGATACGAATAGCGCGTTCATCGAGCCAAGATTCAGGAAGCCCCTTTGATTCTCTTCCAAAGACTAGAAAGTCATCTGCATGATAGGTAACCTCCCAGGCAGAGCGTTTCGCCTTGGTGCTAAGAAACCAGAATCGTGCTTCTGGATGTGTCTCAAGTAGAGCAGGGAATGATTCCCAAACCCTGAGATCAACTTCTTTCCAGTAATCCAACCCTGCTCTCCGCACTGCCTTTTCATCGATTTCGAATCCCAAAGGTTTTACCAAGTGGAGGGTAGCGCCTGTCGCCAATGCCAAACGTCCGGCAGCTCCGGCGTTATGAGGGATTTCTGGTTCAACGAGGACAATATTCATGGCGGTGTTTTTCTAGGGTAGAGGGCGATCGTTGTCTTCTGCTAATTCCATTTCTTCGATTATTCTGAGAAATAAAAAACAGGCGAAGGATTTACCTCCGCCTGTTTTAATAATGAATAATGGTCGAGTTTCTTCTATTCCATGACGCGCACCGCGAAGAATATCCGCTCATTTCCAGCCATGGTGGTAAAATTAGGCTGGGTGCTTACGGTGGTGCTTTCTCCATCAGCCGGAATGTCATCATCAATGCCGATTTCCCAATCGTCAAAGGCTAGAGATAGATCACGCGTGGCGCGAACTTCATAACGAGCGTCAGGGGTTGAAGCGAATTCAATGACGACACGGTCCTCGCTATCGATGGAGATGTCATTGATCATGATTCGTTCTTCGGTGCTAGGGGTGACTCCGATACCACTTAGACCATTGCGGTAGACTGCTTGATGATCATCGGCTGTGAGGGCGATATTCCAGATGGCGAGTTCATCTAGGCGGCCATCCCAATCTCGGCTTGTCCCAGCTGATCCATCATTGCCTATTGCCCAACCAATTCCACTAATGGCTGAAGCTCCTGAATGATTAGCGCTCACAGATACTCCATCCAGAGTATAGATAATCTCTCCGCTATCAGTGTCGATAGACATTATGGCATGATGCCATTCAGTGGCAGAGGCAGTAAGAACAGCAGCAGAGTCAAAACCACGTGAGGAGCCATCTGCTTCATTATTAAAGCGGAAGTCTGCCTGTTGGTTATTATTTTCAATGGCGATACCCCAGTTAGCAGGGCGGGACATGATAAGACTGTTATACGCGTTGTCAGTATTGCCATCATTTTGAAACCAGATGGAAACGGTCATCTGAGTGAGGCCCTCGATCGCCAGTTGATCGAGATTGAAATGATTTCCGCCTGTATTTTGTCCTGCAAGATCGGCAGCACCGCCCACGAGGCCTTCTGTGGTCCAGGTGATATTGGCTGCATCTCCATTCCAAGTGCCATTGATCGCACCTACAGAATCATTCGCGACGGTTCCGGACATTTCATCAAAGGTCCACAAATGAATGAGGCCTTCAGTTGGAATGGTTGGTAGGGCATTGGGATCATTAACATCGGTGGGATCTGAACCATCATTGATTTCATCAAGATCATTGATGCCATCGAAATCCGTATCGATTTCCAGAGGGTTTGTCACAAATCCGTCTGAGCCGATGACGACTTCCTCATCATCATTGATTCCGTCTGTATCTGTGTCGGGTAGGTTTGGGTCGGTATTGAAGGTATTGACTTCTGCACCATCGAGTAGGTTATCGCTATCAGTATCTTCCATGTTAGCTCGAGTACCGGCAGTTTGTTCTGCTAGGTTTTCTAGTAGATCGTTATCAGGATCGCCAGTGGCCCCATTATTTGGATCAATGGAACCGTTATCGAGGGGTGAAAGCCCGTTTTCGACTTCGAATCCGTCTAAAAGCTCGTCCATGTCAGTATCTGCGACCGTTGGCATGGTGCCGGCTAGTTTCTCAGCGCCGTCGTTCAGTCCGTCATTGTCTGCATCTGCGACTAGGGGATCTGTCATATCGACGTCGATTTCTACTGCATCCGTGACATCGTCCATATCGGTGTCCGCATTTGTGGGGTTTGTGAGAGCTTGGAATTCTCTAAGATTATTAAGGGTATCCATATCTGGATCCCCATTGGGGCCATTACGGGGGTTACCGCTTCCGTTGTCCATTTCATTAAGGCCAAAGACGATTTCGAAATAGTCAGGCAGATCGTCATTATCAGAGTCTATGCTAGCTGAAACGAGTGCTGGATTGACCTGATTATTGAGAGCTTGAATTTGAATTTGGTTCAGACCTTCGTTGTAGATGGCGACCTCATCCATATTTCCAATAATGCCTGAGGTGACACTTCCTCTAAGAATAGCTCCAAGAGAGGTGACATCTGTGGTGAGAGCAGAAGGGGCGTAAGAAGTCGTGGTATCCAGGACACCATCGATATAAATTTCAACGGTACGAGTATCGGTAGCGGTTTCACCAGAGGTATCGACAACTGCGACATGATGCCACATACCATCTCCGAGAGGGGTAGCGGTAGTGAGATTATGGTTATTAGAAAAGACGCTAGCATCATCGCGACGGAAGAAATCGATCTGATTAGTTCCATTACCAGGGCTCCCTGTGCCAATATTATAAAGCGGGGCGTTACTTGTGGTGGAACTTTCTGAGAAAAAGCGGCGATCATCCTGAACTTGGTCTGTATTGACCCAGAATGAGATGGAAAAATTTTCCATTTGATTGATCTGAAGACCACCACCCGCTTCGTTGATTAGAATATGGTCTCCTTCAGCGAAGTTGGCTGACTGATCACCTACAGCTGCAGTATCCGAGTCAATTATAGCTCCCATTGCTTCACCATCATTCCCATTGGGAGACCGATCTTCAAAATCCCCTTCAAAATCCCAATGCCCCACTAATTCAGCATTGGCAATACCTGGGCCCAGTATAGACAACAAAACAGCAATTTTCTTTTTCATATTAGTTTACGCTAGACTAAAGTATATAACGGGTGCCAAATTGATCGATGGAAAAATTCTCAGGCATTTGTCTAATCTGTTTACGTTTAGATCCTTTCTAATCTCGAATTAGGCCTCGAGTTCAGGGTTTGGAATATGATTAAAAGCGATTTTTGCTTGGACGTGGTTCATGGCATCATGGGCTCCTCCGAGGTAGAGGGCTTTTTTACCAAACTTATCGGTGATGGTGTCCATGGCTTGATTGAGGGAATCACGTTTTCCATCTGTTGGGGCAAAGAGTGAGGGAGTGAATTGGGCATCGTTGACCAGCTGATGAAGCACGATATTGATCTTTTTAATAGCGAGACGCTTCAGTGGTCGCTGGTTCCAGAGCTCTTTCATACGTGCAGTAAAAAATAAGGCGTCCATGGACTCGATAAAGGTGAGTCTGGCACTCCATTGCTGATGGTTGACGAAGCGGAGATCGAGATCTAGGGCTCCAGCGCGAAGACCGTGATGGCGCATGCGTAGTGCTACTTTCTGGGTGAGGCGATGGGCTACTGCGAGTGCGAGTTCGGGTTCACGAAGCTCGCGTGGCAGGACGTGTCCGTGGCTCATGGAGCGCTTCGCAGGCTGTTCGTCATAGTTATCAAAGGCTTCTCCTCTCAGTTTGTGCCAGATTCGTTGCCCTTCAATCCCACCCCAAATCTGATGGAGTATTTCACGTGGGGCATGGCACAGTTGGCTCACGCTATGGATACCGGCAGCGTGAATACGGAGTTCCATGTTCTTACCAACTCCATGTAAATCATTAAGTTTTAAAGAATGAAGAGCCTCTGGAAGATCTTCACTCCGTAAGATCATGAAGCCATCGGGTTTACGCATTTTAGAGGCGATTTTAGCAAGCCAACCATTGGGCGCGATTCCAATAGAACAGCGAATCGCATCGCTGAAGGTTCTGGCGAGACTGGTCTTAATTTGAGAATTCAGCTTGGTGAGGTAAGCCTCATCACGGCAGTTGAGCGGAAGCCAACAGACCATTTCATCAATGGAAAGCACATGATCTACATGGAGAAATGATTCGATACATTCGATAATCTGATGATGGAGCTCGACATAGAGGGGAGGGCGAGCTGCTACGATGACAATGCCGGGGCATAGCTGGCGAGCCTCGGCTACTTTAGTTCCTGTTTTGATTCCAAATGCTTTAGCCTCATAGCTTGCCGCAATACACGAGGTATATTCTGACTGAAGTGGTGCGACGGCGATGGCCCGCCCACGGAGTTCAGGCCTAAAATGCTGCTCCACAGAGGCGAAGTAGCTATCCATATCCAAAAATAAACTGCGGAGGGGGTGGCTCATGACGAATGAGCTGCAGAATATCTTAGCGTGGCTCACTTTGGGAGCCTAAAAAGTGTTCATAAGAACATTTAAAATTTTAAAGCAATGCCTGTATTCAGTGAGAGGTCACCTTTTTCTGCTCCTGGGGCTGGAGTAGAATTATAATAATACTCCATTCCAACCCGCCAGTGAAGGTGATCACTGAGAATAGTATCGAGATAGAGATAGGAATTGATATTAAAGGTTGAAGGGTCATCAGCAGGTGCGTCCCAGGCGATTTCCTGTGTTACGTAGGTGTAAGCGCCAATTTGCCAGTAAAGGCGCTGTGCCGCCTGGAGAGCGAGATAGCCATCTGTCTCTCCTCCACGTTTCTCGTAAGTGTAGGCGAGTCCTCCCTCGAGCGAGAGTCCACCCTGGCTATTGAGAATGACATATTTTCCCGCATGTGCTCCTGGGGTGAATCTGTAGGAGAGGGTGGCAGAGTCATCGTGTAGAAAGCCAAGGCCGATGCCAGCGTATGTTGCGGGGCTGAATTTCCAATTATAACGGGTACTCGCATTGAGGCGATTTTGGTTACTGTTGCCGTTACTCTCCGCGTATTGGAAACCACCTTTGAGGAAAAATTCGCGTTCTTTTGAGCGAAAGGCGGAGTCGTAATCGAATTTGAAATTCAGATTGTCTGAATTTCCGCTTGAGGTGCCTGTAGTGAGAGCGGCATTGCGGATCCAGCCCATCCGGGTGCCTTCTTTCTTTTCGACGCTTTTTTTTAGAGTTTTGCGCTCATCAGCACGGTCTTCTTTTTCTTTGAGAAAACCATTGAGAGAGTAGGAGAGCCCAAGCGTAAGGAGAGTATCTTCCTTGGCTCTTCCTGGGGTGGGATCGAGGTCTAGACGGTGATTCACGCCGAGTCTGAGATTCCACTGATTGCGTAGACGGAGATCTAGAGCCGCATCAAAGGTGAGGATATAGTCTGCGGGACTTTCAGCCTTCGGGGTGACGACGGTTTGCTGGCGAAAGCTCAGCTGCTCGTTGAGCTTGTAGTCGAAGTGTTGAGCTGCGCGAAAAGTAAGGAAATTATCTGTTTCTCCATTTTTCGACTCAAAAGCATACCCGAGGCCGAGATCTAGGCTGAGCAGCTTTTTGTCGTCGCGGAAGAAATAGTAACCAAGAGCGGGGCCAACATCGATACGGTAGTCCACATCGGCTACGGAATTGGTGTAAAGATTACTGGAAAGACCCAAGAAGAATTTCTCTGAGATATTTCGATTATAATTTCCGAAGATGTTCAGTGAATTTGTGGAAGTGAAACCGCTAAACTCGGCATAGAAGTAGTCTATTCCGTAAGCGGCTTCTTCATCTGGGTCTCGATAAGTGGCGAGAAACTGAGCATTAAAAGTCGTGCTGTCCGAATTCCCACTTGTGAACCCCGCCCCTACGGCTGCGCTATATTCCCAATCTGGCTCTTGAGCGAGAGCCCATGGCATACAGATGAATAAGCTGAGTAGAAGAGTGTTTGTTGGCATGCGGTCCAAGAGCTTCCATAGAACGAGAATGAGTGAAAAGCTCAAAAAACAAGTGGGGCCATTCGGTTGTTGAACGAATGGCCCCTGCTTTCTTTGCTGGTTATTGCTTTTGCTACTACTATTTGCGTTGTTGTCTCTGCGTATGCTGCGTCTGAATACAAACGGACTGCTTTTTGGCAGTTGACTCGATCGAGGCGACCGTGGCCGCGCTGATCTGCAGTGTTTAACGACAAATATCAAAATTAATTTACCAATCGTTTGACATTATATCTAATGGTCAGTTCTAGGATATCCCATCGGGCTAGTGAAAATACTTTACAGGCTGCAAAGCACTTTATTTGCCCATTGGATGACTTTTTTAGAAAGCGGTTTTAAGCAGTAGTCTTCGGCATGAATGCAGCCTCATAGAAAAGTGGAATGTAACAAAAAAGTGAACCTTGAGTGGGATCTCGTGAGTTTGAGTGCAAATGTGAAGCGGCTGCACAAACTGGGAATGAAATTGGAGAGAGCATGAGCGAAGAGGGGGACACCCCCGCTCGATAAGAGTCCGGACAGCGAGACCAGAGCGCCCACCTCACCTCACCTCACCAAAAAGGTGTCGCTCAGCCAAAAAAACCAAACAAGCCAGCGCCGATCAAATCATTCCTCAACATCAAGCTGCACCCTCAGCAAAATCTGAGGTTCTCCTTTGATCAAAGTCCGACAGACTGTTAGACGCCGTCCATGATGGGTCTCACCAGTCACCTAAGAATCTACCTTTAAAAGTCAACTGACACAGTTCTGTCGTTTGCATCCATTCAGAAACCATTCTCTTTGAGTGATTATTCGTGAATAAGCAGGGTCTTCGAAATCCTGAATCTGCATTTTACGTCGCGCTTACTGTCTTTTAGTAGACGATCTCGGAATTTTTTAAGCTTAGAAACAAAAGAGTTAAGTGCCTAAAATAAACGTGGAACCTAATAGTTAAAGTCGTTCCACAAAAGTCTCTTTCGCTCGACAAAAAGCACCCACGAAAAAAATTAAAAAAACACTCAAAACGATATTGACCCGAATCAAATTCTGGATAGGTTCCCGGCCCCGGCAGCAAGCGCCGCCACCGAGAACTTCCCGAGTAACTCACCTGACAGAATCTTCTGCATTGAGTAATTTGAGTGAAACTTCCGGTGAGAAATTAAAATGTTCTTTCAAAGTATGGGTTCCACAGAATCCCACAGCAGACGGTCAGCATTTGGTTGTTAATGTGATGCTCTGAATAGCTTGAGTCATTCTTGAATGGTTCA
>CALGMJ010000193.1 GCA_937958875.1 uncultured Verrucomicrobiales bacterium | reverse complement strand
GATTGGCTTGTTGGTCCACTTAGCGCTAGCTGGCGTTGGTTTCTCTGGGGATTTAGCCTCATCTTGGCTATTTGGGTGTTTTGGCGCTCTCTGGTTAAGCCGCTGACCCAGCCTCTGTCTTTGTTACAGATTGCGCGATGGCTGGAGACTCGGCATCCAGAACTTGAGGAAGGTATCAGCACCGCCTTGCAATTTGCTAGTGATGCCCGCGGTGTCTCATCTGAGTTGATTCAGGAGCTCTGTGCCACAGCTTCCATTAGGTTGCAGGACTTTCGGCCAAAACAGGAGGTAAGTTCACATTCTCTGAAGAAGGTTCTTATTCCAGCGCTTTCTCTGGCCGGACTACTTGCTTTATTTCTGATCATATGGCCCGGGCAGGTTTCTCGACTCCTTCTACGGTCAGCGGCGCCCTTTGTGACCGTTGGAAATGCGGGGGCAGTTTATTTCACCTGTCACCCCGGTGATGTAGAGGTGTTGGAAGGGGATGGTTTTCTTCTGGAGCTGAGTTTCCGGGGGGATCTCTCAGAAGGGTTTTCTCTGATGACCGATTCTGGAGTGGAGCAACTTAATCCAGAGTCTAGTAATGGTGACCTTCATCATTTTCGATATCGGTTTTCTGAACTTAGGAAGAGCTTTTCCTACCGTGCAAAAGTGGGCTCACATGAGAGTGATCAATATCAAGTGCAGGTTTATCCACGTCCACGTTTTCGGCAGGTTGAGGTGCTAGCAGTATCTCCTCCATACACTGGCATTCCTGAGAAGCAATTTCAGCTGGGGACTAGCTTCAGTGCTCTCGCTGGTAGCACAATTCATTTTAAAGGCTCGCTGAATACTCCGGCTTTGAGCGTAAAAAAGACGCAGGGGGACAATGTTCAAATTCTCAAAATGATCGGGAATGAAATAAACTGGCAGAGCCACTTGGAGCTGGATGACCCACCACAGTCTAAGTTGATCTTGACGCCTAGACTAGGAGATCCATACGAGGCTCTGAGTTACACTGTCGAAATTTTAGAAGATCGCGTGCCTGAAATTGAACTCAAGTCACCTCGAGACTCCCAGCTCAGAATGAGGCGTGATGACCACCTGCAGATCGACTATGAGGTCATTGAGTATTTTGGCCTCAGTGGTATCGAGATAGAATTTGCAAGTCATGATGATTCCCTTCACTCAGATTCTTACCCTTTGCCGGTGAGGATGGCGGGAGCTGAGGAAGGGCTATGGGTTGGAAAGATTGATTTAGATTTCGCCTCTCTGGATAAGCGCTTTTTGAAATTGTCTCAGCTCAAAATTCGTTTGGTCGTGTCTGATAATAGGCCTTCCGAGTATCAGGGGCCGGGGAGGGCGTATTCAGACTGGATCGAGATCATCTTTGATGAAACAGCACCTTCTCTCGTGCGTCAGAAACTAAAGTCTGAGCAGGCTGACTTTCAGAAAACTCTAGAAAAAGCTCAGCGAGATCTTCGTAAAGCGAGGCAAGAGATGGACCGTGTTCGGCCCAATCTCAGGAGGCCGACTCTTGTAAAAGAAGCACTTCAGGCAATGGCAGCTAGTAGCAAAAAAATGGTGGCTGCTGAAGAGGCGCTGGAAGAGTTATTAGATCAATTGCCGAACACCGTTCAGGCTCACCGAAGTGATGAGATCCGCGTTGCTTCCCGGACAATCATACAAGCGCGCCTTAGTCTGCAAGATACTCCGCTCCAAGATACGCCTGAGTCACGCAATAGTGAGTTAACAGCCGCTTCCCGTGACGCTGAGTTGGCTCATCAACAACTCCAAAAGATTCGCGATGCTGCCCATCAAGATCAGTATCAAGTGAATCAGCTCGCTAGTTTGGAAGAGCTAGCACAACGGCAAGAACGTCTTTCTCAAAAAAATGCCAGCGCGCCAGAATGGCAGCAAGAACAAGGAGCAGTGAGGGATGCCACTAGGAAGCTTCTCCGGCAGTCTCCATCTGCAATGGCGAAAGCTCTTCAACACCTATCTGAGCAGGCTGATCAATTAGCTGCACAATCGACAGAGGTTTCTCAGAGACAGAAGGATTTAGCGAAAGATCCAAGTACGGCATCTTTAAGAAATCAACTGAAAATCCAGCAGCAATCCCTTGCTCGTAAGCTGAGTCAAAGCTTAGCTCAAGCTAGAACAGATCAGCGCGAGGAGGCAAATCTACTGGCCGATGCAGAAGCAAAAGCTCATGCCGCAGCCTCTAATTTAAATCCTGAGACCGCTCAGGACTCTCAGGAAGTCTTAGCAGAGATTCCCTCTCAGGAACCTCTCGCAAAGCGTCAGCAGATGATCGCCCAGAGTATTGCTGCAGTAGAGAAAGAGGAGCTGACAAAAGCACTGCAAATCCTTCAGCAGATTCAGGCTCAAGATGCAGCGGATCTTGCTACGGCCATTGCTCAGGTCCCAAGTCCAGAGCAAGGGATGAATCTGCTTAAGCACGCCAAGAGCCGTAGTCAGTCTGGTAAAAGAAATACAGAAAATGCGGTTCAGCGAGAGTTAGAAAAAAAGCGTAATCAGGCAGCCAAACAAAATCAAAAGGCGTCTCAGCAGTTTCAAGATGGTGCCATGTCTCTTCAAGAGCTGGGTCGACAGGCGAAGGAAAAAGCTAAACATCTTTCAGCCCAGCAAGAGCCGGAAAATCAACTCTCCCTTCCAGCTGAGCCGGTGGCAGATGCCTTTCAAGAAGGATCACAGGCTCTCACTGCTTCTGATCCCGCTTCTGCTCAAAAACACGCCACTCGGGCCGCGAAAGCTCTTAAACAAGTCGCTCGAAAAGCGCGTGAAGCACTTTCTAAAGGTCGCCGTATCGATCAAATGCCGCCCAGTGAAAATGGGGAAGCGTCTCATATTGGAGATGGTCTTGCAGGGGGGGATTCTTCGAAAAGCCCGCTTTCTCCTCAGCAAGCTCAGTTAGACCAAGGAGTGCCGCCACAGCTGTCTCAGCTAGGAATCAGTGCCGATGATTGGGATAAGATGAAAGAGCAGCTTAAGTCTGGTGTTGGAATGGTCGGAGAGGGGACTATCCCTGATGATTATCGGGCTCTCACCCAGCAGTATTTCCAGGAACTCAGCCAAGACCGATGAAATTTTCCCTTTTTCTTATCCTGATATCCACTCTCATACTTCCAGCTCAGGAGACCGTATTTTCTCGCTGGAAACATCGGGTAGATCCTGCAGTAGAGCGAGGTCTTTCGTACCTTGCCCGGGTGCAGGCTGAAGATGGGAGCTTTCCTGGTCAGTATGGCACATCCTGTGGTATTCCAGCTCTCGTAGGAATGGCTTTTCTCTCGCGAGGTCATTTGCCGACAGAGGGTGCCTATGCGCGCCCGCTAAATAAGATTATCGACTACATTCTCTCTAGTCAGGATCGCCAGGGAGTCTACTCCGCCGGGCGTGGCGGGGTAGGTCCTATGTATGCTCACAATATCGCCACCCTTTTTCTTTCTGAGGTCTCAGGGATGGTAGATCCAGAACGACAAAAGCAGATTCATGAGAGCTTGCCACAAGCTGTAAGTTTGATTTTACGGGCCCAGGCAGTGAAGAAATCTGATCGTCACCAGGGGGGCTGGCGTTACCATCCGAATTCGAAAGATTCTGATACTTCATGTAGTGGATGGGCTCTCATGGCTTTACGTTCAGCAAAGTTGAACGGGGCCGCCATTCCAGATCAGGCAATCAAAGATGCACTCAGTTATCTCTATCGAAATTTCGATCCTCAGCAAGGGCACTTCGGCTACTCAAATGTAAGCACTCACAAAGAATCACTCACCGGAATGGGGCTTCTCTGCCTTGAGCTTTGTGGCCAGCACGGGCGTCCCGAGACCATCCGTGCCGCAGATTTCGTATTAGAGAATTACCGGAAGCTGGAGGGAAATAAATTCGAATTCTATGGAAACTACTACAGTGCTCAGGCCATGTTTCAGATCGGCGGAAAATACTGGAGGACTTATGCCGAGTGGATGTACGGGAGATATCTTAAAATGCAGAAAAAAGATGGATCTTGGTATTCCTCAGAGGCTGGCGATGTCTATGGGACTTGCATGATGACCCTTGCGTTCACCGTTCCGTATCGTCAACTCCCGATCTATCAGCGAGACGAAACGGTGGATTGATAACGGTCGCCGATTTATTTCGGGTCGCCGAATTTTTGATGCCATTCGTGATAAACCACTGGTGAAATTTCAGAAGGTTTAATCTCGGAACGGCCACCCCAGAAGACATTGGTGTAGCTTACTTCAATTCCTTTTTCAGCAAGGTGCTTGTCGAGAGCTGCCTTGTGTTCCAGGACCTTCGGCTTCTCTGTGCCGTGCATCACACCCATGATATTTACATCTCCAAATTGTGGGCCGCCTTCACGCCAGTAAGCGTGAGTCATACAGTGGTGGCGACCGACTTCACCTCCAGCAACCATTTCCATCCCTTTCGGCACGGCCCAGTGGAAGAGGCCATTAAAACGGGTCACTCGTTTTCCAGTGTCAGATGGCTTCACATGCTCGAGGAAGGTGGAGAAACGGCCAATCACTTTTTTCTGATTCAGCGTCTCAGCGACTTCATAAAAACGCTCGAGACTGACACCAGCATTTTTTGCCCGGGCATCCCAGCAGTTTTGTACGATTTCCTCTGGAGTAAGTTCTTCCTTGAGGGAAAGCAGTACCGTCCATTCTTCATCAGTCAGCTCCACCACCGTTGTCGTCATCATGACCGCGGGCTCGTCTACCTTCGCGCCTGGCTCAAGCCCTTTTCGGCGCACATGTCCCACTCCGAGAGCAAAGACACCCTTGGCGGGCATGAGAATGAATTCATCAGCACCCACGATGCGTTTTAATACATTTGCATGCTCTTCCAGAGATTCGCCCTGGGGGACTTTTAGCGTGGTCCAGAGGCGGTAACCAGAACCGGAAATCTCAGTGTCTGTGGAGCGAATCACGACGTGTCCTGAGAAGGGATCTTTCTGGGACATGAAATCAAAGGCATCATTGAGCTTTTCCTCCGGCACCCGCCATGCCACTAGCGCACCATGAGCGAGTTTGGTCGAGAGCAGTGTCTGTCTGACTCGACGGATGACACCTGCTTCTAACATTGCCTTAATCCGTTCTAGAACGGTCTCAAGCTCGACTCCAGATTCATCGGCAATGATTTGAAAAGGATCTCGCTGAAAACCCGAAACAAGATCTTCGGAAACTGAGAGAATCTGGGCGTTAATGGGGTCGTCGTGTTCGGTGGGAATGCTCATGAAGTAGTAAGGCTTTGTTTTACGAATCGGAGGGCGGCGTTTTTATCAGAAATACGCCCTTCGAGTTGCTCAGTCTGGACGGCACGCAGGATTTGGCCAATTTGAGGCCCGGGGGAAAGGCTGAATTCACTCATCAGATCGCTTCCATTTAAAAGAGGTCTTGGAATGAGGGGTTCTTTAGCAAATTCCTCCTTCTTCAGGTGAAGGAAGTCATAATTATCTCGGAATCCATTCGAGCTATCACAATCCACCCGGTGAAGTTCAATTTCCTGTGGAAATGTCTCAGCTGCCATAAAGCGCTTCAGCTTAGCCGTGCGCATATCCTGCACATGCATGAACTGCATGTGCCGCGATACCATGAAGGAAACCTCATCGATCACCTGATTCGGGTAGCGTAAACGACGTAGAATTTCTTCAGCCATATCTGCTCCCACTTTGTCATGTCCATTGAAGCGAAAGCGCTCTGCGGTATCATCCCAGGTCTGAGTCGCTGGCTTCCCGATGTCATGGAGGAGCACCGAAAGGGCTAACTCGAGAGAAGGGGAGTCCAGCAGTGAAAGCGCAATCCGCGTATGGACAAAGACATCGCCCTCCGGGTGCCACTGCGGAGGCTGTTCACAGCCCTGAAGTTCCAGCAACTCAGGAAAAAATACCGCTGCCAATCCAGAGTCAGCTAAAAGATCAATCCCTCGGGCTCGATCCTTCGCCACCAGAATTCGTGAAAATTCATCACGGATCCGTTCGGGAGAAATCTGAGCCAAAAGGGAAGCACACTTTTTTAAAGCCTCCCAAGTTTTCTCTTCGATCTCAAAACCTGTCACCACCGCAAACCGTACCGCCCGCATTAGGCGTAGAGCATCCTCCTGAAAGCGAGCCTCAGCATCTCCAATCGCTCGGATAAGCTTCGCATCCAGATCTGCGTAGCCACCAACATGGTCGATGATTTCCTCAGTAAATGGATCTTTGAAAAGCCCGTTGATTGTAAAATCCCGACGCTGAGCATCCTCTTCCGGGGTCGAGAATACGACAGATTCCGGGTGACGCCCATCGTGATAGGAACCATCAGTTCGGAACGTCGCAACTTCGATGGCTTCTCGGTTTTCCTTCACTAGAATGACCCCGAAATGCTCTCCCACGGCATCGGATTTTTCAAAAAGGGCCTGCACCTCAGTAGGTGTCGCAGAAGTAGCTAGATCGTAATCCTTCGGCACCTTATCCATGAGTTGATCACGTACAGCTCCTCCGGCTAAATACACCGTGTGGCCAGCATCACACAAGACACGTGCAGTTTTCAGAGCCAGCTCTCGTTGGAAATCGGACACGGGGGGACCCTGCGCCAGCGAGATCGTTTTTGCAATCTCTCAAGGGGAGTGATTTCAATCGATTTTTACCGTAGCCTTTCTATCTTTCTCCAGTGATTGATCAGTGGAATCACCCGATCATGGGAATCGGGCTTTTTGTAATTGGGTGTTGTATTGGCTCCTTTTTAAACGTTGCGATCTATCGTGTTCCGCGTGGTTTGTCTGTGAACGAACCTAAACGCTCCTTCTGTCCTCATTGTAAAAATACCCTGCCAGCTTGGCAAAATATCCCCATTTTAACCTGGCTCCTTCAGCGGGGGAAATGCCGCCACTGTCAGGCTCCCATCGCCGTCCGCTATCTCATCGTGGAGCTTCTCACCGGCTTGCTCTACCTCGCAGCTTGGTGGGTTTTCCCACAGTTCAGCGCCATCCTCGCCTGCCTACTCTTCACCGTTCTCGTCACCATCTCATTTATCGATGCTGAGCATCAGGTCATACCCATTCATTGGACCTCGGTGACCGCCATCTTAGCTCTTCTCGCAAGCCCCTTTCTACCACAGCTGTTAGATCTTTCTCGGGAGGCTGAGCTGGTGACTAAGGCTCATGGATTTACGCGATCTCTCATCGGGTGGGGGACTGGCTTCGGTTCCCTTTGGCTTGTGATCCAAATTGGTAAAATCTTTTTGGGTCGACGGAACATGAACTTTGAAAAAGCGGTCGAGTGGAAACTCCAAGAAGGATTCGAAGATAGCGAACAACTCCACTTCATGATCGATGGGGAAGGCCATTCCTGGGATGATCTCTTCTACCGTGACAGTGACCACCTCATCCTGAAAGGCCATGGCATCAAAATCGATGGGAAAGCGACAAAAGCGATCGAGCTCACCATGCGCCGTGATGAATTTCTCTTAGATGGAAATAGCTACCGTATCGATCAGCTGAAATCTCTCTCTGGCAAAGCGGAATCGGTCATCATTCCTCGCGAAGCGATGGGCAGTGGGGACCCACATCTTCTAGGCATGATTGGGGCCTTTTTGGGGTGGCAGTCCGTGCTCTTCACCATCTTCATTAGTTCGCTATACGCCATCGTCGCCGCGATCGCGGGCCGGGTAGGTTTTGGGAAGCCACTTCCATACGGACCCTTCCTTGCCCTTGCTGCACTCACCTGGATCTTCGGTGGTTGGAAATGGTGGAAAGCCTACTTTGAAGCTCTCGGACTTTCTTAACATTCTTTGTTGCACATCACCGGATTCAGTGATTTTCTCCGCCCGTCGCGCGCGTGGCGGAATTGGTAGACGCGCATGATTCAGGTTCATGTGGG
>CALGMJ010000192.1 GCA_937958875.1 uncultured Verrucomicrobiales bacterium | reverse complement strand
CTCCCACCAGCATTATGAGATCGGGAAATCCAGTCAAATGCCTTACGAAAAGAGTCATTATTATATTCGCGCTGCTCTCGATTCCCCCTCAATGTCGTTAACTCACTTTGAAGTGTTTGCTGAAGCCTACTTGCCTCCTCTGCGGAAAGAGTTTTACGAATACTATCAGCAGCAGGACCAAATACAGCTAGGAATCCAGTAATCAGAACCACGAGAATACCTAGCGCAATAATTGATTCTGCTAGAGTAAAACCCTTAGCTTTCGAGCGTTTAAAAATTTTCATAGGAATTAAGATTCGGTAAGAAGTTTATTGGTATCGCGGATCGATAGAGTGTTACCATTGCGAGAAATCATAAACCCTCCAATGCTATTGCTTTTTCCGCGCACAACAGTTTCAGAATTACGAGGGCGTGAGCCAGACTCTAGAACGAAAGTAGCACCAGGCGTTGTGCAGATCCCTTGGGAATTGAATTCATAGTAGTAGGTATTTACGGCATCATCTGCAGCCTTCCCGAGGGTGTGATTCCCTTCTGGAATCGGACTACCTAGCTCAATACTCGTCCTACTTAGCTCGGCACTGTAATAGACCTGATCTGGAAGGAATGTCGCCTGCCCAGCACTTTTCCAAAGTCCATTAGCATCACTCGAGGAGGAATCATCTTCGACCTCTTGCTCCATGATCATCATCATTTTCAAATAACGACGACGATCTCGCTCTTCTTCATCGTTGAGACGAGCGTGGATCACGACTCTGGTAGGAGAACCTTTTGCGATCGCAAGTGATCGAGCTTGCGCAAAAACACCTTCTGCGATCGAAACCCCAGAGGTAAGACCCTGAGATTTCCCCATCTTATTGACCCCCACGGATGCGAGGGATAACAAAATAGCAATGACAGCCATGACAGCTAAAAGTTCAACTAAGCTAAACCCTCGCTTTAGCGATAAGGGAACGCTTTTATCAATCGTGCAATATCTCATGTCTCCCTAATTAGTCGGCGATATCTGCCAGTAGAGCAAGAGGAAAATGTAAATACAGTGTAATTCCAGAGCTGGAAATTATTCACCGTAGTGACCACCCTTGGGACCATTCATCCAAGTCCATGCAGTTTCAATCATGGAGCGAACGTCTTTTCGTTCAGCCTCCCAACCGAGAACCTCTTTAGCCATCTTAGGGTCAGCCACTAGCTGAGCGGGATCTCCTGGGCGTCGCTCGCCATAGACCACCGGAACTTTCTGCCCTGTGACTTCCTCTGCACTTTCAATGATCTCTTTCACTGAAATCCCAACACCAGTCCCTAAATTACAACGAACCGTATCTCCCCCATCAACAAGATTCCTTAAGGCAGCTACGTGTGCGGTAGCGAGGTCTTCCACATGAATGTAGTCACGGATACAAGTGCCATCCTCAGTGGGATAATCTGTTCCAAAGACTGTCAGCTGAGGAATTTCTCCACGAATCGCCATCAGAACGAGAGGAATCAAGTGAGTTTCAGGATTATGATCCTCCCCAATCAAACCATCTGTTGAACAGCCACTTGCATTAAAATAACGCAGAGAAGCACTCTTAAGCCCCCATGCGGTATCACAATCTTCAAGAATCCACTCCACCATGAGTTTACTTTTACCGTAGGGGCTCACTGGGTTCTGCGGGTGATCCTCAGTCAAAGGGAGCTTCTGTGGCTCACCATAAGTGGCGCAGGTTGAGGAAAATACGAATGATTTACACTCAAACTCCTGCATAACTTCCAGTAAAGTCAGAGGTTCTGCGGTATTATTTCGGTAATACTTGAGAGGATCGGTCACTGATTCACCGACATAAGCGTAGGCGGCGAAGTGAATCACAGCCGCAAATTGATGTTTCTTAAAAAGCTCTTGTAAGAGTGGTTTATCACCTACCGCACCGATGACGAGTTCAACGCCCTCATCGACCACAGCTTCTTTATGCCCGTAGACAAGATTATCTAAGATCACGACCTTATACCCCTCTCTGTGAAGAAGACGGACGGTATGAGAGCCAATGTATCCAGCCCCACCTGCTACGAGTATTGTTTGTTGCGCCATATGCGAGGCGGAGTGAATCAGGCGTTTTTGAAAGCGTCAATGGCAGATCAGATTTTGGAAAAAGTGAATATCTTCGAAGCTCTTTTTGTCCTAAAGTCATGATCATGAAACGATTTCTAAAACTCATTTCAGCACTGGGCGCTGTGGTAGCAGCATTTAGTCTCAGTTCTTGCTCTGATCTCGATACTTATGGAGCAGGCGTCGGCCATGGCACCGGCTCTGGAAGCTACGCTGTAAGCCACCGCTCTCATTACGGGTATTCTTCATATTCTCCCTACCGTCGAGTTCGCTGCCATAGTTGTGGCTACTATGATTGTCGCTGTAACCGTTCACACCGGACTCACTACGGATCCAACTACGGTTACTACAAGGATCGCCATTATCGAGATCATCGCCGGTATGACAGCCATCGTCGCGATCGTCACACGCGACATGACCGACATGACCGACATGACCGACATGACCGAAAAAAGGAAAATCAATACAAGCCCAAGCGCCATCAGCTTGGCAAGCTCTCCTCACTACAGAAAAACCGTACCGGTCGATCTGTTAAAGAGACGCAACAACTATCTGGACAGCCGGTCTTTCGCCGCCCCGCTCCAGCACCTACTAAGGTAAATGTTCCAGAAAGAGCGAAACGCCCTGCTCTCCGTCAATCAAAGCCTCAACTTTTACGCGGCTTAAATAGAACCGCTCCTGGAACATCCCCTAAAATCCGCGGACGGGCAAAACAGAGCAAACGCTAGCATTAAAGCTCAATGTGCGGATCTCTCATTCCGAGCGCGCTCGGCCTGCAATTGGTCGAGCGTAATCATCGGCGGAAGAAGACGACCTACTAGGAGTAAACCTACCAGCCCCCCTATGAAGTGGTAGAAATGCCCAATCATAAAGAGATCCTCTCCGCATAAGCCTCCCACAAAGGTCCCCACCTGAGAGAAGGCTGGAACCCCAAGACCGGGAGTAAGCAAAAATAGAAGTAAGCTCGAGACTAAAACACCTCGCCCCATATTTCGCCCCGACACCGGAAGCAAAAGCATGCGAGAGTCAGGAAAAATCTCGGTCTGAGCGAGCAGCAACCCGATCACCCCGCCTGAAGCTCCTACCAGAGGCCATTGCAGCAAGACTGGGAAAAGCCCCTGCATCATCGAGTGCATCAGCCCAGCTAGAGCAGATGCACCAAAGAACAGGAGGGTAATTTTACGAGCTGACAGAATGTGGCCCACACGAGCACTCGCGTAGAAAAACAAAAGAGCGTTTAGTCCCACATGAGTCCAGCTCCCGTGAAGAAAGCTATGTGTGAATAAGCCCCACACATATCCCTGACCAAGCTGAAACCAAGAAATCCCGAGGTAGTGATAAAGCTCCTGATGAGTCTGAATACCTCCGGTAACTTCAATCAAGCAATGGATCAGAACCATAAGTAAAGCACCCATCGTGGGAAGATTCCAACCAGGGCGCACTAGTTTGACTCCTCTCCGCTTAGGAGGAACCTTAAACTTAATGCGCTTACGAACTTTTAACTGATCGTTCTCTTCAACCACTAAGGCCATGCTATAGCATAAGACCTGCGAAGAGGGAAATTGCTCATTCTTTTTTTAATGCTGCCAAAAGTTTCGGGTGAATTCCACCGAAACCACCATTACTGAGAACAGCAATCACATCCCCTTCGATCGCACGCCCAGTCACGTGAGAGACGATTTCATCCACCTCTCCAAGATACCACGCCTCAGTGCCTGAATTTTGAATATCGGAAACGAGTTTTTCAGGATCTAGACGCTCCTCCACCGCAACCTTCTCAGGATCCGGCACAGCGGGTAAAACCACCAAATCCGCTTCTCCGAGGGCTTCAGCGAGATCATTCTGGAAAATATTACGACGCGTCGTATTCGAGCGAGGCTCAAAGATGACCCACAGTCGGCGACCTTCATACCGCTGACGTAGTGCCCGGATAGCGAGACCAATCGCGGTCGGATGGTGAGCAAAGTCATCAACGACAGCAATCCCATTCACGCTCCCACGCTCTTCCTGCCTACGCGCAATTCCTTCGAAGCTCGAGAGGCCTTTTTGAATCTCACCGACTGGTAAACCGCCGGATTTTGCAGCCATCACCGCCATCGCAGCATTTCGCACATTGAATTCTCCCACCATCGGCAGGTCATACACATCACCATCGAGCTTGAAACGGCTCCCGCCCTGCTCATAAATGATTTCGGTAATCTGTAAGTCGCAGTTTTCACCAAGACCGACTCTTCGCACAGGACACGCCGCGCCCTCGGCAACTGACAGACAATTCTGATCATCGCCATTGATGTAAGCGACGCCATTCTGCGGGACGATTTTCAGCTGACGCTCAAAGGTCAGTTTAATCTCTTCCAGAGAGTCGTAAATATCAGCGTGATCAAATTCGATATTGTTAATCACGACGACCTCAGGGAGATAGTGAAGAAATTTCGACCGCTTATCAAAGAAGGCGGTGTCATATTCATCCCCCTCCATCACAACAAATTCAGAATCGGTGAATCGGGCTCCTTGGCCAAAGTTTCTTGGAATCCCCCCGATCATGAAACTAGGATTTTTCCCCGCTGACTCGAATATCCACGCCAAGAGCGAACTCGTCGTGGTCTTTCCATGGGTTCCACTCACTACTAGGTTCCGATGACCTCGAAGAAAATATTCCTTCAGCACCTCAGGCAGAGAACGATAGAGAAGTCGTCGATTTAAAACCGCTTCCGCCTCATCATTCCCGCGGCTGATCGCATTTCCAATCACCACCGTCGTCGCATCCGCCGGGATATTCTCTGCAGCGTATCCCTCTGTGATCTCAATTCCTTTTTCTGCTAAAAAATCAGACATCGGAGGATAGACCGCCTGGTCTGACCCAGTCACTTGATACCCTCGCTCGACCATTCCTGCCGCCACTGATCCCATGGCCGTTCCGCAGACCCCGATGAAGTGAAATTTCTCGTCTTTCATGTAGTTGAAACTTTTTTCTAAAAACCAGGTGCAGCCACCCGTCCGTGCTCACGCTCCTCCAGCCGCTCCTTCAAGATACGGTCTGCCACTTCTTTCACCATCTCCTCTAACAGAAGTCTGAGATGGCTCCCTTTTCGGTAATCAGCAGGCGCGATGTGCTTTACCCGATTCGCATGAGTGCAGAGCTGGTAACACTTTCTGAAACTGCGGCCGGTCAGATCCTTTGGATTATACACCGCAATGCCGTGACCACCATTCTTACGCATCACGGTAAAACAGGGCACATCAGTAGGACCATCTCCCACGTAGATCATATTTTGAAATGGGATAGGCCTCGCCTCCGGCGGCATATGATCGTTCACATCATCTTCAGGAGCCAGCATCCCTTTATTGATACGGAAAAGATACTGGGTCTTCGTCGTATGAGAGATCGTTCGCTTAGGAAAACTAATGCGCCCATTCTCATCTTCGCCATACTCGCACCCGAAAATCGCCTTCACCTTTTCCTTCAGCGAGCAGCCATCTAACAGCGCCTTTAAACCTGATGAAACAATGTAGTGTTCGATTTTAATTCCAGCCGATTCATGCTCTGGACGAATACAGGTCTCAGAGATTTCATGAAAAATATCCTCCACTCCGGGATAATAACTCAACCCCTTGCCTAACTCCGTGAGATCAGCATTAGAAACGTTATCCATTCCCAGATAATCCAACAGACACTTCATATAAGCGAGTTCTCCATCCCAAGATTGGTTCTTCACCAGTTGATTACACTTATTCCAGAACTGCTCCGGATTGATCCCAAACTTCGGAAAAAGAACATCATCCTGCATGTAGGCAGGACTCAATGTCTGGTCATAATCATAGACCAGAGCAATCGTGTTCTGCGGAACGGACATGGGCAGAGAATGACGGCTCACGCGACAACTCACAAGGAAAACGCGTAAGCTAGTTTTTTGATCGTGCCCTCGGCTCAAATTCTGGCAATCTCCCGCCTAGAAAAAATGGACGCCGAAGCACTTCAGCAAGAAATCACTAAATCCAGCGCATGGGTCGCTGATCTCCGTCACGAAATGTCCCGTGTTCTCGTCGGGCAGGACAACCTCGTCGAAAAACTCATTATCGGTTTACTCAGCAATGGTCACGTTCTCCTCGAAGGAGTTCCTGGACTTGCGAAAACCCTCGCCGTCAAGGCCCTCGCCGGAACGCTCCAGGCTCAATTTGCCCGGATCCAGTTCACCCCTGACCTTCTCCCTGCCGACCTCCTGGGAACGATGATTTATCATCCAGAGCAGCGCACCTTTGAGGCCAAGCTTGGCCCCATCTTCGCTAATCTCATCTTGGCTGATGAAGTGAACCGCGCACCTGCAAAAGTTCAAGCCGCCCTCCTCGAGGCCATGCAGGAACGCCAAGTCACCATCGGAGATAAAAGCTACCCCCTGCCTGATCCCTTCCTCGTCCTTGCGACTCAGAACCCCATTGACCAAGAAGGAACCTATCAACTTCCAGAAGCACAGCTCGACCGATTCCTCCTTAAAGTCACCGTTGACTATCCGACCCGCGATGAAGAACTCGCAATTCTTGAGCGCATGGCGACAAATGCGCCTAAGGAAGAAACACGCTCTATCACCACCCCGGAGGCAATCTCCGCCAGCCTGAAGCTCGTAGATCAAATCTATATCGACCCGGCAGTCCGTGGATACATCGTTGATCTCGTGCAGGCTACACGCGAACCTGAGAAGTACGATAGCTCCCTGAAAAACCTGGTTGAAGCTGGTGCCTCACCTCGTGCCACTATCAACTTTGCCCTCGCTGCCCGTGCTCGTGCCTTTCTCGAGTCCCGCGCTTTTGTCACTCCAGCTGATGTAAAAAATCTCGCCCCCGAGATCCTGCGCCATCGAATCCTCCTTTCCTACGAAGCTGAGGCCGAAAACATCACGACAGATGAAGTCGTCTCACGCCTCCTTGCACACGTCCCAGTTCCTTAAAAACTGAGCAAATTTTATCGACCGGATTACGAGATCAGGAAAATCCCTAGTGCTCAGAGCTTCCTATTCAGGAAGCTCTTTTTTATGATTCGCCAGTCGTGAAGATTTTCCTGCTTTTCCTCCTCTCTCTGCTCCCCCTCGGTGGAGAAATTTTCTCCCAAGAGAAACTCGCTGAAAATTTCGAAACGGCTAAATCTCTCGAAAACAAAGATCAAGCCCAGAAGGCGAGCCAGCTCTGGCAAGACGCTCTCAATTTCTCATCCCAGCGAGAACAAGCTCTTGCCCTTTCTGACGAATACCAAAAAGAGTCAAAACAACTTGAAAACCTCCCTGCGCTAACCCTCCCGATCCTTCCCAATACGAGTGCAGAACTCGCTGAACAACTTACCGCTCTTGAAACGGTCAGCTCCGCTATCGACGCGAACCAGATGCAGCTCGATAAACTCACCACGGAAGCTGACCAATCAACCGTTCGTAGCGCTACCCTAGCCACTCTTATTTCAAGTACAAAGGAACAGCTCGCTAGCCTGAACATCCCCCCACTTTCAGGCGGCGAACTAGACGCCGCCACTCACCAAAGAGCCCAACATCAACAAGCCTTCCTAGAAGCGACTCTAGCCCAATACCTCGCCGAACAAAAACTTCTGAAATCCCGCGCTGAAACTCTCCCGCAGCGTCTCAAACAGCGAAACGAACATCTTGAAATCCTCAGTAAACTCCAGCAGCGGCTACGGGAGCTAATCACAAAACTTCGCGCTGAGAAGGCTGCCGATACCCGTCAAACCCTTGCCGACGCAGCCACCAAGGCCGCACACATCCCAAAAATCTCTAAGCTCATTGACGAGATAAAAGAGCTCAACGAACGAGAACTTCAACCGCGTATCAACCAAGCAAACCAATACCAGGAAGAAATCGAACGAATCCGAGAGCGCATCCAAGACCAAGAAGAAAGCGCTAAACAACGAATCACCCTCCTCGAAGGAGCTCAAATCGGAATCGATACGGAAACCGGTATCCTTCTCCGCGAACAACGCCGACGCCTCCCCAGCACCGGTGAACTCTCCCGACAGCTTGACACTCAGGTGAAAAAGACCGCTCAAGCTCAAATTGAGAAGTTAAAAATTAACAACAAAATCATTTCCCCCCCCACCTTTTCTGCAAGGCTCTTTGAAGCGCACCCAGAACTTCAGCAAGAGTTTGTCAACAGCCTCCTCGCTCAACGCAGCGAACTTCTTTCGAAGCTTTCCGAAGACTACCGCCTCCTCTCCGAAAGCCTTACTAAAGGAAGCACCCTGACCAAACTCACCATCGCAGAGATCAAGGAATATTCCACCTTCCTAGATCAGCGTCTTCTCTGGATTAGAAGCACCCAACCGATATCACTCCAGGAACCAAGAGCAGAATGGCGACGCCTCACTGCACTTTTTAGTCCATCCCGCCTCTCTCAGGCGACACAATCGCTTCTTAGAAATCTCCCCTACCAACTCTTCACCACCTCCCTATTTGCCCTCCTTTTCCTAATCCCCCTCTTCCGCTACCGCCAACTGAGCACCATCGCGAGCGCAGGGAATCAGGCAGCTATCCGCCGTAACTGCACCAGCATCCTCCCCACCTTAAAAGCAGGCATCTCCCTCATCCTCCTCGCATTCTCGATTCCATCTCTCATTTTAGGAATCGCCTTTCTCATCCACGACACAGCGAGCCATCACATCGGCCTAAGAAATCTAGGCATCTTTCTCTTTATCAGCCTGCTTCTCTACCAATTTACCCACGCAAATGGCTTCCTCGTATCTCACTTCAAATTTCCCAGTGAACACGCCCGCCTCATCCATCGTAATTTGCTCTGGCTCATCCCCATCTCAAGCCCACTCGTCTTTGCGGTAGGAGCCCTCACCTTGAGCGGACAAAATACCACCTCGGGACGCCTTGTATTCATGATTTCGATGATTCCCGTACTTTGGTGGACCCATCGCTTCCTACACCCTTCCCGCTCCATTCTACAATCCCCCAACACGAAGCCTACAGCCTTCATCCGGATCACCTACCTACTCGGAATCATCATTCCATTAGTCTTCCTCATCGCCTCTGCCCTTGGATATTTTTCCTCAGTCCTAACTCTTCGCACCCAAATCGGAGCCACCCTTGCTCTCATGGTCCTCGGATTTCTCACCATCCGCTTTTTTAACCGCTGGATCTTAGTCTCTCGCCGCCGCCTAGCCATCGCTCAAGCCCTCCGCCGTCGAGAGGCGATCGTAGCCGAACGCGAAAAGGAAGAACATGGAGAAACCGATACTGACCTCCCCAGCCTAGAGGAACTCAAAGCCGAAGCCATAGACGTCGTTGAAGTCGAAGAACAGACGACCCGTCTCGTCCGCCTCAGCGTTTACCTGACTCTATTTTTCGGCATCTGGGGAATCTGGCATAGCACCCTCCCCGCCCTCACCGCTCTGGATAAAATCCACCTATGGGGGGAAGAACCTGCTCAAACTTCGACTCCATCGACATCTCCACAAACACCCTCTCTCATTCCAGAGCTATCATCGGCCCTGAAACCAGCGAATGAAGTCGCCAAAATCACCCAACCCTCCACAAACTTCGTCAGCCTACAAGACCTCCTCCTCTCGATCATCTTTTTTGCCCTCACTTTCAGCGCAGCAAAAAACATCCCTGGCCTCCTCAGTCTCACCCTATTTAACCGTCTTAACCTTGGCCATGGAGGAAACTTCGCCTTCACTACCACCGCGCGCTACCTCATCATCTTCGTTGGCATCGTTCTGGCCCTGGGAAAGATCGATATTACCTGGGGTAAAGTTCAGTGGCTTGCTGCTGCCATCACCCTCGGTATCGGCTTTGGACTTCAGGAAATTTTCGCCAACTTCGTTGCTGGCATCATCCTCCTATTCGAGCGCCCTATCCGTCTCGGTGATGTCGTCACCGTAGGTAACGTCTCCGGAAAAGTGACCCAAATCAAAATTCGCGCCACCACCATTCGCCAATTCAATAGTCGGGAACTTCTCGTACCAAATAAAGAATTTATCACCAACCAACTCGTCAACTGGACACTTTCTGATCAAATCCTCCGTTTCGAAATCCCCATCGGAGTGGCCTACGGATCTGATACGGACAAAGTCACCAAAGAACTTAATACCCTACTCAATAACCACCCCCTCATCCTCAAAGACCCTGCCCCTCAAGTCCTCTTCCAAAACTTTGGCAACAGCACCCTAGACTTTGAAATCAGAGGACACGTGGGCGACATCTCCCATCTCCTTCAAACTCAAAACGAACTCCGCTACGCCATCGATACTGCCTTTAGAAAAGCCGAAATCGAAATCGCCTTCCCCCAACAAGACATCCACATTCGTTCCCTCCCAGAAACTAAAAATTCAGTCATCTCCACCTCTTAGCTCACCAAAAAATGGCGGAAGGTGTGAGAGACTCAGCCACCGCCCAATCATTACTCATAATGGGAAACTTAGAGAAAACTCGAATCAAAAATACGTCCAAGTCGTGTGACCTAAAAAGCCTCACCACTCTCAGAGAGAGTCAAGATCTAGAGTTACTCTTTGAGTCTCCTAAGGAGTTACTTAGAATAAGTAATCATGATAGATAGGCATATCCTTTAGCTGATCCACCGATCAAACCTCCTTAAAATCTCAAAGCTGGGCGCCCAAAAATCGATCTCAAAACCAACCGCTATTCCGAATGTGAGTCATCTCTAACAGCTCACGATTCTGGCCAAATCACAAACGACCCTCACATCGGCATCACCTCTCAACAGCACAGGAAATTATACCGACAACGTTTGAAGATAGGCATCAGATACGCTGACGCCGATTGACTTTAAAACACCAGAAATCTCTCACCGAAGCAAGCAAGCCTTCGAAAACTCTCAGCGCGTATCTGATTGCCTACTCTGACTTGTTGAACAGAGCCGCTTCGCGGCGATGGGCGGACTGCGGCGTTGTAGAGTTGAAGTGAGTCCGTCATATTTCTGACTTCATGAAAAAAAGAAAAC